>CAUFMB010000009.1 GCA_959026535.1 uncultured Collinsella sp. | reverse complement strand
CCGAATGCTCGCCATCGAAATTTATCGATGGCCTATTTCAGACTGTAATGGGTGCGGAAAGCTCACGTCACCCGTGCCACTCGTCACATAGTTGAGCACAAAGGCCTGGTAACCGTGATCCAAAAACGCAAACGCCACGGGATCCTGTTCATGCGGGGCGATATGCGTAAACGCACCTCCGCCGCAGATAATCACGGCAGGGCGGCGGCCATTCGGTTTATCGGGCAGCGGCTCGGCACCCAAATACGTAAACGTCGCTGGATATTCCTCGGTCGGCTCCTCGCCCCACAGCGCGTGGTTCTCGACAATCATATGTGCTCCCTTCGCGCAAATTATGCGCCCTTGTTTTTCGTCTTCAAGCGTACCCCACTTGAGCCCGTGGCACAGAAACACTTCAGCAACAAGCTTCCCATCAACTGATATATCACATAATCCCAGCTCAGGACCATCGCTGAGCAGCGTAGAATAGGGGACGTTGACCAAGCCGCGAAACACATATGAAACGTTTCCGGCAAACCAAACGCGCGATATGCGCCTATTTAAGCTGGAGGCAACTATGGGTCTGCTCGATTCGCTTAAGTCCACCTTCACCTCGACGGGCGAGGCGTCCGTTCCGCCCGCAGCAAGCTTCGCCACCCGCGAAGGCGTCATCTATGCCCCCGTCAACGGCGTGCTCGTCAACCTGAACGAGGTCCCCGACGAGACGATCGCCTCGGGCATGCTTGGCCAGGGCTATGGCATCGAGCCTATTACCGGCACCATCTATGCGCCCGCCAACGGCCGCATCGGCGCTACCACCGTCACCAACCACTCCATTGGCATGATCACCGAGGACGGTCTTCGCGTATTCATCCATGTTGGCCTGGGCACCGTGGAAATGAACGGCAAGGGTTTTGCCCGCTTTGTCGAGATGGGCGATGTGGTCAAGGCAGGCCAGCCGCTCATCAGCTTCGACCGCGAGGCCATTAAGGCCGCTGGTCACGAGGACATCGTGACCGTCATCGTCTCCGAGCTCGATCGCCTTAAGAGCATCGACCATGTCGGCGAGTCTGGAACGCTTATCGGCGGCAACCCGCTCGTCAAGCTGGGCGACCCGCTGCTGGTTGCCAAGACCAAGTAGTCAGGCCCCGCGCCACACAGCCAAAAGGCACCTCGTCAAGCGCCCGCGACCATTTGGCCGCGGGCGCTTTTCGTTTGAAAAACCATCCCGCCAATGCCTTATCTGTATAGCCCAAATGAGCCGAGCTGCTAGAATATCGAACTGTATGGATAACTATCATTCAACCGTTATGGGAGGATACGTGAACCGCACCAAAATCGCGCAGCTCTACGCCGACGCCGAGTCGCTCGGCGGCCAGACCGTCACCGTCGCCGGCTGGGTCAAGTCCGTCCGCGACATGAAGAACTTTGGCTTTGTTACGCTCAACGACGGCAGCTGCTTCCGCGACCTGCAGGTCGTCATGAACCGCGATGCACTCGACAACTACGACGAGATCGCCCATCAAAACGTCTCGGCCGCCCTCATTTGCACCGGCATCGTCAAGCTGACCCCCGATGCGCCCCAGCCTTTCGAGCTTTCTGCCATCTCCATCGAGGTCGAGGGCGTCAGCGCCCCGGATTACCCGCTGCAGAAGAAGCGCGCAACCGTCGAGTTCCTGCGCACCCAGCAGCACCTGCGCCCGCGCACCAACCTGTTCCGCGCCGTGTTCCGCATCCGCTCTGTCGCGGCTGCCGCCATCCACCGCTTCTTCCAGGAGCAGGGCTTTGTCTACGTCAACACCCCTATCATCACCACGAGTGACTGCGAGGGCGCCGGCGAGATGTTCCGCGTGACCACGCTCGACCCCAAAAATCCGCCCCTCACCGAGTCCGGCGAGGTCGACTGGAGCCAGGACTTCTTTGGCAAGCATGCGAGCCTCACCGTGTCCGGCCAGCTCAATGCCGAGAACTTTGCCATGGCCTTTGGCGACGTATACACCTTTGGCCCCACCTTCCGCGCCGAAAACTCCAACACCACGCGCCACGCCGCCGAGTTTTGGATGATCGAGCCCGAGATGGCCTTTGCCGATCTGAACGACTACATGGATAACGCCGAGGCCATGCTCAAGTACGTCCTTAAGGACGTTATGGCCACCTGCCCCGACGAGCTCAATATGCTCAACAAGTTTGTGGACAAGGGCCTGATCGAGCGCCTGGACCACGTGGCAAACTCCGACTTTGCCCGCGTCACCTACACCGAGGCCGTCGAGATCCTGGAGCAGGCAGTCGCTGCTGGCCACCAGTTTGATTACCCCGTCAGCTGGGGCATCGACCTGCAGACCGAGCACGAGCGCTTCCTGACCGAGGAGCACTTTAAGCGCCCGACCTTCGTAACCGACTACCCGGCAGAGATCAAGGCCTTCTATATGCGCATGAACGACGACGGCAAGACCGTCGCCGCCGCTGACTGCCTGGTGCCGGGCATCGGCGAGATCATCGGTGGCTCCCAGCGCGAGGAGCGCCTGGACCTGCTCGAAGCCCGTATCAAGGACCTGGGCATGAATCCCGAGCAGTACAAGTACTACCTTGACCTGCGCCGCTACGGTTCCTGCAAGCACGCCGGCTACGGTCTGGGCTTCGAGCGCTTGGTCATGTATCTGACCGGCGTGGGCAACATCCGCGACGTCCTGCCGCACCCGCGCACCGTGGGCAACGCCGACTTCTAATTGTCGAACGCTAGCTCGCGTCGCCACACGCCAACGCTCATCGCACAAGCGTCTCTCGACATCGGTCGAGAGACGCTTTTTTCAACAGCATCCGTCAAGCTTTTGGCAAGTTTTTGGTCAGTTGAGCAGGGCTGTTGAAAACTCGACCCGCCGTTTGCCGACGACTACCGACCGCCCAGAGCGCCCTGCGCCCCTGGGAAAACCCCGCGCCCTAGGCTCCATACCGTCGCCACCCAAAACGGAAAGGACGTGGGCGCCATGACCGAAGCCGCTGTTGAAACTTACGAGTCCACGACTAGGGGCGCCGCCTCGATGGCAGCCTATCGCGCCGTTCGCATCTTGCAGCTCTTGAGCGAGAACACCGGCGAGGACAAGGCCATGCTTTCCGATGAGTTGATCCGGCGCCTCGCCCATCCCGACGACCCCGCCCGCATGCCCATCTCGGCGGCGCGGCGCAGCATCTACACCGCCATCTCCGCACTTCGCCATGCCGGATACGAAATTGAGTACAAGCGCGGCGTGGGGTATCGGCTCTTGACCCGTCCACTCACCGACGAAGAGATCATCCGGCTCCACGGTATGGTCATGCGCAACCGCTCTACGCCCATTGCCATTCGAAAAAGCATGGCTCAGCACTTGGTCGCCATGGCGAGTGCCGACGTTCGCGGCTACCTCGATGCACCCGAGCCTGCTCCAAGCGCCGGTGGCAAATCCACCAAGGCCATGCGCACGCCCGTCAAGCGCATCGACACCTGCGAGCTCATCGAGCAGGCCATCGACCACGGAACCACGGTGAGTTTTGATATTTCGAACGTCACGACACGTGGCGAAACTGAAGTAGCACGGATGACACTCCGCCCCTTTGCCATCAAGCAACGAGACGGCATCTCGTATTTGCTGGGAACGGTCTATGACGCCCGAGGCGCCGATGACACGCTGCGTACCGTAGAGATCGGCCGCATGAGAAACGTCACCACACGTCTCCTTGACGGCAAGAAGCTCTTCGCCGCCCTCGACGAAGAGGACGCCTCCGCCGCATAAGAACCTCCGCCGTCCATTCGACTACCCGTACCGCCCATCCGGTTCTGTATTAAAAAACCCGCCAGGTTATTGTAAAAATGGACATCCGCGCTACTATAGTTCCACTTGCACTTTGTTTGAGTGCAGTGTTTCCAGCAATTTCTATACTGGGGGTAACGATATGAAGGACATCACCATCAGCCGCAGGAGCCTTCTGGTCTCTGCTGGCCTGCTCGCGCTCGCTCCGCTCGCCGGATGCGGCGGCAACTCTGGTTCCGGCTCTGCTGCCGCCGGTTCCGACTACACCATCGGCGTTCTGCAGCTCACCGAGCACTCCGCACTCGACGCCGCCAACGACGGCTTCGTCAAGGCCATCAAGAAGAGCGGCCTTAAGGTCAAAATCGACCAGAAGAACGCCCAGAATGACCAGTCCACGTGTAAGTCCATCGCCGACAAGTTCGTGGGCGATGGCGTCGACCTGATCTACGCCATCGCTACGCCCGCCGCGCAGGCCGCCGCCGGCGCCACCGCCGATATCCCCATCGTGGGTTGCGCCATCACCGACTACGCCGCCTCCGGCCTGGTCCAGGACAACGACAAGCCCGGCACCAACGTTACTGGCGCCTCCGACCTCACCCCGGTCGCCGAGCAGCTCGAGATGATGCAGAAGGTCCTGCCCGACGTAAAGAAGGTCGGTCTGCTCTACTGCACCGCCGAGTCCAACTCCGACGTCCAGATCAAGGCCGCCAAGAAGGAGCTCGACAAGCTGGGCCTCGAGTACACTGACTTCACCGTCTCGAGCTCCAACGAGATTCAGTCCGTCGTCGAGTCTGCCGTGGGCAAGGTCGACGCGCTGTACTCCCCCACTGACAACACCATCGCCGCGGGTGCCTCGCAGGTCGGCCAGATCTGCAAGGAAAACAAGCTTCCCTTCGTGACTGGCGAGGAGGGTATGTGCATGGCCGGCGGCCTGTTCACCCTCTCCATCAACTATGAGGACCTGGGCTACGCCGCGGGCGAGATGGCCGTTAAGATCCTGAAGGGCGAGGCCAAGCCCGAGGATATGCCGATCAAGCACCTCTCGAGCAAGGACCTGGTCGTCGTCAAGAACGACGAAATGGCCGAGGCCCTGGGCATCGACCTTTCCGCCCTGGACGCGTAATGCCATACGCGGCATGCGTCTAGAGCCCGTGCTCGCGCTTTAGCCGCGTTATTCAATATCTGAGCCACAGGGGCGGGCGCTGTAGACCGGCGTCCGCCCTGCTTGTTTCAGGTAAAACAAAACGTCTGTCCGTAACTCTTCTATGCATTGTTACCGCTATTATGGAAAATCACGTGTCCACCCTATCCTAGGAGGTATGAAGCATGCTCATTGCATTGCAGGGCGCCGTTTCGCAGGGCGTCCTCTGGGGCATTATGGTGCTTGGCGTGTTTATCACGTTCCGCCTGCTCGACATCCCCGATATGACCTGCGACGGCAGCTTTGCCCTCGGCGGCTGTGTCTGCGCCGTGCTCATCGTCAATAACAACGTCGACCCGCTGCTCGCCGTGCTGGCCGGCATGTGCGCCGGCGCCATCGCGGGCGCCGTCACGGGCATTCTGACCACCGTCTTCGAGATTCCCGCGATCCTCGCCGGAATCCTCACCCAGATCAGCCTGTGGTCCATCAACCTGCGCATCATGGGCAAGTCCAATACGCCCATTCTTGCCAAGGGCACCGTGTTCTCGGCCGTCAGCAATATGACCGGTCTGCCGCAGTCCACCGTTGCCATCATCTTGGGCATCCTGCTCGCCGTGGCTATCGTTGCCATCCTGTATTGGTTCTTTGGCACCGAGATCGGCTCGGCGCTGCGCGCCACCGGCAACAACGAGTACATGATCCGCGCTCTGGGCGTCAACACCAACTCCACCAAGATGATCGCCCTCGTGCTCTCCAACGCCCTCATCGGCCTTTCGGGCGCGCTCATCTGCCAGAGCCAAAAGTATGCCGACATTGGTATGGGCACCGGTGCCATCGTTATCGGTCTTGCCGCCATTGTTATCGGCGAGGTGCTCGGCCGTCTGCTGCCCGGCGGCCTCACGCAGTTTAGCGTCCGTCTTGCCTCCGCCGTCTTTGGCTCCGTGGTGTACTTCCTTATCCGCGCCATCGTGCTGCAGTTGGGCATGGACGCCAACGACATGAAGCTGCTCTCCGCCGTAATTGTCGCTGTGGCCCTGTGCGTGCCCGTGGTTTGGGAGCGCTATAAGCTCCGCAGCTCCTACACGAAGGGGGATGAGGCAGATGCTTAAGCTCTCGCACGTCAAGAAGACCTTTAACAAGGGCACCGTCACCGAGAAGCGCGCGCTCACCGGCGTCGACCTCACCCTGAATGACGGCGACTTTGTAACCGTGATCGGCGGCAACGGCGCCGGCAAGTCCACGCTGCTCAACATGATCGCCGGCGTGTACCCGCTCGATTCGGGCGTTATTGAGCTCGACGGCACCGACATCTCGCGCCTGAGCGAGTCGCAGCGCGCCAAGTACCTGGGCCGCGTGTTTCAGGACCCCATGCGCGGTACCGCTGCCGACATGCAGATCGCCGAGAACCTGGCCCTCGCCAAGCGTCGCGGCCAGCGTCGCGGCCTTTCGTGGGGCGTCACCAAGGCCGAGAAGGACGAGTACGTTGAGCTGCTCAAGCGCCTGGACCTTGGTCTTGACACGCGTCTCAACGCCAAGGTCGGCCTGCTCTCGGGTGGCCAGCGCCAGGCACTCACCCTGCTGATGGCCACGCTCACCAGGCCGCGCCTGCTGCTGCTCGACGAGCACACCGCGGCCCTCGACCCCAAGACGGCCTCTAAGGTGCTCAACCTGACCGAGGAGATCGTCGACGAGAACCACCTGACCACGCTCATGGTCACGCACAACATGAACGACGCCATCCGTCTGGGCAACCGTCTGATCATGATGCACGAAGGCCACGTGATCTACGACGTGGCGGGCGATGAGAAGAAGTCGCTCACCGTAGCCGACCTGCTGCAGAAGTTCGAGGAGGTCTCGGGCGGTGAGCTCGCCAACGACCGCATGCTGCTGAGCTAAAACCTGCCAAAAAGGGACAGGTTTATTTTGGTAGGTTTTATCTGCGCAAGCGTCAAAACCGCCGCTAAGGGACAGACGCCCTTGCGGCGGTTTTCGCATATTATGTCGATAATCCGATATTCAACCAGACATTCTGGCTAAGGACTAAGGAAACTGCCATGAAAAGACTCCCCCGCCTTGCGTTAGCCGCCGCGTTGTTTGCCGGCGCGCTCGCAAGCATCCCAAGCCTCGCTTTCGCGGGGAACCTGCCCGCCGCTATTGACGGCTCCGTGGCCGTCATGCACACCAACGATATCCACGGCAGCTACAAGTACAGCTACAACGCAAGCAAGGGCACCGGCACCGTCGGCTTCGACGGACTGGCGGTCCTTTATAGCGCCCAAAGCAGCGTCCCCGATCTTTTGCTCGATGCGGGCGACACCTTCCACGGACAGTCCTTCGCCACCATGAGCGAGGGCAAGAGCATCGCCGAGCTCATGGACACCTTCTACGCCGACGGCTACGACGCGACCACGCCAGGCAACCACGACTGGAGCTACGGCGCGGACAAACTCCGCACCATGACCGGCTACAGCACCACCGGCACGCCCTTTGCCATGCTCTGCGCGAACGCGAAGTCTACGAGCGGCGTATGGAGCTCGAGCATCACGAAGACGCTCAACCGCACTTGGAAGGACGGCGAGGACAGTCCCACGTTTAACTACAAGATTAAGGTCGGCGTCGTGGGTGCCATGGATGAGTCGCTGGAATCCTCGCTGCGCGCGGACCTGGTCGCGGGTACGTCGTTCTCGAGTGCCGCGAACGCCATCAATGCCGAGGCAGAGCAGCTGCGCAAGGAGGGCTGCGATGTTGTTGTGTGCATCGCGCACACGCTCGACGCCAAGACCTTTGCCACGCGACTCCGTGGCGTCGATGCCCTTATCGCAGGCCACGAGCACATCAACCTTAACGAGAAGGTGACGGGAGCCGACGGCAAGACGATCCACGTTGTCGAGGCAGGCAGCGCCTTTGCCGAGGTGGGGCTGCTTTCCGTCCCCTACGAGTACGACACCAAGGGCACCGAAAGCACCGACGATGACACGGTCACGGTCCCTGCAGACGGCAGCGACGAGAAGCTCTACACCGCCAAGAACGTCAACGACCTTTTGGCAGACCCCGACAAGGGCTCCGACTACCAAAGCCGCCTTGAAGCCGTCCGCAACAAGATCAAGCCGCTCGACGAGGACTTTGAAAACGAATCGAACAAGGCGCTCGGCACATCCACCACCAACTATTTCTACGGCGAGGACGCCGCAGGCACGCATGGCTGGGAAATGGTGCGCACCACTGATTTCCGCCCCAGCAACCCGGGCGACACCACCAAGGCCCAGACCATCGGCCACGTGATTTGCGGCTCCTATCTTGCCCTGACGGGCGCGGACTTCGCTATCGAAAACGCTGGCGGCATCCGCGGCGGCATCGCGGCGGGCAACGTGACCGCCGGCAACGTCATCGCCATCTCGCCCTACGGCAACACCGTGGAGACCTGGACCATGACCGGCGCGGACTTCCTCGCAGCGCTCGAGCACTCGCTACAAATTAGCGACGATTGCAACGACAGCTACGAGCTCCAGCAGGCTTATGTGGCGGCCGGTCACACCGAGCAGGAGGCGCAAGACAAGTACAAGTGGCGCGATGACTCTGGCAGCGTTCTCTCCTTTGGCGGCATCAACGTGACGATTGATTGGACGCAGCCCGAAGGCAAGCGCATTGTGAGTGCCACACTCACCAAAGACGGCAGCACGCTCGACCCCGCCAAGACCTATACCGTCGCCACCAACAACTACGTCATTACCAACACGACCGATTTTCCCACCTTTGCACACGCCACCAAGTACACCGAGTGGGGCACGTGCGAGGCGGCGCTGAGGGCACTGATCGGGCAGGACAGCTGGGAGAGCAAGATGGCCTCGCTCGCGGGCACCATCAGCTTTGGCTCCGCTGCCGTGGATCCCACGCCCACACCGGCCCCGACGCCTAAGCCCTCGCCTAAGACGGACACGACGGCCACGAAGGTCATCACCAAGAAGACGACCGGTAAGCTTGCCACAACGGGAGACCGCACGCTGGCAGTAGTTGGCGCGTGCCTTATCGGCGGCATCATCGTCATCATGCTCGGCATTATCTGGAAGCGCCGCCGCTAAGCTACACCGCCGGGCCTTGCAGCCCCTCCGTGCAAACCTTATATCGAGCACAGAAGCCCGTCCGATGTGATCGGACGGGCTTTTTGGTGGGTATCATGGTTGAATGATCATGAGGAGGTTTTCCCTACATGGAATTGTTTGAGCCGATTCTTCATTTCTTTGAGCAACGGTGGGTCCACAACATCATCTGGGCCGTCATCTTGGCGATAGGCGCCGCCGTCGCCGCCAAGGTCGCATCCAAGACTCTGCGTCACCTACTCAACCGCGACGATAACCCGCTTCCGGCATCGAGTATCTTCATCAATATCGCGCGCGCCGTCATCTGGGTGATCGGCGGCAGCTTTATCCTCGACAACTGCTTTGGCATTAACGCAAACGCGCTCGTCGCCGCTCTTGGCGTCGGCGGCATCGCCATCTCGCTCGGCTTTCAGGACACGCTATCAAACCTTATCGGCGGCATGCAGGTGACCTTTATGGGCATTATCAAGCCCGGCGACAATATCGAGGTCGGCGGCGTGTCGGGCGTGGTCCAGGACATCACTTGGCGCCACACGACCATCGAAGATGCCTGCGGGCAGACCGTCATCGTCCCCAACTCCAACATTTCCAAGAACACACTCGTGCATTTGATGCCCTTTGGGCGCGTGGCCGTCCCCGTCGCGGTCAAAGACCCCTCCAAATGGGCATCGCTCGATGTGCTAGCAGACGAGCTCGTCAGCGCCACCAAAACGGCCGTCTCACCCATCTCAGGCTTTGACAAGGAACCCTACGTGCTCTTTAGCGAGATCGGCGACTTTGGCATTAAGGGCAAAATCATCTTTATCGTCAGCGACGACAGCACCACCTTTACGGCGGCCGACGCCTGCATCCGCGCCATCGCCCCCATCATCGCCTAAACCACCACAAAGGGGACAGGCACCTTTGTGGTGGTTTTCATTCGTGGTACCATAGTTCATATAGTTGTTTAAACGACTAAGGGAGCAAAACTATGGAAGAGGCCTATCGTCAAGCACGCAAGCGCGGCGAGCAAGGACGTCGACGCGCCATTAGTCAAAGCGAGCATCCGTACCTTACGGACCTCGATAGCTTGGTTGCCCAGCTCCCCTTGGGCCAGCGAGAGAATGTCGGCCTGAGAGACATTCCGCTCGAAATGGTCGTCGGCACGGTTACCAAGGGCCGTCAGTCGGCCTTTTCATGCAACTTTATGCCCTTGCTGCCGTTTAGCACAGAGTTCGCCCGCAAGTGGTCCAACCTCTACGACATCCAGGTGACCGAGGGCTATCGCGATCCCGTCATCGTCACCGAGTTCATGCATCGGTTTTACGTCCAAGAGGGCAACAAGCGCGTCAGTGTCCTCAAATTCCTGGACGCCCCGACGGTTTCGGCCAAGGTCACCCGTCTCTACCCCGGCACATGGGATTCCGTCGAAAGCCGCCTGTACGGTGAGTTCTGCGCGTTTTGGCGCGTCTGCCCCCTATACGAGATCGAGTTCTCGCGCGAGGGAAGCTACGAGACGCTCGCCAAGATGCTCGGTCAGGACCTTATCGAAAAATGGCCGCAGAAAAAGGTCGACTACCTGCGCCACACCTTCCTGCTCTTTAAGCGCGCCTACCTTCGCGCGGGTGGCGACCACCTGGACATTACGCCCGCCGACGCCATGCTCGTCTACCTCAATGTGTACAACCAGGACCGCCTGCTGGATACGCCGACGGATATCGTCGTAAACCGCCTGTGTAAGATTTGGCGTGAGCTGGTCATTGCTGGCAAAAATAACGAGGACAAGGTCGATCTTGTCGAAGCACCGAGCGTCGATGAGGAAGAGTCGACCGCCAAGTCCACCTCCGGCGTGCTCAACTTCTTTATGGGCAAGACCGTCTATTCGGCGGACAATCCCCTGCGCATCGCCTTTATCCATGAGTTCCCCTGTGCGACGTCGAGCTGGGACAGCCTGCACGACCAAGGGCGTCAGTATCTCGATAAGCACTTTGGCGGTATCGTGCGCACCGAGGCGTTTGAGGACTGCCACGATCCGGACGTGTTCTACGCCGCCGTGGAAACGGCTGTCAAACATGGAGACAGCGTCATCTTCTCGACCTCGCACCGCCTGATGGAATACACGCTCAGGGCTGCCGTTGAGTATCCCCAGGTTCGGTTCCTCAACTGCTCTATCGGCCTTCCCCATCAAAGCGTCCGTTCGTACTTTGGCAAGATGTACGAGGCCAAGTTCCTCCTGGGCGCCCTTGCCGCCAGCATGGCGGACAATCACCGCATCGGTTACCACGCGTCGGTCTTCGCCTCGGGCGCACTCAGCGAGATCAACGCCTTTGCGATTGGAGCTTCGCTACTCGACCCCCGTGCGCAAATTATCCTGACCTGGGGCGATGTGCCCGCCGGTGGCCTTGCCGAGGCCATGTGCCGCGAAGGCGTGAGCGTCATGACCGGTGCCGACATGTCCAAGTCGCTGGAGGACCCCACAGCCTACGGACTCCACCGTCTGGTCGATGGCAAGGTCGTCGGCATCGCCATGCCGGTATGGAACTGGGGCCGATACTACGAGCTTATCGTGCGAAGCCTACTGCATGGCGCCTGGGATGAGACCAGTGACGACAGACAGGTTCGCGCCGTCAACTACTGGTACGGCATGAGCTCGGGCGTTATCGATATTCGCTACGCTCCGGGCCTGCCCTATCAGACGCGCAAGCTTGTTCAGCTGCTCCGCAATGGCATCGTCGAGGGCTCCATCAATCCATTTGGCGGCGAGCTCCATAGCCAAGACGGCGTGGTGCAGATCGAAGGCTTTCCCCCACTGCCGAGCACGCAGATTGTCGAGATGAATTGGCTGGCAGACAACGTGGTGGGCACCATTCCGCAGCTCGACGATGAGCCGAAAGTCCCTGCCCTATGAAAATCCTTGCCATAGCCGATACCGAAGAACGATGCCTTTGGGAGTGCTTTCGCAAAGAACGCTTTGAGGGTGTCGACCTGATTTTGTCCGCCGGCGATCTGGACCCGGACTATCTTGAGTTTTTGGTCACGGTCATCAACAGACCGCTCATCTACGTGCGAGGTAATCACGATGACCGCTATGCGCGTCATGCACCAGGTGGCTGCATCTGTGTCGAAGACGCTGTCTACGTGTACCGCGGCGTCCGCATTGCAGGCCTTGGCGGTTCCATGCGCTATCGAGATGGCGCCAACATGTACACCGAGCGCGAGATGGCCAAGCGCGTGCGAAAGCTGTCCCGCAAAGTGAAGATGGTCGGTGGCTGCGACATCTTGCTCACCCATGCGCCAGCCGCCGGCGTGGGCGATCTGGACGATCTGCCGCATCGAGGATTCGAATGCTTTAACACAGCGCTCGAGTCCTGGAATCCCGACTACATGGTGCACGGGCATGTGCACCAATGCTATGGTCGCGACTTTCAACGTGAGCGTCAGCACGCATGCGGGGCAACGATCATCAACGCCTGCGGCTATACGCAGTTTGAGCTGGACGAAGAGCGCTACCCCATCCGTGGCTGGCAGGCAGCCTGGCTCAATTCGCAAACCATGCGTCGCGAACTCAAGCGCCACGAGGCTATCGAGTCCTCAACCGCTAGAACCCCCTGGTAACCACCTTAAAGGGGGCACTGTCCCCTTTAAGGTGGTTTTAACGCGATAGCAAGAAACCCGGTCCTGCACGAGACAGAACCGGGTTTCTTTAGCAATGCTTGCTTTGCTCAGGCAGTAACTAGAAGTTACTCAGCCAGGAAGTCGCGCTGGATAGCGGGATCGACCTTGACGCCAGGGCCCATGGTGGAAGACACGGAGATGGACTTGACGTACTTGCCCTTAGCAGAAGAGGGCTTGACACGCAGGATCTCGGTGTACAGGGCAGCATAGTTCTCGACGAGCTGCTGCTCGGAGAAGGACTTCTTGCCCAGGGGCACGTGGCAGATGCCGTAGCGGTCGGCGCGATACTCAACGCGACCGGCCTTGAGCTCGGAGACCATCTTGGCGACGTCCATGGTCACGGTGCCGAGCTTAGGGTTCGGCATGAGGCCACGGGGACCAAGGATCTTACCGATGCGGCCAACCTTGGCCATCATGTTCGGCGTAGCGATAGCGGCGTCGAAGTTGATCTCGCCCTTCTGGATCTGGGCGACGAGCTCGTCGGAACCGATGATGTCGGCGCCGGCAGCCTCGGCCTCGCGGGCCTTCTCGCCCTCGGCGAAGACGGCAACACGAATGGTCTTGCCGGTGCCGTGGGGCAGGGAGATAGAGCCGCGGATGTTCTGGTCGGCCTTACGAGTATCGACGCCCAGACGGAAGTGGGCCTCGACGGTCTCGTCGAACTTGGCGGTGTCGAGCTCCTTGATGAGCTTGGCAGCCTGAAGGGGGGTGTAGAGCGTGGCGCGGTCGATCTTCTCGGCAGCGGCGTTATAGCTCTTACCATGCTTAGCCATGTGCATTACCTCCTGTGGTTAAACGGGCGCGAGCCCTCCCACATCGTATCGTGTGCCCTATTGCACACATTTAACGGGCGCCCCACTTGGAGCACCCGTCGTTACCAAAAGAAATCGCTACTCAGCGATGGTGACGCCCATGGAACGGGCGGTACCGGCGATGATCTTCTTGGCGGCGTCAATGTCGTTGGCATTGAGGTCCGGTATCTTGATCTCGGCGATCTTGGTGAGCTGCTCCTGGGAGAGCTGACCAACCTTGTCGGCCTGGGGCTTAGCGGAACCAGACTTGAGGTTCAGCTCCTTCTTGATGAGGTGAGCCGCCGGCGGGGTCTTGGTGATGAAGGAGAAGGACTTATCCTCGAAGACAGTGATCTCAACGGGGATGATGTCGCCCTTCTTGTCCTGCGTCTCGGCGTTAAAGGCCTGGCAGAACTGCATGATGTTCACGCCAGCTGCGCCCAGGGCGGGGCCGACGGGAGGAGCGGGGTTAGCTGCACCAGCAGGAATCTGGAGCTTAATGACGTTGGCAACCTTCTTCTCAGCCATGGTCATTCCTTTCGAATCACGAGTGTGAAGTACTTGCTATATCGTAAGCACGCACGTGTTAGAAGCACTCCTGAGATGAGCAGTCACAGAAGAAGCACGCTCGCGCGAACGGACGAAAACTTAAGCGATGACAGCGACCTGGTTAAAGTCGAGCTCGACCGGCGTCTCACGGCCAAAGATCATCAGGGTGACCTTCAGCTTGCCTGCCTCGGTGTTAACCTCGGAGACCTTGCCATCAAAGTCGGTAAGCGGGCCATCAGTGACGCGGACGGACGTGCCAACCTCAATATCAACCAAGGTGCGCTTGGGCGAATCGCCCTTACCGGGACGACGAGTCATCTTATTGTACTCGTCGCGGGAAAGCGGAGCGGGCTTGCCATTGCCGCCCAGGAAACCGGTGACACCGGGCGTGTTGCGAACACACGTCCACGCATCGTCATCCATCTCCATGCGAACCAGGACATAACCCGGGAAGATCTTGGAATCCTTGGTCTCGCGCTTGCCACCCTCTTTGATCTCGGTGACGCGCTCCATAGGAATCTCGATATCAAAGATACGGTCCTGCATGCCCATAGTCTCGATGCGATGCTCGAGATCGGACTTAACGCGGTTCTCGTATCCAGAATAAGTGTGAACGACGTACCAACGCTTAGACATGGTTTAGCCCCTCAATCCAGAGAACAGAGCAAGAGCCTCGCCAAAGCCAGCATCGAGCAGAGCGATGACGACGCCGACGACGATCAGAGAAGCGCAAACGACGACCGAGTAGTTCACGAGCTCCTTCTTATCGGGCCACGTGACACGCTTCATCTCGGACTTCACCGAAGCGAAATACTTCTTGGTGCGGGCGAAGAAACCAGGCTTCTCGTTCTTCTTGGACTTCGCAGTCTTCTCGTTCTTCTTGGCAACGGCCTTCTTGGCCTCAACCTTGGAGTTGGCGGCAGCGTTGTTGGCAGGTGCCGACTGCTGAGCCTTCTTCTTGTTCTTCTTGTTGGCCATTTGGGTTACCTCCGCGCAATGCGCTTATACATGAGTAAACCGTAAGCCCCCAATTGGGAGCTTACGGAATAATGACTGGCACGCCAGGAAGGACTCGAACCCTCAACACTCGGTTTTGGAGACCGATGCTCTACCAATTGAACTACTGGCGTATATGACTAGAGACTAGCGAGTCTCTTTGTGCAGCGTGTGGTGACGGCACCAGGGGCAATACTTCTTGATCTCCATACGATCAGGCATGTTCGACTTGTTCTTGGTGGTCGTATAGTTGCGGCGCTTGCACTCAGTGCACGCAAGAGTAACTAGAGTACGCATTTATCCTGAACCTTTCATTTCCGCCCCGTACGGGCACGAGTTGGTACTTTATCAGCTCTACGTAAGTGCTGTCAATGAAAACCTCGAATCAATTGGTTCTCGCTGGATCCATTCATATTTGGAACACATCAATGAAGCCAGCGAGATCTAATCGATCCTCCGAGCCTTACGCATAGACCGCCCAAACACTTTAAGTGGCTTAAAGTCCCGCGTAAAAAGAACCCGGCACCCATATAAGTGCCGGGTTCTCTAAGTCAGCTATATCAAAGAGCAAATTTACTCAATGATCGTGGAGACGATGCCCGAACCGACGGTGTGGCCACCCTCGCGGATAGCGAAGCGCAGGCCCTCCTCCATAGCGATCGGGTGAATGAGGTCGCCCTCGATGGTGATGTGGTCACCAGGCATAGCCATCTCGGTGCCCTCGGGGAGCTTGACCGTACCGGTAACGTCGGTGGTACGGAAGTAGAACTGAGGACGATAACCATCGAAGAACGGGGTGTGACGGCCGCCCTCCTCCTTGGTCAGAACGTAGATCTCGCCGGTGAACTTGGTGTGCGGGGTAACCGAACCAGGCTTGCAGAGAACCTGGCCGCGCTCGATGTCCTCGCGCTTGATGCCGCGGAGCAGCAGACCGACGTTGTCGCCAGCCTCGCAGAAGTCCATGGACTTACGGAACATCTCGATACCGGTAACGACGGTGTTCTGGGTATCCTTGATGCCGACGATCTCGACGGGCTCGTTGAGCTTGAGCTCACCGCGCTCAACACGGCCGGTAGCAACGGTACCACGGCCGGAGATGGTCATAACGTCCTCAACGGCCATCAGGAACGGAAGGTCATTGTTACGAGCAGGCGTCGGGATGTACTCGTCGACGGCCTTCATGAGCTCGCGAATGGCGTCCATCCACTTGGCGTCGCCCTCGAGAGCGCCCAGAGCGGAACCACGGATGACGGGGATATCGTCGCCGGGGAAATCGTACTCGGAGAGGAGCTCACGGGTCTCCATCTCGACGAGGTCGATGAGCTCGTCATCGTCGACCATGTCGCACTTGTTCAGGAAGACGACGATGTAGGGAACGCCGACCTGACGGGCGAGCAGGATGTGCTCGCGAGTCTGAGCCATGGGACCGTCGGTAGCGGCGATGACCAGGATAGCGCCGTCCATCTGAGCAGCGCCGGAGATCATGTTCTTGACGTAGTCAGCGTGGCCCGGGCAGTCAACGTGAGCGTAGTGACGGGCAGCAGTCTCGTACTCGACGTGGGAGACGGAGATCGTAATGCCGCGCTCGCGCTCCTCGGGAGCCTTGTCGATGTTCTCGAACGCAGTGAAGTCAGCCTTGCAGCCCTCGGTCTCGGAGAGAACCTTGGTGATGGCGGCGGTCAGCGTGGTCTTGCCGTGGTCGACGTGACCAATGGTGCCGATGTTAACATGCGGCTTAGTGCGCTCAAACTTCTCTTTGGCCATAAAGCCCTCCTCTTAACAGGTCGTCCCCGGACGGGACTTTGCCTTTATACCATAGTGGCCTCTCAACATACTATTGAGAAGCCACCGTGTTACCTATGGTAGCGGTGACTGGATTCGAACCAGTGACGCCACGGGTATGAACCGTGTGCTCTAACCAACTGAGCTACACCGCCGGATGGAGCCTGCAACCAGACTTGAACTGGTGACCTCTTCGTTACCAACGAAGTGCTCTACCGACTGAGCTATACAGGCACTTGACGGGTGGGAGCTATAGGATTCGAACCTATGTAGGCAGAGCCAACGGGTTTACAGCCCGTCCCCATTAACCACTCGGGCAAACTCCCAATCGTTCAAGTATCCGCAGGTTCTTTGGTCTTTTGGACCGCCGCCCCCGCGAACGAAAAAGATAATACGATGCAACCTTGGGGGCTGTCAACGAAAACCTCTAGATACACGGTGCCGGGCGTATCTATATTCCTTTGACCTGCGCTTTTGTTGAGTTTAGATATGAAGGACGGTGGATTTCGCTACGCTGGTGACATTTCCCAAGGGAACACTTTGGCACGGTGGAGTACGCCTACAGCATCGACCTTCGATAACAACCTTCTTGCACTATTACATAGGTCGCGATCGGACTTTTCCGGCACGAACGAGCGTGGATTTTCTCCCGTTTGAAATCGAGCGTGGATAATCTCCCTCTTCTAGCACGGCTTCGAACCCAAAGTGGCAGATTATCCACGCTCATTCATTAGGCGGGAGATTTTCCACGCTCGTACGCCCAGAAATCCACGCTCAAGGTAAACGGCTGGGCCCGCTCCCGCCTTTGTCTCTATCTGTAACATTTAGAGAACATTTTCTCCCCTATCTGTTACAGATCGAGATGTTTCGCAGAGACCCTGGCTTACGTCTCATTCTGTAACAGTACGAGCGGTTTTCCGCCCCTTCGTGTTACAGATCGAGACATTTATCTATTCTCGCCTTACATCCACGACATCTGCCCAGTCAATAACGTCGTAGTCATCATCGCTTCGCCAGACGACACACTTGGGTCGTGAATCCGCTTGGGCTGCATCGTCCCTCGCCACTTGTGGACGACTCGCAAAGAAGCGCCCAAGCTCAGCTCGCGGCAAGATAATCCCTTGCACGCTCCCGCCACCCGCAAGACACACACGCGCCCAGCGACCAGCCTTTTCATATAAGAGCCAATTGGCAACCTGCGAAGATCTGCGCTCAGGCACTTTATCCCCTGGAATATCAGGAACAAACATGGGGTCGACCTCCTCCAGTTGAGCAAAGCCCATCCCCTCCAAACGCGAACCAAGTTTTTCCTTAGCGTAACCGCTCAGCTCGCGCTTGATCATGCCTGCAATACGTCGGGCCGTCCTACCATGGGGATCAAACCGGCTGCATCCGCGCTCATAGGCAGCCAGCGCATCCATAAGCACGTAGACCTCGCTCAAATTGAGCGGCAGCGCCAGCGGGTGTACCGAGGACCTGAATTCGCCGCGATACCCAAACTCCTCGGCCACGCACATGCCGCCGATACGCACGCCATCGCGAATCCTGGCACGGCGCTCCCCCACCGCGTTCTTGCTGCACAGCAAAACGTTATAGGCGATGTCTTCCTGCGAGCGCTCTTCGTGGGAAACGGTGAGCATAATCAAGTCCGCCTCTTCACCGCCAATAAAGGAATCCTTGAGTTCGTAGCCCTTCATGCCTTTGTTAGACGGCTCAGCTGCAAGCAGCGCAAAAAGCTCGTGCACCTGATGGTAGAGCGCTAGGCGTCCCTCCAAATATGGACCATCGGGTCCATTTGCATACGCCTTGATATGCATCCGCAAGGCCCCCGTGTCGACGGGCGCTACCGCCATCTGGCTAATAGCATATCCCTCGCCTGGACGGGAAATCATATCGTTGAGCTCGACCGCATCTGGCATGTTTCTTTTTATGTACTGTCCAAGCAGCATTGGCGGCGCCCGCCTTTCTAATCTTTAACCTATCGATTTTTTCTCTTCGAGTCCATCTCAAGAGAGCGTTGGATTTTGTCGAGCGACAAATTGGTCCGGCCCAGGGACTCTGCCGCCGTCAAAATCTTCTGTGCAAGATTTGATCCAAAGTAGTAAATCACATCTCCATTGGCGATGCGCTCAACGTATTCGTCTCCAATCTTATTAATAAGGGAGAAAAACTCGGGGCACAGCATGGGATAACGCTCAGCTATTTCCGTAATCCCCGCACGGCCAAAATCGGCAACGTCCTCGCACTGCCGCTCAAGATCTTCGATACCGTGGCCATTAAGGCCGCGCCCGCAGGAAAAAGCAAGGCCGCGAGACAGGGCAGTTTTGACGCGTTGCCCCTGCTCGTCCGATAGCTTTCCACCCAGCAGAGCTCGCATCATGATCTGGCAGCAAGCGTACGTAGGTCGATAGAGAAAATCGACACGTGCATCACTGGGCATATGGCAATCGCTGCTCAGAGGAAAACAACCGTCTTCTCGTTGCGATTCGAGAATGGCATCGAGGGACTCGCACCAATCCGGATCGTCATCCAAACCATAATCGCGAAAATAGCGCAGCAGCTGCACCTGCATATCCATGACACAAGTACTGACGATCGGCTTACCTGTTGCCCTGTTCCTGCCGGCAATGTCGCAAAGAGGGTAAATCATGGTCTTCTTCCTTTCCATAGACCTGATGCCAGCGATTCCGTTTCGCTGACCTTGTTGATTCCATTCTCTTTTGTGGGGCCATATCAAACGACCAAGCAGTGCTTGGTTATTGCAGGTGACGGAAAAGGAACCAGACCACGTAGGCGCCTACCTAAAAAGAAACGGGCCCTGTCCCACAAGGGAACAGAGCCCGAAACTCTCATGGAGCCAGTGACAGGAAGTCCGCGTATTCGCTTCGCGAATCCGCTCCGGCTTCGGATGCCTGCCGGCATCCTTGCCCGCTCGCTACGAACGCTCCGCGTTCGCTTGACGCTCGCGCCCTCGCAGGTTCGATTCCGGCACATACAAGAAACGGGCCCTGTCCCACAAGGGAGCAGAACCCGAAACTCTCATGGAGCCAGTGACAGGAATCGAACCTGCAACCCACTGATTACAAATCAGTTGCGCTACCGTTGCGCCACACTGGCACACTTGGCGCTTTCGCGCGAAGCCAGATAAGAATAAAGGAATTGCGGACGAGGCGCAACAGGCCCTTCGACCGACCACATCTCAAAACTATTCGTCAGAACGAATAGTTTTAATTACAATGGAATAAATAAAACTATTCGTTCTGGCGAAGGGTTTCGCGATGTTGACCACGAAGGAAGCTGCAGAGCTACTCGACATCACCCCGCGCAGGGTGCAAGAGCTCATAAAAAACGGAGCGCTTGAGGCACGCAAGGCTTCTGGTGTATGGCTCATCGACAAAGACAGCGTCAACGCACGACTCCGCTCCGTGACCAAAACGGGGGGACGCCCCCGTCGAGGCCATGGAAAAAGCGAGATTACATTTACCCTCATGAACCGCACGCACGAAGTCGCCCAGCTGGTCTACAGCACATCGCGAAAAGACTTTACCCACATCGGTGCCGACATCGATTACATCCACGCCCCTATTGGAGTACTTGGCCCCAATAGTCCCGTGTCGCTCGACTCTTTCCGCATTTGGTGGCGAGGCCGCGGTATCCCGCTCGCGCGCATTGGGCTAGCCTCCCTGCTTGCAGAAGCCGCAGTCGATGTTCCCGATGAACTCATCCAGCGAAATCTCGGCCTCTCCCTATCCGACCAGTATTGGATTAGACCCCAAGATTCCGGTCTCGCGTGGGAAGATATCAATTTCTTCAATAATGCTTTTGACGACGTCTCTCTCAGCATCGCGCCCTTCGCCCCAGAGGGCAAGGCGGCTGCCGCAAAGCCCGACAACACCTCGGACGGCAATCTTCAAAAGTACTGGACATGCGAGGGTGACCGTCGAATCCTCCACAAGGCAGGTGCGCATCTAAACCAGGAACCCTATAACGAGATGGTGGCGACCGCACTTCACCGTCGCATCCTAAACGCTTGCGATTATGTACCCTATTCGCTCGAAGGCGCGGGTACTTCTGCCTTGAGCACATGCAACGTCTTCTTAACTGACGAAGAAGAATATGTCCCTGCGTTCTATGTAAACCAGCATGCAAATGCAGACGAGCGACTAACCGATTACGAACGGTATGTAGCAAACTGCGAGGAGCTTGGAGCGACAGATATAAAAGGCGCCCTTGACCGCATGATCGTATGCGATGACATCATTGCTAACTACGATCGTCATTGGCGCAACTTCGGCCTCGTGCGAAACGTCAACTCACTGGTCTGCAGACCAGCCCCCATCTTCGATTCGGGCTCATCACTCTGGTGCAACATATCACTAGAGGAGCTTAGGGCGGGAGAGCACAGTTTTACCAGTGCACAATTTCATTCAAGCCCCGCCAAACAAATGTTGCTCGTCGAGGACATGGGCTGGTTTGACGGCAACAAGCTCGAGGGTTTCGTTGACGAGGCAATCGAAATCCTATCCAAAAACGACGCTCTTACAGCAAGACTGCCTTATCTAAAAGAGGCGCTAACATGGCGCCTCGAAAGAATGATCGACATCGCTGAATGGAGTTAGCGAGACAGCATCGCTCCGCCAACTCCCCTACCTCCCGCGCAGAGCCTTGAGCTTGGCCAGTGCCTCGGGGCTCAGGCGGCTGCCCAGGGTCATCTTGATCTGCGGAGCTTCCTCTGCCTCGTGTACGTCGTTATCGATCTGCTTGATCTCGTCCACCAGCATGCGGCTCGAGATGCGCGTAACACCTTTGCCCATGACGACGGCCTGGATTGTGCCGTCGCTCGATACCACGGAGCACGCGCGGCCCTCCTCACGTGCCTCGATGCAGAGCTTCTGCACCACGGTATCGGCAGAGACGCCCGTCGGCGAAAACTCGATGCGCACGCCGCGGGCCGGCAGGTTGTGGCGCTCGCTGGAGATATTGCCCGCGCCGTCGAACACGATCACGGCCTCGTAGCGGCCCTGGGCAAAGGCGGCGACGTCGTTGATGAGGGCGGTGCGCGCCATATCGTGAACGTCGCTGGAATACGGGTCGTCGGAATGGTCGTACACGAGTTTTTCGTAGCGCGGCGTGCAGTGAATCACGTTGTAGCCGTCGACCACTAACAGCTCGGGCTTATTAGAGTGCACCGTCGAGACCGGATCGGCGATGGCCTGCGCAAACGCATTGCCGCCCACACCATAAGTCGCGGCCGAGACAATCGGCTTGGCCGAGCCTTCGCCAAAACGCTTGGCCTTGGACTTGGCGCGGTTCTTCTTGGACATGCGCTACTCCTCCCCCATGAGCTCGCCGGCGTTGCGACGTAACCACTCAAAGCATAGCGCCGTCGTTGCCTGGGCAACGTTGAGGCTCTCGGTCATGCCGCGCTGGGGAAGCTTGGTCAAAAAGTCGCATTTCTCGAGCACCAGGCGCGAGATGCCATCGCCCTCGGACCCCATGACGAGCGCCACGCGACCCTCGAAGGGAGTATCCCAGCAACTGCCTTCGGCGTGCTCGGAGGCACCGCCCACCCAAAAGCCAGCGGCCTTGAGGTCATCGAGTGCACGGGCGATATTGGGAACCTGCGCAATGGGCAGGTGCATGACGGCGCCGGCAGAGGTCTTGTAGCTGCCCACGGTCACGCCGGCGGCGCGCTTGTTGGCGATGATGACGCCCGCGGTGCCCACGACCTCGGCGGAGCGCACGATAGCGCCAAAGTTACCGTCGTCGGTCACATGGTCGAGCACCACGACAAGTGCCGGACCCTCGCCTGCGCGGTCGAGAATATCGGCAACATCAGCATAGGGGAAGTTGCCCACCTCGAGCGCGATGCCCTGGTGAGCGCCATGGCTCGACAGCGCATCGAGCTGTGCACGCGGCACGTACTTAATGCGGACACCCGCGGCGTTGAGGTCATCGACCAGACGCGACAGGGCGGCATCGCGCTCCCCGCCCTCGGCAATGAGCGCGCACTTGATGGGAAAACCAGTGCGCAGCGCCTCGGCGGCAGCACGACGACCTTCGATAAACTCGCCCTTGGGAGCCTGGACAGCGTCGCGGTTGCGATCGCGCTGCGGACGCGCAGCCTGGGTGCGATCGCGCTGGCCCTTGGGAGCGGCAGCGCGATCATTGCGGCGAATCGGACGCGAGCCAGAAGCAGCCTGCTTGCCTCCACGCGATGCGCGCTTGCGATTGTCGGCCATAAAGCGGCCTCCTTTAAATAATTTTCAAACAGGACAAAAGAAGCGACCGCTTAAGACGAATAGCTCAAGCGGTCGGTACGGGTTTTCCAAGTGCCCGAGATTGCCGTGAAAGAGGAGCGACGCGTACTTGAGTACGCGAGCGACGGTTTGAACGGCAAGGTCGGGTGCTTGGGAAACCCGCGGGGATTAGAGAGATTTGATACGAGTGCCCGCGGCAGTATCTTCAATCATCAGGCCCAGGTCCTTGAGCTGATCGCGGATGGCGTCTGCCAAATCCCAGTTCTTGGCGGCACGGGCCTCGGCGCGAGCCTCGAGAATCTTGGCAGCCGCCTCGTCCACATCGTCACCCGTGTAGGCAACCAGGCCAGCGGCAACGCCCAGCAGGCCCAGCGGCAACTCGACCTTGGGCTCGGGGAGCTCGACGCCAAACGTATCGAGCAGCTCGGTCAGCGTATCAGCGGCTGCCAGGACTGCGGCCTTGTCGGCAGCATCGCCCGCCTGCTCCAGATACTGATTGCACTCGGTGACAAAGCCAAAGACGGCACCCATGGCACCGGCGGTGTTAAAGTCGTCGTCCATGCACTCCTTAAAGGCGGCGCGAGTCTCGGCGGCCTTAGCGACAAACGCCTCGGCGGCAGCCTCATCGGCGTCGGCCGTCGCGTGGTTCGCAGCCCAACGCAGGTTCTCGACCGTGCCGGCGATACGCGTGAGCGAGTTCTCGGCACCCTCCAGGCGCTCCCAGGAGAAGTCGAGCGGCGAGCGATAGCTCGTCTGCAGCATCAGCAGGCGAAGGGCCGCGGCAGAGTGCTGCTCGAGCACCTCGGCCAGCGTAAAGAAGTTACCGAGCGACTTGGACATCTTCTCGCCGTCTACCAGCAGCATGCCCGTGTGCATCCACGTGTTGGAGAAGCCCTGGTGCCAGGCGCAGGTTGCCTGGGCGCACTCGTTCTCGTGATGCGGGAAGGCAAGGTCGGAGCCGCCGCCGTGAATGTCAATCGGGGTGCCCAGGTAGCGGTGCACCATGGCGGCGCACTCGGTGTGCCAGCCGGGACGGCCCTCGCCCCAGGGGCTCGGCCAGCTGGGCTCGCCAGGCTTGGCGGCCTTCCACAGGGCAAAGTCGAGCGGGTCGTTCTTGTCCTCGTTCTCCTCGATGCGCGCGCCCACCATAAGGTCGTCGATGTTGCGGCCCGAGACCTGGCCGTAGTTGGGGTCGCTGCGCACGGCAAAGTACACGTCGCCGTTATCGGCGGCATAGGCATGACCCTGCTCGATAAGCGTCTTGATCATGGCGATCATGGGGCCGATCTCTTTGGTGGCGCGGGGACGCACATCGGGATCGAGCACGTTGGCAGCGCGCATGACGCCAATGAACTTATCCGAGAACTCCGTCGCGACCTCGGCGGCCGTACGGCCCTGCTCGTTGGCGCGCTTGATAATCTTGTCGTCGACATCGGTGAGGTTCTGGGCGAACGTGACCTCGTAGCCGCTCGCGATGAGCCAGCGGCGAATCACATCGAAGCTGATGAACGTGCGGGCGTTGCCGATGTGAATGTTGTCGTAGACCGTGGGGCCGCACACGTACATGCGGACCTTGCCGGACTCGATGGGCTGGAACTCTTCCTTTTTATGGGTAGCGCTGTTGTAGATACGCATTCGTTACTCCTTAACAGTTTTCTGTAGCAGGCAGACGGCCCAGGCGCCAATTCCCTCGCCTTGACCTTCCCAACCGAGCTTTTCGGTCGTGGTGGCGGCGACGCCCACGTTTTCGACGTCAACGCCCAGAGCATGGGCGAGGTTGGCGCGCATGGCATCGCGGTGCGGGGTGATCTTGGGCTGCTGGCAGGCAATGGTGCAGTCGGCATCGACAAACTCAAAGCCCAGCTCGCGCGCATAGTCCATCACACGGGCAAGCAGCACCATCGAATCGGCACCCTCATAGGCAGGATCGGTGTCGGGGAACAGTTTGCCGATATCTCCCCCGCGGCAGGCGCCCAAAATGGCGTCGGCCAAGGCGTGCGCGAGCACATCGGCATCCGAGTGGCCCAGCAGGCCGCGCTCGTAGGGAATGTCGACCCCGCCGATGATACATCGACGCCCCTCCACCAGACGGTGGACGTCGTAGCCATGGCCAATGCGCAGGTTACTGAACATGGGGAAGGTCCTCTCCCTCGGCCATGCGACCGAGCAGAATCGCGGTTACGGGACGCAGGTCCTCGGGCACCGTCACCTTAAGGTTGTCACGTGGGCTCTGGACGCAGCGGACACGCCCGCCCATGCGCTCGACCAGCGACGAATCGTCCGTGCCGATAAAGCCCTCGGCAATCGCCGCGGCATGGGCGCGCTTCATAGCGTCGACACTAAAGATCTGCGGCGTCTGTGCAGCCCAATAGAGTTCGCGCGGCGGTGTCTCAACGATGTTATCGCCATCGACGATCTTGAGTGTGTCGATGGCGGGCTGGCCGCACACGACACCGTCGAGGGCGCGGTCGCTCACGAGCACGTCGATAGCGTGGTCGATAGCCTCGGTGGTAATGAGCGGACGGGCGCCGTCGTGGATGGCGACATATTCGAAACCCGCCGGCACCGCGTGCACGCCGGCACGGGTGGAATCCTGACGGGTATCGCCGGCATCGGCAAAGCTGATGGGCGTGTCATAGTCAAACGGGTCGATAGCCAGGCGGCGCATCTCGGCACGGCGCTCGGCAGGACACACCACCACGATGTGGCCGACCTTGTCGCTCCGGTCGAACGCGCGGATGGACCAGCTCATAAGCGGACGGCCCGCCACGTTAACGAGCTGCTTGCCGCCGGGATTTCCAAAGCGCTGACCGCTGCCGCCGGCAACGACCACGGCGCATACGGGCGCCATTATGCGTTCCCCTGTTTGGTGCCCTTCATGCGGTACAGCGAGTCCGCAAGAATGGCAGGGTTGTTGACGCCAAAGTCGCCTAGGCGCTCCGGATCCTCGCTGATATCGTCCATGAGCTCCTGCAGCGAGCCGTACTCGTCGACGATCTTCTCGGCCACGCCGTCGCGCACGACGGACACACGCGAAAGCGTGCGCAGGCCCAGCGGCGTCATGACGGAGTCCTCGTCCAGGTCGTCATAACCCAGAACCGCCGCCACATGCTGTGGGTCGGACAGGTCCTTAGGCGTCATGCGAGCGAGCTCTGCGCGAATCTTCTCGGCATTGGCCTCGGAGGAATCGCTCGCGTAGTCGCGGATCATCAGATCGTATTCGGTATCCATGCTGGAGCCCGCGAGCTGTTCGAGCTGCATCTGCACGAGCTTGCCCTGGTTGCCCAGCTTGACGATGCAATCCTTAAGCTCGGTCTTTGCCTGCTGCATGATCTCGAAGCTCGAGAAAATACCGGTAATGTCGGCGAGCGTAACGTAGTCATCGAGCTCGAGGGCCGTCAGGCGCAGCAGGGAGCGATCGAGCGACTGATGGGTGGTCTGGAGCGTGGCGACGAGCTGGTTGACCGAACTCATGATGGTGGTGACAGGCTGGATCTCGTAGCTCTTGCCGTGGACGTACACGTTGACAACGGCACGACGAGCCGAAACCGAGATCACGATGGCATCGGTGAGCACCGACATGCGAGCGGCGGTGCGGTGACGCATGCCCGTCTCGCTCGTGGCAAGCGAGGGATCGGGATTGAGGTGGAAGTTGGCGCGCAGGATCTGGGTGAGGTCGCCGTCGATGACGATGGCACCGTCCATCTTGGAGAGCTCGAACAGACGGTTCGAGGTGAACGAAATGTTGAGCGGGAAGCCGTCGTTACCGGCAGCGAGCACGTTTTCGGTGTCGCCGACGCAGATAAGGGCGCCCAGGTGACCGGCGATGATCATGTCGAGGGCGGTGCGGATCGGCTGACCAGGTGCCGTCAGGCGGATGGCCTGTTCCATACGCTTTTGCAGCTCGTTCTTATCCAAGGCATCGCTCCCATCGTATACGCTCCATAAACGCTAAATAGTTTCTCACGGTTTGTCCCCGCAGCAGCCACGAAATCCGATGCTTACAGAATGAGCGAACACCGCTTAGGTAGCTCATTTGGGACGGGGCTCCTTTGACTGCTCATGTGGTAGCATCGGGTCTCATATAAATGAGGGAGTAGTCGCGTAATCGGGCTCGCCCGCAGAGAGGGAGCCAAACTATGGGACTCGCAGAGCTCATGTTGCTCGCCGTTGGCCTTTCGATGGACGCCTTTGCCGTTTCCATCTGCAAGGGTCTCGGCATGAAAAAGATCAACCTTAAAGTCGCCGTGGTGCTCGGCCTGTTCTTTGGCGGCTTTCAGGCCGGCATGCCCGTAATCGGATGGGCGCTCGGCAGTCAATTCATGGACATCATCGGACCCATCGACCATTGGATCGCCTTTATCCTATTGGCCTTTATCGGCGGCAAAATGCTGTGGGAAGCCTTTACCGAAGACGAGGATGAGGGCGACGGCAAGGATGCTGAAAAAATTGACCTGGCAGAATATCTGATTCTTGCCATTGCCACCTCGATTGACGCCCTAGCCGTAGGTATCTCGTTTGCGGCGCTCTCGGTTGACATCGTTCCCGCTGTATCGCTTATCGGCGTCACAACGTTTATCTTCTCCGTCGCCGGCGTAGCGATCGGCCATACCTTTGGCGCGCGTTACGAAAAACCCGCCACCATCGTGGGTGGCGTCGTACTCGTCCTCATCGGGCTTAAGATCTTACTTGAGCATCTGGGGATCCTCACGATATAAAAAACGCCTCTCATAAGCCAACGTCAATGTAGGGGTCTCATGCAGAGTTTTGCATAATGCCTATTCGTGCAGACTTTTGCATGTCATACTAATATGCAAAAGTCTGCACGTTAGGAGATCGCCGTGGATACCCTTCCCATCACCACACCGCGCCAAGCTGGCATCTACGTGCGCCAGGCACGCGAGGCACAGGGAATCACCCGTGCGGCGCTCGCTAAAAAAGCCGGTGTTTCGGAGCGCCTGCTCGCATCGCTCGAGCTAGGAGATGCCACCGGCATTCGACTCGACAAGCTATTGGCAATCTTCAATGCTCTCGGACTGGCGCTCGCCGCTCAAGGGGATATAGGCGAAACGAAAAATGAGCAATCAGCCAACGTTCCGCGTGCCGATTTGCAACCTCACAGTACCCCCAGACGCCATCGCGCTCAACGTCCCTCTCATAGCTACCGTTGCTGCGCCGCCATTCCGGTTCTTGCAGACGCCCCCTTTACGTCTGAACTCTACGACAAAGCCTTCGCAGATTTCGCCATGTCCAATCTCGGAGTCTCGATTGCCGCAAACGCATCTGTCCAACCAAAGCCTGACGGGAAATAGCCAATGGCCAGAACATCACTTCGGACCATTATTTGCGGCGTACCTGCGGGAACGCTCACGCAAGATGAGAACGGTCTTATCAGCTTTACCTACGATCATGACTATGACGGGCCAGCCCTATCGACCAACATACCCGTATCGAATCGCACATACGGACAACAGGTCATGAATCCGTACCTGTTTGGCCTTCTACCCGACAGCGAGGATCAGCGAAAAGCGATTGCTGCCGAATTCGACGTTAGACCCAACAATGCCGTTGCGCTACTCAGCCATATCGGACTTGACTGTCCGGGTGGAGTGCAGTTTTGTGCCGAAGAAGACGTCAACGCCGTCCTGCATCGCACCAGCGAATACCGCCCTATAGGCGATCACGAGATTGCGCTGCGTCTCAAGTCGATCAGAGATGACCGCGATGCATCGTGGATGGGTCTAGATGAAAGTTGGTCACTTGGAGGCAACCAGGGCAAGTTCGCACTCGCACTCATAGACGGTCGCTGGTGCGAATGTGTGGGCTCCTCGCCCACGACGCATATTTTCAAAAATGGCGTTATCGGATTTAAACTCGAGGCTCTCAATGAGTTTGTCTGCATGAAAAGCGCCCAGCGCGCCGGTATCGCAACGGCAAACGTCGAATATCGTATGTTTGAGGACGAACCTGCCCTCATTGTTGAGCGCTATGACCGCATGAAAGTCGAAGACGGAACGATCAGGCGTCTACATCAAGAAGACCTCTGCCAGGCACTTGGGGTGATGCCCGCCCAAAAGTACACGGCAGACGGCGGCCCGACCACCCGCGACATTCAAGAGCTCCTCATAAATACGAGCCACCATCAACTTAACCTGTATCTGTTTACGCAAATACTGTTCTTCAACGCCATTATCGGCGCACCGGATGCGCATGCGAAAAACTATTCCCTGCTCCTTGGAAACGACGGCGCAGCCATGATGGCTCGAATGTACGATGTCGCATCGGGTTTGGCATATGAGCGCATGCGCCGCCGAGCGCGCCTTGCCATGAGCGTTGGCGGCGAAAACCGTGTGGGACGCATCGGTCCAGGCGCTATCCGCCGATACCACGGTATGGGCGACCCCGCGCTGGAGGCGGCGCTTACCGATGCCGGGCTATCCGAGAAGTTTTGCTTTGCGGCCATGATGGACCTCGCCTACGAGGTACCCATTTGCATGGAAGAGGTCATGGACGAATATGCCGACCTGCCCGGCATGGCGGACCTGCGCGAGCATATGCTCGGCCCCGTCCGCGAAAACTGCCAGCGCACCATCGACCTCATCAAGGCGGATATGGGCTAGACGCCAATCAATTTCCCATTTCTTAAAAGAAGAGAGGGGGCACCCGTCGCAAAAGCTCAGATGCCCCCTCTCATAATGTCATTTGCAATCCGCTAGCACGTGGCTCGGACTGCTGCTAGCGCAACCTTTACGCAGCGAGGCGCTTGAGGACGTCGATGAGCAGCTCGTAGAAGCGCTCGGCAGAAGCGAGCTCCATGCTCTCGTCCGGGGTGTGGACATCGGAGAGCGTCGGGCCCACGGCGATGGCGTCCAGGCCGTGCAGGGCCTCGGCAAACAGGCCACACTCAAGGCCGGCGTGAATGGACTCGATGCGCAGCTCGGAGCCAAAGAGCTCGCGATAGCTCTCGACAAAGATGTCGCGGACCGGCGAATGCTCGGCATAGCTCCAGCCGGGATACTCGAACTCGAACTTGGCGTCGAAGCCCAGGACATCGGCCAGCGTCTGCAGGCGGTCCTTGAACTCGTTCTGCAGCGAGGTAATCGAGGAGCGCGGGGACAGCATGATCTTGACCTCGTCGTCAGAAGTGGCAACCACACCGATGTTGGAGGAAACCTCGACGGAGCCGTCGGTGGCGACGTTGCGGCGAATCACGCCGTTAGGGGCAAGACGCAGGGCGCGGATGAGGGCAAGCGCGGACTTCTGATCCATGGCCTCGACCTCGGCGTCGTCGGCAATCTCGACGGTGCAGGTAAAGCCGGGGTCAAAGACCTCGAGCTCGGCAGTGACGTCGGCAATGATGCCCTTTGCGATCTGGGCCGCGGCCTCGGCGGCAGCGTGATCAGTGTAGACCAGCTCGGCCTTGCACTCACGGTTGATGGCGTTGTCCTTAGTGCCGCCGTTAAAGCTGACGATGGCGGGCTCGCCGGCAACCATCAGGCGGTCGATGATGCGGGCCATGATGAGGTTGCCGTTGCCGCGCTCCAGGTGGATGTCGGCGCCGGAGTGACCACCCAGCAGGCCGGAGATCTCGAGCGTAAGGGTGCTGCCGGTCTTGTGCTCGCGCACGATCGGGCAGGTGTAGGTAACGACGACACCGCCGGCGCAGCTGACGGTGGCCACGCCCTCCTCCTCGGAATCGAGGTTGATCATGGTGCGGGCGCTAATCTGGGACTTGTCGAGCGTCTCGGCGCCAACCAGGCCAGTCTCCTCGTCGGTGGTGAACACGCACTCGAGGGCCGGATGAGCAATCGAATCGTCGTTGAGCACGGTGAGCATCAGAGCGACAGCAATGCCGTTGTCGGCGCCCAGGGTGGTGCCGTTAGCGGTGAGGACGCCGTCCTTGACGACCAGGTCGATACCATCGGTCGTAAAGTCGTGCTCAACGGAGCCAAGCTTGTCGCACACCATGTCGATGTGGCCCTGCAGCATCACGGTCGGGGCATTCTCGGCGCCGGCAGATGCGGGCTTACGAATGATGACGTTGTAGACCTCGTCCTGATACACGTCGAGGCCGCGCTCCTTGGCAAACGCAACCAAGAAATCGCTGATGCCCTTCTCGTTGCCAGACCCACGGGGGATCGCGCTGATCTCCTCAAAGAAATGGAACAGCTGGGCGGGCTCGTAGCCAGTAATCTTGTAGTCCATGGTGCCTCCTTGGCGCAACTGGTTAGACAATAAGACATGCGCCTTGTATATTCCCAGACTTCGTTTGCATAAACCAGTCGAAAACGCCGAGCGCTCTCGCATCATCGGCTAACGGCGAGGAAACGCCACTTTATCAAGATAAAGCAGGTTAGACGGGCCGCGCCGAAGGGACGTTGGATCCTTCAACCAACTTCAACGCCTGTTGAACGTTAATGCATACACCATTGGTATGCTTAATAAGATTCTTGTCCTCGGTCACGACGTAATCGGCATCAATGCGATTGGCGACGCCCAGCATCAGGTCGTCCTCAAAGTCGTTGTGATGATACTTGAACACAAAGGAGTCGAAGACCTCGTCTGCACCGACCGAGGCAATAATCGACTTTTGCCGAATCAGGCGAACGCACGCCCACGCTGTCTCGTCGGCACCGGCGATGGCTTCGGGAGTGAGAGCCCCCTCACGGCGGGCGTCGGCCTTCATCGTCCTTCCCAGAATGTAATAGACGTCTTTGACAGACAGGGAGGACGAGAAGAGGACGATATCCTCCGCTTCCGCCGCGCGAGAAAGGAGCTCGACTATCGGCCTGGTCGCATTCGTGCGAGCGAGAAAGTAATCTAGCCAGACGTTCGTGTCGATCAGCAGCTTGAGCACACGTTTCGTTCCGACGCCGCTCATAATTCGATCCAATCACTGAATCTCTCGCTCATCATTTGATCGTATAACTCGTCGTAATCAAAGGCTTCATCGGGGCTCGGCCTCTGAATCGAGAACCGCTCATAAAAATTCGAAATTAACGCAGCCCCTTCCGAGACGCGGGACGAACTCACCTTCGATCGTATGTCGTCAGGCAGGACTTCGTCATCATTCTTTTTTGCGACGGGCATATGACCGTTCTCGGTCAAGTACTGCCACAGCTCCCTCACAGCTTGTGACGGCGTCATGCCGATATGCGCCAGCACGGCGTCCCCAGCCTCTTTGAGTTGGCGATCCATGCGTACATTCATCTGGACCGGCCGTGAGTCGAGTACCGATATTGGCATGCTAGCTCCTTCTGCTATACATATTTATATTTCGAGTATAGCACCATTTACTCATAAAAAAGGGGCGCCCCGACAGGAGTGCCCCTTCGCAAAGCTATGTTACGCCCTACAGCGCGCCGGAACCGGCTTGCATCATGCCGCCGGGGCCCGAGGTCACGCCGCCGCTCACGGGCGCGGCGTTGCCGGTGTGCGGCGCCGCCGGAGCGGTATCGCCACCGAGCGTGCCCGCCGGACGCGGTGCCGGGATCTCGCCCGTACCATGGCTAAAGACAAACTTGCCGTCGGCCACATCGCACAGGACGGTATCGCCCTCGCCCCACTCGCCGGCCAGCAGCTCCTCGGACAGCGGATCCTCGATGAGCTTTTGGATGGCACGACGCAGCGGACGCGCACCGTTGGTGAGGTCGGTGCCCTCGGCCACGATCTTGTCGTAGGCCGCATCGGTGAGCTTGATGTTCATGCCGTTGGCAATCAGGCGCTGACGCAGGTCGTCCACCAGCAAGTGCGCGATCTTGGTCAGGTTCTCGCCCGAAAGCTTCTGGAACACCACGATGTCGTCGATACGGTTGAGCAGCTCGGGGCGGAACAGGCGCTTGAGCTCGCCCATTGCACGGCCCTTAATCTCGCTCGAGGTAAGGCCCTGCTCGCCGGTGGTGCCAAAGCCAACGCTCGCATCCTGCGCAATCTCGCGGGCGCCCACATTGGATGTCATGATGATCACGGTATTGCGGAAGTCAACCGTCTTGCCCTGGCTATCGGTCAGGCGGCCCTCCTCCAGCACCTGCAACAAGATGTTGAAGATATCGGGGTGCGCCTTCTCGATCTCGTCGAACAGCACGACCGAGTACGGGTGACGACGAACGGCCTTGGTGAGCTGGCCGCCCTCGTCGTGACCGACGTAACCCGGAGGGCTACCGATGAGCTTGGAGACCTCGAACTCGCTGCCAAACTCCGACATGTCGAAGCTGATGAGTGCATCCTTGCTGCCAAAGAGGTACTCGGCGAGCGTCTTGGCGAGCTCGGTCTTGCCCGTGCCGGTGGGACCCAGGAAGATAAAGCTGCCGCCGGGGCGACGCGGATCCTTGAGCGGCGAGCGGCTGCGGCGCACGGCCTTGGCAACGGCCTCGACAGCCTCATCCTGACCAATGATGCGCGTCTTGAGCACGCTTTCGGCTTGCAGCAGGCGACGGCTCTCGCTCTCGGTAAGCGAGGACACCGGCACGCCCGAAGTCACGGACACGATATCGGCGATCTGGCTCACGTCGATGGTGAGCGGGCTGGCGTCGAGCTCGGCCGTCCAGGCAGCCTTGGCCTCGGCGAGCTCAATCTCGGCAGCTTTCTGCTGCTCGGTAATCTCGGCGGCCTTGTTCATGTCGTCGCTCTCGGTGGCCTCCTGTGCGGCAGCCTTGAGCTCCTCGACGCGATGCTCGGCCTCGCGCACCGGCTCGGGCGCGCGATTGGCGGCAATGCGGGCGCGGGCACCGGCCTCGTCGATGAGGTCGATGGCCTTATCGGGCAGGAAGCGGTCCTGAATGTAGCGGTTGGAGAGGTTCGCGGCGGCCTCGATAGCACCCTGTGTGTAACGCACATGGTGGTGCTCCTCGTAGCGCGGCTTGAGCGCGGTCAGGATCTTGACCGTGTCCTCGACGCTCGGCTCCTCGACATCGATGGTCTGGAAGCGACGCTCGAAAGCCGGGTCCTTGGTGAGGTACTTGCGGAATTCCTCGGCCGTGGTGGCGCCGATAATCTGGAAGGCGCCGCGCGCGAGCACGGGCTTGAGCATGGAGCTCGCGTCGATGGAGCCCTCGGCAGAACCGGCACCGATGATGGTGTGCATCTCGTCGATAAACAGGATGACGTCGTCGGCTTCGGTGGCCTCTTGGATCACGTTCTTGAGGCGCTCCTCAAACTCGCCGCGATACTTGGCGCCCGCCACGAGGCCCGGCAGGTCGAGCGTCCAGATATTCTGGTTCATGAGGTTCTCGGGCACGTTGCCGGCTGCAATCTGCTGAGCCAGGCCCTCGACGATGGCCGTCTTGCCCACGCCGGGGTCGCCCAGAATGAGCGGGTTGTTCTTGGTGCGGCGCGAAAGAATTTCCATCATACGCTGGACTTCCTTTTCGCGACCAATTACAGGGTCGAGCTCGCCGTCGCGCGCCTTCTGCGTGAGGTTAGTCGCGAACTGCTTAAGCGTATCGGTGCCACTCCCCTTTTGCTGAGAGGCATCCGAGCCGCTAAAGAACGGCAGGCCCGCACCGGGACGACCAGCACCGGCGCCGGCGAGCGGACGCTTCTTGTCCTGGTCCTTGGCGGTGAGTTTCTCGATAGCCTTTTTGATAGAGGCGGACGACACACCCAGGCGCATGAGGATGTCCATGGCCATGCCGTTGCCCTCTTCGACGATGCCGATCAGCAAGTGCTCGGTCGACACGTAGGTCTGGTTATTCTCACGCGCCACGCGGAATGAACGCTCCATAACGCTAATGACGAGCGGCGTAAAGGCGAGCTTGGCCGCCTCGGTCTCCTCGCTGGGCTCGGGAACCGTGGTCTGGACCTCTTTGAGAGTATCCATGATGTCATCGTAGGAGATGTCGAGCGAACGCAGTGCCTCGGCGGCAATGCCCTCGTCCTCCTTGGCAAGCGCGAGCAGCAGGTGCTCGGTGCCCACCTTATTTGAATGAAGATCAAGCGCCTCTTGCTTGGCCATGGACATGACCTTACGCGCGCGATCGGTAAATCTATCTAACATGCTCGTTTCCTTACATGAGTTCATCGAAATCAAAACGCCCGCCCGTCGGCGGCGCTTTTGTCTCTTTACCCACAGGTTGTCTATGTTAACAGCTGGAGGAATATCTATAAACCCGGCTCACATGAATGCAGGTTATGACCGCATCGCGGGACTCACCGCGCGATGCGCGACAGGCGCCCCGCAAGAGAAACCCTAGGCGTCTTTCACCACGTCGGGACTCGTCGCACGCGATGCGCGATAGGCATCGGCCTCCTTGGAGACGCGTCCGAGCAGCTCGGATGTATCGACGCCCTCGACTTGCGCGACCGTTTCCACCGTCTGCATGGCGACCGCCCTCAGGTACGCGCACGCGCTGTCCCCCAGCTGCTCGAGGTCTATCTCCTCGCCGCCCTCCCGGACAAAGCCGACCGCCATCACAAAGCCCATGATGCCCGAGACCAGAAAGCCCACCGCAAAGCTCGAATCTGCCTTGAGCTCTTCTCCGTCGGGGTGGACGATCTCTCTCACGCGGTCGATGATGATCGTATGGATGCCCTGCACGACCTGCTCGGCGGCACCCGCCCTCATGGTGATGACGATGCGCTGCAGCAGGCAGCGGACGTCGCGCCGGTCGAACGCCGAAAGGTCGCCCTCGCTCGAAAAATGCCAGAGGGCATCGGTGATGAGCTCGTTATCCTGCAGCAGCTGGGCTATGGCGATGGCGACGAGTTCATCGAAATCGTGAAAATAGTAGTAAAACGTTCCGCGATTGCACTGGGCGGCGCGGGTCACCTCGCCAACCGACAGCTCGAAGATGCTGTTGTTCTCGATGAGCTCCCAAAACGCCTCGATGATACGGGTGCGTGCATCGGGCGCATCGGCGTCCTTACGCGGTCTCGCCATGCGCCTCACCGCACCCCTGCGCCTTGGCGTTCATGATGAGCATCTGAAGACGGTTCTCCACGTTGGCGAAGCTCACGTCGGGATCGTAGTCGAGCGGCAGGAACTGCGCCGTGGGATACTGCTCCTTGAGCGCATGGATGAGCCCGCGCCCCACGACATGGTTGGGCAGACACCCGAACGGCTGCAGGATCACGAAGTTGCGGCAGCCGCGCTTGGCGTGCTCGAGAATCTCCGCCGGAATCAGCACGCCCTCGCCCGCATCGAACGTATGGTGCAGGATCTTATCGCTCGCGCGCACGAGCTCGGGCATGCGCGTCGGCGGCTCGTAGAGCGGGCTCGCCGCGCCCAGGCGGTCGCAACGGTCGTGCGCGAGCTCGAACAGGTTGTCCGCCGTGGCGTACCAGGCCTTTTCGGGCAGCGACAGGTCGACGTGGAACTCGCGCGACTGCGCATGCTTGTAGAAATAGGTCTTGCGGATCACGTCGGTCATGCGCGCCTCGATGACCTCGAGCCCGTTGTCCTCGAGGTAGCGCTCGATCTCGTGGTTGGCGCCGAGATGGAAATTGAGCAGGTACTCGCCCACGATGAGAACGGTCGGATGCGGGTTCGAGCGGTCGTACGGAACGGCGTCCATGATCGCAAGCGCGCGTTTGAAGCCCGTCGCCTGGCCTCTCAGCCCGGAGCGCTCCATGCCCTCGATAACCTCATCGAGCGCGCGGTCGAACGCAGCGTCCGCCGCGCCCTTCTCGAGCTCGTAGGGACGGATGCGCCTAAGCATGGCCTCGAGGGCATCGATCATGGGAAGACCGTAGGCGATCTGGATGCTCGGGCCAAGGCCGAGCTTGAAGCCCGGATGCGCATTGTGGGCATCGACGTCGTCGTTGGTGAGCACCGGGACATAGTCGTATCCCGCGTCGTCGAGCGCGCGGCGCAGCAGGGGCATGTAGTGCGTCAGGCGGCAGTCGCCGATATACTTGCCAGTCACCACGGCGACGTCGTGCGGGTCGTACTTACCGCTCTCGAGTGCCGCGAGCGCCTCGCCGATCACGATTTGCGCGGGGAAGCAGATGTCGTTGTGCACATAGCGTTTGCCCAGGCGGATGGCATCCTCGCGCCCGATATCAAGGGCCTCGGCGCGCACGCCCTGATTGCGCATCGCCGCGGTCATGAGCCTGCAGAACGCATGGGAGGTGTTGGGGACCAGCGCGATCTTGTCGTGCCGGTCGCGCTTGGTGTACTTGACCTTATACGGGTCGTCGAGCGGATGGACCGCGTGCACCCGGGCGCCCTCGGCACGCTCCTCCGCGCGACGACGGTTGACCGACTCGATAAACGAACGCACGCGAATGCCCATGGGACCGGCGACGTCGCTCTCATCGAGCTTGATCATCATCGGAACCTTGGAGCCCATCTCGCCCATCATGCGCGCGATCTCGTCGGTGAGATACGCATCGTGGCCGCAGCCGAAGCTGCCCATCTGCACGAGCTCGAGCTCGGGCGTCGATGCGACGATGACCGCGCACGACAGCATGCGCGCATGATAGTTGTTCACGATGTCGATGCGGCTGTTGGAAAGATCGACGTTGCAGACCCCCGGCACCGCATCGGGCGTCAGCACGGGGATGCCGCGCTCAGAGAAGAGCTTGGGCAGCCCGTGGTTGACCAGCGGGTCGTTGTGGTACGGGCGCGAAGCGATCACCACCGCGTAGCCGCCGTCCTCGTGCACGTTCTCGAGCACCTGCCTGCCGCGCAGCTGCAGCTGGTTCTCAAACGTCTCCTGCGCGCGGTCCGCCTGCTCGGTCGCCTTGGCAACCAGGTCGGCATCGATATCGAAGGTCTCCTTGCACCACGCCTTGAGCTGGCGGTTTCGGTCGCCCTCGTCGTACCAGTGGAACAGCGGCGTATCGAACGGAACGCCGAAACGCTCCTCCGGGTTATCGGAATTGCGCATCACGTAGGGGTATCCCTTTACGACGGCGCACATCCACTCGCTGGTAGAGGCGGTGTTTTCGGTGGGCACCGTCGTGATGATGGGCATGAAGATGCGGTCGACGCCGGCGTCGACGAGATTGCGGATGTGCCCGTGGACGAGCTTGGCCGGGAAGCACACGGTGTCGGATGTGACGTGCGCCAGACCGCGCTCGTACATCGCCTTGGTGCTGCGTCCCGAGACGCGCACCTTAAAGCCGAGCGTGCTGAAGAACGTCGACCAGAACGGCATGGTGTCCCAGAACTCGAGCACACGGGGAATGCCGATCGTGACATCGCGCCCCCCGCTGACGGGAACCGTGGGGTACGACTCGAACAGCAGCTTCTCGCGGTCGACAAAGAGATTGGGGGCAGCCGCGGTCCGGTCGCGCCCCGTGCCGGGTGCCTGTGCCTCGCAAGCACCCTGCGGACGCAGCTCCTCCGCCGCGGGAACCTCGCGCACGAGCTCATCCCATGAGATGGCGCCGCCGCGCGGGCAGCGATTGCCCGTGACGTAAAGCGAGCCGTCGCCAAATGCCACGACCGCGCGCTGGCAGCGGTTGTTGCACCGACGGCAGGTAACGCCGCCGAACTCGCGATGCTCGAAGCGCTCCACGGCATCGAGCCCGATAAACGACGTGCCGGCGTCGCCCTTGCGGCATTCCTCGCGCGCGAGCAGGGCGATACCGATAGCGCCCATCAGCCCCGGGTGGGGCGCACGCGTGACGGGTTTGCCCAGATACTGCTCGAATGCGCGCAGCACCGCGTCGTTTCGGAACGTGCCGCCCTGGACGACGACTTTGTCGCCCAGACGGTTGAGATTTGAAACGCGAATGACCTTGGTGAACACGTTCTCGATAATCGAACGGCAGAGACCGGCCATGATGTCGCCCGGACCCTTACCGCGCCGCTGCTCGGAAACGACGCTGCTGTTCATGAACACCGTGCAGCGGCTGCCGAGAACGGCGGGGGCTTTGGACGAAAATGCCTCGGTCGCGATATCCTCAACGGCTATTCCGAGGTTTTTGGCAAAACCCTCGAGGAACGAGCCGCAGCCCGCAGAGCACGCCTCGTTGACGACGATATCGGTCAGCACGCCGTGGTTGAGCCAGATGGCCTTCATATCCTGTCCGCCGATGTCGAGCACGAAGGTCGCATCGGGAACGCATGCGCACGCGGCGCGGGCGTGCGCGACCGTCTCGACCGTATGGTAGTCGGCGTGGAACGCGCGCGCGAAAAGCTCCTCGCCGTATCCCGTGGTGCCCACGGCATCGATCGCAAGCGTGACTCCCGCTGTCTCCCAGCGGTTCTTCAAGCTGACAAGACCCTGTTGGGCGACGTCGAGCGGTCTGCCGTTATTAGACGCGTAGAACGAATCGACAAGCTCACCCGCCTCATCGACCAGGGCGAACTTGGTCGTCGTGCTCCCCGAATCGATACCGAGCGCCACACGCACCGTCTCTCCGGGCGCATACGCATCCGGACCCTTTGCCGGCGTCTCTTTGCCATGGCGTGCCGTAAAATCCGCCTGCTCGGCAGGTGTGGCAAAAAAGGGCTGGGCAAGACGTCCCTCCCCGCTTGCGGGCGCGACCGTCTCGAGCTTATCCAGCCGGACAAAAGCGTCGGGAAGGTCGATCGGTTGGGACGATGCGAACATGTCGGTCAGCGACAGGGCGGCACCGCGCGCGACCATGATCTGCGGATCGCGCGGGACGATAACCTGATCGTCCGATAGATTCAGTTGCTCCCGGAACACGCGGACCAGTGTGGGGTTGTAGGCGAGCGTACCGCCCTCGAAGATTACCGGCGGCTCGATGTCGATACCCTGGGCCAGACCGCCGATCGTTTGGCGGGCGACCGCGTGAAGCGCCGAAAGCGCCAGGTCGGTGGTAGGAATGCCCTCGTTGAGCAGCGGCTGGATATCGGTCTTTGCGTACACGCCGCAGCGGCCCGAGACCTCGTGGACGGTCGTTCCCCGGCTTGCGAGCTGCTCGAACTCGCCCGATTCGGTGCCGACCCCCATGAGCTTTGCCATCTCGTCGATAAATGCACCGGTACCGCCTGCGCACGAGCCGTTCATGCGCATGTCGGCAACCTCGATGTCTCCCTTATCGTTGGTGCGGAAGAAGATCATCTTGGCGTCTTGGCCGCCCAGCTCGATGGCGCAGCGCGTCTGCGGATAGAACCTGCTGATCGCGAGCGCGTTGGCGACCACCTCCTGAACGTACGAGGCGCCCAGCGCGGTCGCGATATCGCGCGCATCCGAGCCGGTCACCGCAACGCGCAGTGACTCATGGGGAAAGCGCTCGGCGAGCTCGCCGAGCATGGCGCGCACGCTCGCTGTCTGACACGCCCCGTGGCGGCGATATCCCCACCACGCCTCGGTCATATCCTCGTGCATCGCGTAAACTTTGGTCGTCGTCGACCCTACGTCCAGTCCTACTAGCAACGCCATAATGCTCCGTCTCTCGCATTTTTCCCGCTAGAGATATACCACTCTACGTAATACAACAGACTGTTGTATTTAAACTCCGTATAAAAAGCGGCTGCCGAAACGCTTCAGCAGCCGCCGAATGCACCAACAGATTGTTCTGCGCGCTAGCACGTCGGGCAACGGAGCAGCACGGGCCCTCCGGTCATGCGCACCGCTCACGCCCGCGATGTCACCGAGAGAGCTATCCACGCTTTGGGCTCCAACCAAGCAAGTCGCCCGCGCTCAGCAGATCCCTAAGCGAGCTACTCGCACTCAGGAGCCATAGCCTGCTCCAAGAGCTCGGCATGCTCCTCCTCGAAAACCGTCCCCACAGGGAAGGCGCGACGGAAGACGAAGCGGGAAATCGGACCGGCTACCAAAAGGTTCCACGGCAGCGCCATCACAAAATTATGCGGGATGTTGATCATCCAGATCGCGGGCACGGAATACAGGTTCGCAAGGATGCCGCCGGGCATGTGCGTCAGACCCTCACAGGCACCGTACAGCGACATGATGATGACCATGGGAACGACCATGCAGGAGCTGACGGCAAGCGTCATGGCAAGCGGCGAACTCTTGACCGGCGTGACCAGGAATTTAAAGGCGAAACCCTTGGCAAGGGGGCTGGCAACAAACCAGTCGCAGCACATGGCAAAAATGTAGGCAACGGGGAAGCCGAGCCACGCGGCGGCAACAACCTCGCCGTTGATGGCCCCATGCTGCAGGGCAACGTTGTAGATGCTCATCCAGAGCACCATGCAAAAGCACATGATAAAGGTGAAAAGCAGGCTCTCTCGTTTGTTGATAGGCATAAAGGGCATTGTCCTTTCTGTGTTACGCCGCGGCACCACGCAACAAAAACGGGCGGGCAAGATGGAGCTGTTGGGACTTCATCTCGCCCGCCCGTGGTACGTGCGTCTGCGACTACTTATGTGGTGGAACTACCCTAACACGAACGGCGCGCGCTTCGTAAGCGTTGAGTTTATGGAGATGCAGGGCACCAATAATCCCCCCCCCGACCCCATAAGTTGCGGTGGAATACGGACTGTTTTGACCCTTTAAGCAGCAATTCAGTCCCTATTTCACCGCAACTCATTGGGGGTGCAAAGTAACCTGTCCCCTTTGCACCAATTAGCTGGTGTGGCGCCAGCGAGGGTCGGTGAGTGTACGTGCCACACCCAGACCAACGGGCAAAAACGCCACGATGAGCACTGCACGCACAAACCAACCGAGCATATTGACTGTGTCGAAGGTGCACATGTAATACATCGAGCGATACAGATACAAACCCGGCACCATAATGACAATCGAAGGCACCGTGAGAGCGATACGCGGGTAGGTGAGCTTGACTTCGGCCAAGCTTGCCAGCAGACCCGATACCAGCGCGCCGATAAACGCTGCTGCCTCGGGAGGCATTCCCGTGCTGAGGCCCAGGAAGGGAATCATCGTCGGCGCATCGACGAGCGTAAGGCGCAGGGTATTGGAAACGGCGCCGATCAACCCAGCTGCCGCGGCCATCTTTACCGGGCTGTTGAACATCACCGAGAAGCCGAATACGCCAACGAAGCTCATCACCACGCGCAGGAGCGTAAGGGCAAGCGGCGAAAGGCCCAGTGGGGCAAAGTCGTCCGGCGCCAGGCCAACACACTCGGCAACCATCCAACCTACGAGGGTCGCCATCACAATAATCGATACGGCATATGAAAGGCGCTCGATACCGCTTCGCATGTCGAGCTTAGCGATGTCGAGGCCTGCCGTAATGAGCGGAAAGCCGGGAATCACAAAGAGCATGGCGCCGATATAGCCTTCTTGGTGCGACATTGCCCCCGGTATGACCTGGCCAAGGCCGAGCAATGCCAGCAGATACGAAACGCAAGCGAGCGCAACACCGGTCGTCAGCGCGCTGAACTGACCAAGGCCTTGCTTGAGAATATGGGAGCGAGCAAAGTTACCGACACCAGCGCCTACGAATGCACAGGCCATCTCGATAGGGCCGCCGCCGAGCAAAAAGACGAAGGCGCCGCAAGCACAGGCTGCCGCAAGGCCCTGTTGCCAGGGAGAGTAATCGGGCTTTGAGCTCTCAACGGTCCTGAGCATCTCGTGATACTCGTGTACCGTGAAGCGACGACCATAGGTCTCGATTTCCTTGAGGAAACTCTCCATCATCCAAATGCGATGGGTATTGACTCCCGTTGTGGGCAGGCTGACAACCTCGTTAAAGCAGTGGCCATCTTCGATGCAAGTGCACTCAAACGACAGAAGACTCAGGTCGACGTGAATTGTGACGCCGAGCACGTCAGCAACACGATTCATGGTATCGCGTACACGCCAGGCACCCGTTCCGCTCGCGAGCATAAGCATGCCGGTGCGGCAGATGATGGATGACTTATCGGTGAGCGGCGCATCGACGGCAAGTTCATCGCCTGCCGTCACGATCTGATGCCAGTCAGTTTTCATATGGAGCGCGCCGGCACGAACGCCGTGGTGCATGGGGGCTCTCGAAAGCAGCGAGTCAAGGCGCGAAGGCTGTGGGGGCTCCACTGATTCACCCTCAACCTCATCAGCCTCTTCATCGACCAGATCAAAGGAATCAAGCGGCGCTGGCTCGCGACGGTCGATCAGCTCCTCGTCCTCATCATCAAAGTAATTGAACTGATCGAGCATGTCCTCTTCGATTGCACGCTCGCTCGCGTCGTCCATATAGACGCTCCCTTCCTGCCGACTAACCCCCATCCTAGGCAGCAACGGCTAAAGGAAACATAAAAGAGACGACTATCAAAACAAGGACTGTCCCCAACTGCCGGCAGAAAAGGAACGTCCCCAAGTGCCAACCACGGCAATGCCGATGCTTTGGTAACGACAGCGAGCGGGTCGCATTTGTGACAAGGTGACGTGAAACGAAAGGGCGCTGACCTTCTGGTCGCGCCCTTGAAGTTGAACGTCAGATTGTCCAAATGCGGCCCGCGCAGCGTCGAGCCATTACGCGGTTCGTAGAACCGCGTAACAAGTTAGTACATCTTTGCGCCGGCGGGGATGGAGGCGTCGAGCTGGATCAGGTTGAGGCGCTCCTCACCATCCTCCTCGTGGATGGCACTGATGAGCATGCCGCAGCTGGGGATGCCCATCATCTTGCGCGGAGGCAGGTTGGTGATGGCGAGCAAGGTCTTGCCGACCAGGTCCTCGGGCTCGTAATAAGCGTGAATACCGGAGAGGATGGTACGGTCGGTGCCGGTGCCGTCGTCGAGCGTAAAGTTCAGCAGCTTCTTGGACTTCTTGACGGCCTCGCATGCCTTGACCTTCACGGCGCGGAAGTCGCTCTTGGAGAAGGTATCGAAGTCGACGAACTCCTCGAACAGCGGCTCAACGGCGATCTTGGAGTAATCGAGCGTGGGCTTAAGCGACTTAACGAACGGGCTCGCGGCGTTGCCGGCCTCGGCAGCCTTGGCGGCAGCGGCACCGGACTGGAAACCCTTCTCGGGCTTCATGTGCGGGAACAGCAGCACGTCGCGGATAGAAGCCTGGTTGGTAAGCAGCATGACCACGCGGTCGATACCAATGCCAATGCCGCCCGCGGGAGGCATACCGTACTCGAGGGCGCGCACGTAGTCCTCGTCATACTCCATGGCCTCATCGTCGCCGCCGGCCTTCTCGGCCATCTGGGCAGCAAAGCGCTCAGCCTGGTCAACCGGGTCGTTGAGCTCGGAGAATGCGTTGGCGTACTCGTGGCCGGCGATGACCAGCTCAAAGCGGTGGGTCAGGCGCGGGTCGTCCTCAAAGCGCTTGGCAAGCGGGCTGACCTCGATGGGGTAATCGCACACGAAGGTCGGGTTGACGATGGTGTCCTCGCCCAGCTCATCGTAAATCTCGGCGATGATCTTGCCAGCAGTCCACTCGGGCTTGATCTCCAGGCCCTTCTCGCGCGCGGCGGCAGCAAGCTCCTCGACCGGCGTGTCGATGGTGACCTGCTTGCCGAGCACGTCGGAGACGATGTCGGTCATGGGACGGCTGGCCCACTCACCAGAAAGGTCGATGGTCTGGCCCTGGTACTCGATGACCTCGGGGTTGCCGATGGCCTTGTTAGCCGCCTTAATGACGCCCTGGGCGAGCGCCTTCATGCCCTCGAGGTCGGAGAAGGCACGGTAGGCCTCCATCGTGGTGAACTCGGGGTTGTGGGTAAGGTCCATGCCCTCGTTACGGAAGATGCGGCCGATCTCGAACACGCGCTCAAAACCACCGACGATGCAGCGTTTGAGGTGCAGCTCGGTGGCAATACGCAGGTAGCACTCCTGATCGAGCGCGTTGAAGTGGGTAATGAACGGCTTGGCCGTGGCACCACCCTGGATGGTCTGCAGGATGGGGGTCTCGACCTCCATGTAGCCGTCGGACTCCATAAAGCGACGGAAGGTGGAGAGAATCTGCGAACGCTTACGGAAGGTCTCGCGAACGTCGTCGTTGGCGATCAGGTCGACATAGCGCTGGCGATAGCGGGTCTCCTTATCGGAAAGACCGTGGAACTTCTCGGGCAGCGGACGAACGGCCTTGGAAAGCAGGGTCGCGCTCTTAGGGGCAACGGAAAGCTGGCCGCGCTGGGTACGCACGACCACGCCGGTCACGCCCAGGATGTCGCCCAGGTCGAGGGCCTTGAGCGTATTCCAGGCAGCCTCGTCCATGTCGTTGATGCGGCAGAACAGCTGAATCTCGGCAGTCGCATCGCGCACGACGATGAACATAATCTTGCCCTGACCGCGCTTGGCGACCACACGGCCGGCGATCTTCACGACGTCCTCGGTGTCCTCGCCATCGGCAAGCTCGGCGTACTTAGCCTCGATATCGGCGACGTAGTCCTCAAGCTCAGAGTGCTCGGGATAGGGGTTCTGGCCCGCCTCGAACAGGGCGGCGCGCTTGGCCAGGCGGGTGGCGCGCTCGTCGTTGAGCGTCGATGCCTGATCGGCGACGTTCTGGTTCTCTGCCATAAGTTAGCTCCTCAAACTAAAACGCTCCCCAGGATTCGGTCCCAGGGAGCGAAAACATACCTTTACGCGGGACCGTGGTCTAGCGTGCGATCTTGGCGATGGTGTAGACGCGAGTCTTGCCGGAAGGCGTAACGACCTCGACGGAGTCGCCCTCGCCGTGACCAATGATGGCGTGACCGACCGGAGACTCGTTGGAAATCTTGTGCTCGAGCGAGTTGGTCTCGGTGGTACCGACGAGCGTGACTTCCATGACCTCGCCGTTGGGATCAATCAGCGAAACGGTGGAACCGATGGAGACGGTCAGGTCGCCCGTGGTGGCAGCAACCTGAGCGTTGGCGAGGATGGCCTGGATCTCGGCAATACGAGCGGCGTTCTGGGCCTGCTTGTCCTTAGCGGCGTCGTACTCGGAGTTCTCCGAAAGGTCGCCGAACGCGCGGGCTTCCTTGATGTCCTCGACGATCTCCTTGGCGTAATCGCCCTCACGCCAAGCGAGCTCCTCGACGAGCTTCTGGCGGCCCTCAGCGGTCAGTACGATCTGGCTTGCGTCCATACGGATATCTCCCCAACTCTGATCAAACAATCAACTGTCAACAAAACGAAAAAGACCGGCTAGCCTGCGGGCAAGCCGGTCAGGTGCTCACCCCAAAGGGATGGGACTACTCTGCGTCCGCGTCGCTGTCCTCTGCCTGCTTCTTCTTGGCAGCAGCGAGCTTGGCCTCGAGCTCAGCGATCTCCTTGTCCTCCTCGGACTGCTCGACCACGACCTCCTCGGCCTGCTTGGTCTCGGCCTTATCGTCGCCCTCCATACCCTCGCGGATATTCTTGACGGTAGAGCCGAGGGACTTGCCGAGCTTCGGCAGGTTCTTGGGCCCGAAGATAATCAGGACAACGACGAGAATAATGATGAGCTCAGGAGCCCTCAGTCCAAACATGTAGACCTCCACAATACAGCGAGACAAGCTCGAATGAGTATACCGCGGGTATCGCAGTATCACAACACTAGCTAAAAAAAGGGACCGCAAGAAGCGGTCCCTCCTCATGCTCTGGTCGGGTTGACTGGATTTGAACCAGCGACCCCTGCGTCCCGAACGCAGTGCTCTACCAAACTGAGCCACAACCCGTTAGCTCGACTATAGTAACAAAGATTTTCGCCGCGTGCTAGAGAAATTTTTATTTCTTTGGCGCGTCGATTTGAACCGTGTTGGGAATAAGCTCAGTCGCGCAGACCCACCAGCCATTTTGCTGGGCAGCATCGGCAAGCCTTTCGGCCGTGGCAGCGGTGTCGCAAATGGCAAACGAGCAGGCACCCGATCCGCACACATCTACAGCAACGGTTCCGTCCTGTTTACGCAGCCAGTCGAGGACCGTTTGAATCTGCGACTCCATCTGTGCGGAAATGACACCAAGGTTGTTATGGATGAGTGCATATGCCGTCTCGGCATCACCAGCACGCAAGGCAGAAGCTATCGCGCCGGGCTTGTCCGCAGGCACCGAGGCCTCGTCAAAACGTCGATAGGCTTCAATTGTCGAAACACTTGCCTCGCGCGGCTTGACCAGCACGACGGGTGTCGCGGGTAGTGCGGGGTACTCGGTTGCCAGCACGTCTCCCCCACCCACGTAAAATGCAGGGCTGGCATGCAAAAAGAAGGGAACGTCGGCGCCAATGCCGCGCGCAATGTTGTCCAGCGCGGGGTCGGCACGGTCGATACCCCAACTCTCTGCCAAGGCGACAATGACCGCCGCGGCATCCGTCGAAGGACCGCCCAGGCCGGCACACAGCGGGATGCGCTTCTTAATCGTGATGCAGACATTGGCTTCGCGACCGTAATGCTCGGCCATAGCAGCGGCCGCACGATACGCCGTATTCTTTTGCATGGGAAAGTCGGATGCCGGAATCGTCTGGACGGTCAGCGCCTGTGCCGGCGTAACCGTCACGGTATCGACAAGACCGACGGCTGCCATCAGGGAATCGACCTTATGGTAGCCGCGGTCGTCACGCTCGGTATGAACCCCCAGATAGAGGTTGATCTTTGCCGGCGCGGAAAGGATCAGGGACCAATCGGTCACCGCTAGTGCTCCTCGAGCTGATTGCCGAGCGGGGTAAAAATGTGCTCGCCGCTCTCGGGGTCGAACAGCTCGACCTGGCCGGTGAGAACATCAATATACTGGTAGGACTGACGCGACTTGCGGCCACGGCGCTCGTCGACCTCGACGATAAAGACTGCCGGATGGACGCTCTTGATGGTGCCCATGCGCTCGACGACGCGGGTGCGGCCCATGTTGGCCTTCACCTTAACGCGATCGCCCACCATATCGGTCAGCTTCTCGTGGATGTCGTCGACGTGATTGACTTCCATCTCTTCCATGAACAGGGCCTCCAGAAGGTGCAATTCAAAAAGGGGATAATACCCCTAAGATAGACAAAACTCTAATACTATAGCACCCTGTTACAAACACGCGCAAGTAGCTAATTTGGCTACTTACAGATTGTCGGTATCGAGGACGATGGTGAATGGGCCGTCGTTGACGAGGTCGACTTTCATATCGGCGCCAAAGATGCCGTGCGCCACGTGTTCGACATCTTGACGAACGAGCGTCAGGAAGTACTCGTAGAGCTCGTTGGCAACATCGGGGGCGCCTGCATCGGTAAACGACGGACGGCGGCCGTGGCGGCAGTCGGCGAACAGCGTGAACTGCGAGACCACGAGCACCTCTCCGTCGACATCGGCAAGCGCCAAGTTGGTCTTGCCGTTCTCGTCCTCGTTAATGCGCAAGCCCCGGAGCTTGCCCCACAGCTTATCAGCCTCGGCGCGCGTGTCGCCGTGGCCCACGCCCAACAGCACCAGATAGCCGCGTCCAATGCGGCCCACGCACTCGCCGTCGACCGTCACGCCGGCGTTGAGCACGCGCTGCACCACCGCACGCACGGCCTACTCCTCGCCCGTCAGCTTGGCGGACAGATGCTCGAGCGCATGGAATCGATGGCTGATGGCGTTCTTCTCGTCCGCCGTGAGCTCGGCCATAGTCTTGCCCGGCGTATCGACCGGCAGGAACAGCGGGTCGTAGCCAAAGCCGTGATCGCCGCGGCCCTCGTGCGCGATAACGCCCTCGCAGGTGCCCTCACCATAGGTGACCAGGCCGTCCGTGTCGATGAGCGCGACGACGCTCATAAAGCGTGCAGTGCGATCCTCGTCTGCCACGCCCTCCAGATTCACGAGCAGCTTGGCGTTGTTGGCGGCATCGTCGCCATGCACGCCCGCATAGCGTGCGCTATACACGCCCGGCTTGCCGTCCAGCGCGTCGACGACCAAGCCAGAATCGTCGGCGATGGCCATAAGGCCCGTCTCCTCGACGGCAGCCTGCGCCTTGATGATGGCGTTCTCCAAAAACGTCGTGCCGTTTTCCTCGGGATCCTCAAAATCACCCAGCTGGCCGAGCGCCACAAAGCGAACCTCGGGCATGACCTTGCCCAAAATGGCCTCGATCTCGGTGAGCTTATGGGCGTTGCCCGTTGCCACGACAATGGTCGCTGCCGGGTCGAGGGTGTCGATGTCAATCTTCTCAAGTGCCATGAGTGGTCTCCTTGTCCGTATAGCAAAGTCACGTAAAAGGGACCGGTCCGTCGGCGTCTCCCCTTTCATGTGACATCAACCTTATCTATCGGCGTTTCCGCAGATAAAACCTGCCAAAATTAACATCCCTTTTTGGCAGGTTAGGCGAGGGCTTGGCGCTGGAGCTCGATGAGCTCGGCAATGCCCTTGTCACCCAAATCGAGCAGGGCATTGAGGCGCTTGCGGTCGAAGGGCGCTTGCTCGCCAGTGCCCTGGAGCTCGATCATCTCACCGGTATCGGTGGCGACAAGGTTCATGTCGACCTCGGCGTGACTGTCCTCGGAATAATCCAGGTCGAGCAGGGTGTTGCCGTCGACAACGCCCATGGAAATCGCGGCGACCTGGCCCGTGAGCGGAATGCGCTCGAGCTTACCCGCCTCGACCCACATGGCAAGGGCGTCGTGCAGCGCCACCCAGGCGCCGGTAATGCTCGCCGTTCGCGTGCCGCCGTCTGCCTGAATCACGTCGCAGTCGACGGTAACGGTGTACTCGCCGAGTGCCTTCATATTGACGACGGTGCGCAGGCTACGGCCGATCAGACGCTCAATCTCCATGGAGCGACCCTTGCGGTTGGCGTGCTCGCGCTTGCAGCGCTTGCCGGTCGATGCCGGCAGCATGGCGTACTCCGCCGTTACCCAACCGGCCTTGGCGCCCTTGCGCCAGCCCGGTACGCCCTCCTCGATGGTGGCAGCGCACAGCACGCGAGTATCGCCAAACTCGGCCAGGCACGAGCCGTGGGCGTGCTTCATGACGCCGCGAGTAAGCTTGATGGGGCGCAGCTCATCGGCAGTGCGGCCGTTGGCACGATTGACCTGCATATACTCCATAGAAAAATCCTTTCGGCAAAAGGTGAACGTGAGCCTTTGGTCGGTGACCTTATATCTATTTGAGTTCGTCGATATCGATATGCTCAATGCTCTTGAGCGGCTGGCCAAAGATAAAACTGCCCGCCACCGCAAACTCAGCAATGTTATCGGCCGTCGTTGCAAAACGATGCTGCGGCTCGGCTGCGTCGCCCGCCAGCTGCTCGCGGCGTGTGAGGATATCGGTCAGCTCGCGCGTAGTCTCCTCGGCGGAACTCACCACGCGCACCCCGGGCCCCAGCGCATGGCGAATAGGCCCCACGAGCAGCGGAAAATGCGTGCAGCCGAGTACCACGGTATCGATGCCGTGGTCGCGCAGCGGTTCAACCGTGGCACCGACCAGCGCGCGTACGGCAGGCGTATCAAAGATGTCCTCGTTCTCGAGCCACTGCTCTTGCAGGTGCGCGCCCGAGGCGAGCTCATGCTCAACGACCTCGACAAAGCTCGAGGCAGGGCAGCCGTATACGTCGACGCCGGCATCCAGGTCCTGAATGGCACGCGTGTAAGCGCCTGAGCGAATGGTGAGGTTGGTGGCGAGCACGCCCACCCGGCGCGTGCGGGTGCTGTTGATTGCCGCGCGTGCGCCCGGTGCGATCACACCGATGACGGGGACGTCGAGCACCTGCTGGGCCAAACGCAAGGCCGCAGCGGTCGCCGTATTGCAGGCGATGACCATGATCTTGACATCGTGCTTCGACAGCCAACGGCCCGCCTGCAGTGCAAACGAGCGCACCTCGTCCTCGGTGCGTGTGCCGTAGGGGCAGCGCTTGGTGTCGCCAAAGTAGTAGACGGACTCGTGCGGCAACGCCGTTGCGATGGCGCGTGCAACCGTCAGACCGCCCAGACCCGAGTCGAACACACCGATCGGACGCGTGTCACCTGCCAGATTCTCGATATCGGACATTACCTCACCAGATTCTCTCTCGAAAAGACATGGCTCAGAACGATAGGACCGCACTACGAACGGGCCGCGACGAGCAGCTCTGCCGTTGCCGCCCAGCCGTCGACAATCTTGCCGCGCGTGACGTAGGCGTTATCGCAGGCATCCAGGAACTCGGGCGCGCCGGCGCTGGTCAAACCGTTCTCGACCAGGCAGAACGTGCCCACGTGGTCAGCCATGTAGAAGTCGGACTCGGAATCGCCGAGCGCCAGCGTCTCCTCGCGCTCGATACCCAAGTGCTCACAGAAACGTGCGATGGCAACGCCCTTGTTGAGGCCGGCGGGATTGATGTTAAACGCGCGGCCGTCCTCGACGCGTTCGAGCTCGAGCGTCGTCGGCTTGGACAGATGCGTCAGGTGACCGTTGCAGGCCCAGACCAGGCCGCAGCCGGCCTCGTCCAGGATGGCCTGGACCTCGTCGTCGGGCACATCGCCGCGCATGCCGACGGTGACCTCGCGGTACTTGTAGCCAGTCGACATGTCATTGTGGTACTCGATCTTATGCGGCCAGCGGGCGAGAATCTTCTCGCACACGCTAGTCTGTTCGATCACCTGATGCGGTGTGAGGCCGCAGGCGGGGTCGTAGGGCATGTCGCCGGTCAGATACTCCCAATCGTTGGCCTTGAGATCGTACATGACCAGGCCGCCCATCTCGCCGATGTAGGAGTTGAGGCCGAGCACGCGCGCATCCTCGTGGATCATAGTACGGTTGCGGCCCGAGGTGGGGACCACCTGGATGCCGGCGCGGGCAAGTGCCACGACAGCCTCGACGAGCTTGGTCGAGGGGTTGCCGTCGTTGTCGCGCAGCACGCACGAGCCGGGCGCGAGCATGGTGGCGTCCAAGTCGGTAAAGACGTACTTAACCTTGGCAAGGCGTTCGCGCATCTCGCCCGAAAGCTCAGCGACGGTCGGCAAGATATTGTGGGACATGGTTACTCCATTACGTAGAAGGGGCTTCTGGTCTTAGGCGTCGTACGCCGCAAGGATGCGCTTGAGAATCGAACCATCGCGCTCACAAGGCTCGGGTCCGTTCTTGCGCAGCATACGCTCTTCCTCGCCCTTACCGGTCACGATGACCACGGCAGGACGGACGGTCTCACGCACGGCAGTCTCGATAGCGGCAACGCGATCAGTCACGATTTGCCAGTTATCATTTCCCTGCGCTTGAACGTTGCGCGCGATCTCGGCGCAAATATCCTCGACATCCTCGGGGCCGGGGTCGTCCTCGGTAATCACGATTCGGTCGGCATACTTGCCAGCGGCGATACCCATCGTGGTGCGTCGATCGACACCCTTACCGCCCGTAGCGCCAAATACAACCGCCAGCTCGCGCTCGGGATAGTTCTCGCGCAAGTCACGCAGGAGCGTCTCGAGGCTCATGCCGTTATGTGCAAAATCGACGATGCCCAAGATTTTGCCCGATACGGACGGATAGAGCTCCATACGGCCGGGAACGAAGACGCCCTCAAAGCCGTGGACGATACCCTCTTCGGAAATGCCCAGGGCCTCGGCGCAGGCAATAGCGGCAAGCGCGTTGGACACATTGAACTTAACCGGCGTGGGAATCACAATGTCGCGCGTAAAGCGGGGCGTGCGCACCGTTGCCACCACGCCGCAGTCACCATTGCGAATCGCCAGCGCAAGCACGTCGGCACGCTCGTCGGTCAGGGAGAACGTCACCGTACGTTCGCAACGAGATGCCGCCTCGAGTACACGATCGACTTTATCCATATCGAGATTGACCACGGCAAAACGGCTCTGCGAGAAAATTTTGAGCTTGCTGGCAAAGTAATCCTCGAGTGTCGGATGCTCAATCGGCGAAATGTGATCCTCGCCGATATTGGTAAAGGCGCCGACTTCAAAGGCGATCTTGCCCGTGCGCTCGTATTTGAGGCCCTGGCTCGATGCCTCCATAACCAGCCACGGGGCACCCGCCTCCGCAGCATGCGCGATGCGAGACTGCAGCATGAAGGATTCGGGGGTCGTCAGTTTGGAAGGGCCCGTCTCGATGCCGTCGTCGAACTCAATGCCCGTATTAAGAGCGGGTCGATGACAGCCCGTAATCTTGGCCTCGTTGGCGAGAATGCCGCGCAGATAAAAGCTACAGGTCGACTTGCCCTTGGTGCCTGTAAAGGCGCAGACCTTCACCTTACCCGACGGGTGCCCATAAAAGGCATCTGCCACCACGGCGAGCGTGCGACGAATATCACTCACAATCACCGCGGGAAGATCAACATCGTAATCGACCTCGGAAACGTAGGCCACGGCGCCATCGGAGATTGCCGAAAGCAGGTACTCGCGCTTAAACGTACGGCCCTTGCAGACAAACAACGTGCCCGGACGCACCTGGCGCGAGTCATCAGTTGCAAACTCAATGCGCTGGTCGCACGAAGCGCTCGGTCTGGAAACAACAAGGTCATCTTCCTCGAGCAACTCTATATAGCGCATCAGAGTTAGCTTCTCTTGTGTCGGACTCGACATACAAAGACCTCTCTCGCTAAGCCCAGCCTCAATTGCCTCGAGACCAAACCGATTCAACAAAACCCTTTCAATACTAGCAGCCATCGTAATATGCCGCCCAATCTTGTATCGGGCACAGATTGCTAAATCTTGGAACCGCTACCGGAAGCCCGGACGAGTCACGCCGTGGTTTTTTCGGTTCGCTCGGCGCTTATGCCCTATCACGAAACAAAAGATTGGCATGATAGTAAAGATTATTTGACATCAGCTGCCACAATCCTTGCGGCAGTACACCTGAGCCGTCAGCAGAAAGGATCTTGCATGTGCGGTTTTGTCGGTTTTACCGGTACAGATGAACAGAGTGAGCTGGTTCTCACGGCTATGATGAATCGCATCATCCACCGTGGTCCCGATATGGGCGGCCAGCATATCGTCGACAACGTTGCCCTTGGCTTCCGTCGTCTTTCGATTCTCGATCTTTCCGAAGCTGGAGCTCAGCCCATGTCGAGCGACGACGGCAAGGTCACGATTGTCTTCAACGGAGAGATCTACAACTTCCAGGAGCTTCGCGCCGAGCTGGAGGCAGCCGGCTACGCCTTCCACTGCAACGCTGATACCGAGGTCCTGGTGCATGGTTACGAGGAGTGGGGCGAGGACCTGGTCAACCGCCTGCGCGGCATGTACGCGTTCGTGATTCACGACCAGAACAAGAACAAACTCTTTGGCGCTCGCGACATCTTTGGTATCAAGCCGTTCTATTACTACCAGGCATCCGATGGCTCGCTGCTGTTTGGCTCCGAGATCAAGAGCTTCCTGGACCATCCCAAGTTTGAGAAGGCTGTCAACCACGACGCGCTGCGCCCCTACCTGACGCTGCAATTCCCCGCCACGGAGGAGACCTTCTTTAAGGGCGTGTTCAAGCTTGCCCCGGCGCATTGCTTTACGTATGACCTGACGACCAACACCATGGACATCAAGCGTTACTGGAGCTGTGACTTCACCGACGACAACTCCAAGACCTTCGAGGAGTACGTGGACGAGTGCGACAAGGTCGTGCACGAAAGCGTCGCTGCACACCGAATCGCCGATGTTAAGGTGGGCTCGTTCCTTTCTGGCGGCGTGGACTCCAGCTACATTGCCGCCTGTCTCATGCCCGACACCACGTATTCTGTCGGCTTTGATTACAAGAACTTCAACGAGACCAACTACGCTGCCGAGCTTTCCGACAAGCTGGGCATCAAGAACGTCCGCAAGATGATTACCGCCGACGAGTTCTTCGATGCACTGCCCGATATCCAGTATCACATGGACGAGCCGCAATCGAACCTGTCCAGCGTGCCGCTGTACTATCTGGCGCAGATGGCTTCTGAGGAGGTCACCGTCGTCCTTTCGGGCGAGGGTGCCGACGAGCTGTTTGCCGGCTACGAGTGGTACGAGGACACCCCCGAGATGCGCTCCTTTAAGAAGCGCGTGCCGCTCGGCGTACGTCGCGCCCTGGGCTCGCTCGTTCAGCATCTCCCCTACTTTAAGGGCCACAACTTCCTGACGAAATGCGCCGAGGTTCCCGAGCGCTGGTATGTGGGTCAGGCAAAGGTGTTCGACCCCTCCGAGGTCGACGAGGTGCTCAAGCCCGCTTATGACACCGGCAAGAACGCCGCCGAGATGTGCGCCGAGTACTACAAGCAGGTTCCCGATTGCTGCGAGCTTTCCAAGAAACAGTATCTGGATATGAACATGTGGCTGCCGGGCGATATTCTGCTCAAAGCAGACAAGATGTGCATGGCGCATTCTCTGGAGCTTCGCGTCCCGTTCCTGGACAAGAAGGTCATGGAGTTTGCCGAGCACATTCCCGCCAACTACCGTGTTAACGAAGAAGGCTGCAAGCTCGTTCTGCGTCACGCTGCCAACCGTACGCTGCCCGACGAGTGGGCAACGCGCAAGAAGGTGGGCTTCCCCGTACCGGTCAAGTTCTGGCTGCGCGAGCAAAAGTACTACGACTACGTAAAGGAATACTTCACCGCACCGTGGGCTGCCGATTTCTTTGACACCGATGCGCTCATGAAACTGCTTGACGATCACTTTGAGGGTCGCGCGCTCAACCAGCGCAAGATCTATACCACACTGACGTTCCTCATCTGGTATAAGCGCTTCTTTATCGACGAGGACAAGGGCGCCAAAGTCGCCGCCTAAGTTTCGTTATGGATTAGCGGTGAACAGCACGGGGTTTCCGCTATACTCAATTCCTGCGGGCGATTGGCGCAACGGTTAGCGCAGGTGCTTTACACGCACAAGGCTGGGGGTTCGAATCCCTCATCGCCCACCACTTGATTGAAAAGGCTCCCAGCGATGGGGGCCTTTCTTTTTTTGTGCCCAGTGCAGAGGGATTCGAACCCGCAAGGGTGCGGAGCTGAGGAAACGCGAAGCGTTTTCCAGCGCAGCACGCGAGGAGCGAAGCGACGAAGCGGAAGCGGGCGGCGCCAGCCGCACGCGGACATCCCTCATCGCCCACCACTTGATTGAAAAGGCTCCCAGCGATGGGGGCCTTTCCTTTTTGGGCCCATCGCAGAGGGATTCGAACCCGCAAGGGTGCGGAGCTGAGGAAACGCGAAGCGTTTTC
>CAUFMB010000008.1 GCA_959026535.1 uncultured Collinsella sp. | reverse complement strand
GCCGAATGCTCGCCATCGAAATTTATCGATGGCCTATTTCAGACTGTAATGGGGCAGCCAGCGGGGTCAGCGCCGCTACGATGCCGATTGTGGCTGCGATGATCCTCCCGCCTTTTCGGATGCTCTTGAACATGGTGATCCTTTCGTTGGGTTATAAGTAACTATCCAGTATCTTCATGCCGGATTCGAAGAATCTGTTGCGCAACATTGCCAAACGGGTGCAACAAGGCACCAGCCCCTTTGCCATAACCTGCCGGAAAGTGCGACCCGCAATTTGGCTGAATTCTGGGATGCGCTTTCCGGTTGAGGCCCCTAGCGGAAACTGCGACCCGGAATATCGGCTCAGAACGGGATGCAGTTTCCCAGACAGGGCTCAACCGGAAACTGCGACCCAGTTTGAGGCCTCAAAACGGGACGCAGTTTCCGCCTGATCAACCCTCGCCGCCATTCCGCCGTTCAGCGGCTCGCATCGGCAGCCTCGTTCACAGAAAATATATGAACAGGTGTTCGATACACATACATCTACCTGCACCTTTTCTGCCGAAAAACTTTGCTACTCCAAAAACTCAATCGCGTCAAGGCTTTTCTTGCCCAACGGTCGGTACCTGATAAACTATTAGGTTGCGATAACTGGCGAAGCTATGCCTCGCCAACCCACCGAGCATTTCCGTGAAGGAGGAAAAACCTGGTGACCTACGCATACACTGCCACTGAGCGCAAGCGCGTCAGCTTCGGGAAAATCCCGGAGGCCATGGAGCTCCCCAACCTTATCTCTGTTCAAAGGGAATCCTTTGAGCGTTTTAAGGACGAGGGCCTTCGTGAGGCGTTCAAGGAATCCAGCCCCATCCAGAGCCAGAACCATGTTCTCGAGGTTACCTTCGGCGAGCATCAGTTCGGCGACCCCGCGCACACCGTCGAGGAGTGCCGCGAGAAGGATATGACCTATCAGGCTCCGCTTCTGACCGACGTCCGTCTCACCAACAAGGAGACCGGCGAGATCAAGGAGCAGCTTGTCTTCATGGGCGACTTCCCCATGATGACTGATCAGGGCACCTTCATCATCAACGGTACCGAGCGTATCGTCGTCTCGCAGCTCGTCCGCTCCCCGGGCGTGTACTACAGCTCCGAGATGGATTCGGGCAAGCAGATCTACAAGGCCCAGATCATCCCGTCCCGCGGTGCCTGGCTTGAGTTTGAGGTCGACAAGCGCGACCAGCTCATGGTCTCCATCGACCGTAAGCGCAAGCAGAGCGCCACGATGTTCCTGCGCGCCCTTGGCATCGCCGTCACCAACGATGACATCATCGAGCTGCTCGGTAACTCCGATGTGATCAAGCGCACCCTGGAGCGCGACACCGCCCTCACTCGCGAGGACGCCCTCATCGAGATCTACCGTCGTCTGCGCCCGGGCGAGCCTCCCACCGTGGACGCTTCCCGCAGCCTGCTCGAGGGTCTGCTCTTTAACCCGCAGCGCTACGACCTGGCCCGCGTCGGTCGTTACAAGGTCAACAAGAAGCTCAACCTCACCACCGAGGAAGAGGTCACGGTGCTCACCGACGAGGATATCGTCGCGACGCTGCGCTACCTGCTGTCCCTCGCTGCCGGCGAGCAGGGCTTCAAGGTCGACGACATCGACCACTTCGGCAACCGCCGCATCCGTACCGTCGGCGAGCTCGTCGCCAACCAGTTCCGTATCGGCATGAGCCGTATGGAGCGCGTCGTCCGTGAGCGCATGAGCTCCCAGGACATCGACGAGATCACCCCGCAGTCGCTCATCAACATCCGCCCGATCGTGGCCTCCATCAAGGAGTTCTTCGGTTCCTCGCAGCTCTCGCAGTTCATGGACCAGGCGAACCCCCTGACCGGTCTGACCCACAAGCGCCGTCTGTCCGCACTCGGCCCTGGTGGTCTTGCCGGCCACAAGTCGGGCTCCAGCCGCCGCACCAACGTGCCGACGGCCGTCCGCGACGTTCACAATTCGCACTACAGCCGCATGTGCCCGATCGAGACCCCCGAAGGCCCCAACATCGGCCTGATCGGCTCGCTCGCCCTCTACGCTCGCGTCAACGAGTACGGCTTCATCGAGGCCCCGTTCCGTCGCGTCGAGAACGGCGTTGCCACCGACCAGATCGACTGGATGACCGCTGACGAGGAAGAGAAGCACGTCATCGCGCCGGCCAACACGCCGCTCGATCCCAAGACCAACGAGTTCATCACGACCGATGCCGAGGGCAAGATCGTCCGTCCGCACACCGTGATCGCCCGTACCCGTGACTTCGACGGCTCCTTCGGCGCTCCCGCCGACGTGCCCGTCGAGGACGTCGACTACATGGACGTCTCGCCGCGTCAGATGCTCTCCGTCGCAGCCACGCTGATCCCGTTCCTTGAGCACGACGACGCCAAGCGTACGCTGATGGGCGCTAACATGCAGCGTCAGGCCGTGCCGCTGGTTCACCCCGCCGCTCCCTATGTCGGTACCGGCATGGAGCGTCGCGCTGCTCTGGACTCCGGCGAGGTCACCCTGGCCAAGAACGCCGGCGAGGTCATCTTTGCCGACGCCGCCAAGATTATCGTCAAGCATGCCGGCGGCATGGACGAGTATCACCTGGCCAAGTACCAGCGCTCCAACCAGTCCACCTGCATCAACCACCGTCCGCTCGTGCGCGTCGGTGACACCGTTGAGCAGGGCGAGCCTCTGGCCGACGGTCCTTCGACCGATCACGGCGAGCTCGCACTGGGTCAGAACCTCACCGTGGCCTACATGCCGTGGGAAGGCTTTAACTACGAGGACGGTATCGTCGTGTCCGAGCGCCTGGTGGCCGAGGACCTGCTGACGACCATCAACATCACCCGTCACGAGATCGACGCCCGCGACACCAAGCTCGGTCCCGAGGAGATCACCCGCGAGATCCCGAACCTCTCCGAGGACATGCTTGCCAACCTCGACGAGGACGGCATCATCCGCATCGGCGCCGAGGTCGGCCCTGGCGACATCCTGGTCGGCAAGGTCACGCCTAAGGGCGAGAGCGCTCTGACCGCCGAGGAGCGCCTGCTGCGCGCCATCTTCGGTGCCAAGGCCCACGACGTCCGCGACACCTCCCTTAAGATGCCTCACGGCGCTTATGGCCGCGTCATCGACGTCGTCCGCTTTAGCCGCGAGAACGGCGACGACCTGGCTCCCGGCGTCAACGAGCAGGTGCGCGTCTACGTCGCCCAGCGTCGTAAGATTCAGCAGGGCGATAAGATCGCCGGCCGCCACGGCAACAAGGGTGTTATTTGTAACGTTCTGCCGGTCGAGGACATGCCCTACATGGCTGACGGTACCCCGATCGACGTCATCCTCAACCCGCTGGGCGTTCCTTCGCGTATGAACGTCGGTCAGCTGCTCGAGTGCCACCTTGGCTGGGCTGCTGCCTGCGGTTGGGATACCGAGCAGGCCGACTCCGACAAGTACGTCCCCGGTCCGTTCTTCACCGCGACGCCTGTCTTCGACGGCGCCAAGGAGGACGAGATCGCCGAGGTCATTCGTCGTGCTAACAAGAACATGCTCAACAAGGCCACCGCTGCCTTTGGCGATCACATGCGCCCCGAGTTCGTCACCCAGCTTGACGAGCGCGGCAAGACCCGCCTGTTCGACGGCCGCACCGGCGAGGAGTTCCGCGAGCCCATTACCGTGGGTACGTCCTACATCCTCAAGCTCGGCCACATGGTCGACGACAAGATCCACGCCCGTTCGACCGGCCCTTACAGCCTGGTTACCCAGCAGCCGCTGGGCGGCAAGGCTCAGTTCGGCGGCCAGCGCTTCGGCGAGATGGAAGTTTGGGCACTGTACGCATACGGTGCTTCCAACGTCCTGCAGGAGATCCTGACCGTCAAGTCCGACGATACCGTGGGCCGCGTCAAGACCTACGAGTCCATCGTCAAGGGCGAGAACGTTCCGGTCCCGGGTATCCCCGAGTCCTTCAAGGTTCTCGTCAAGGAGATTCGCTCCCTCGCACTGGACATCGAGCCCATGCACGATGCCGACGAGGACGCCTCCGCCCCTGTGACCGCCGAGGAGACCTCTGCCCTCGATGACCTGGCCGCGCTCGCCGGCGTTGATGCCGACGTCGAAGCCCAGGATGCCGAGACCGCCGAGGCACCCGAGGCTGTCGCCGCCACGACCACTGATAAGGAGTAGTTGACTGTGGCAGATTTCGAAGCTACTGATTTTGACTCGGTAAAGATCTCCCTTGCCTCCGCCGACCAGATCCGTTCCTGGTCGCACGGTGAGGTCAAGAAGCCGGAGACCATCAATTACCGTACCCTCAAGCCCGAGAAGGACGGCCTGTTCTGCGAGAAGATCTTCGGTCCCGCCAAGGACTGGGAGTGCTCCTGCGGCAAGTACAAGGGCATCCGCTTTAAGGGCATCGTCTGCGAGCGCTGCGGCGTCGAGGTCACCTCGGCCAAGGTGCGTCGCGACCGCATGGGCCACATCGAGCTCGCCGCTCCCGTGTCCCACATCTGGTACTTCAAGAGCCCCACGAGCTTCCCGATGAGCCGTATGCTCGACATCAAGTCCAAGGACCTCGAGAAGGTTCTGTACTTTGCCAGCTACATCATCACCGAGGTCGACTACGAGGCTCGCGAGGCCGACGCTGACGACCTGCGCGAGGAGCTCGCCGCCGATCTGGAAGAGATCGATGCCGAGTGCGCCCGCCAGATCGAGTCCCTCAAGGAGCAGGGCAACCCCGAGAACTTTGACGAGTTCTCCGACGAGGAGCCGCTGACCCCCGAGGAGATCGCCTCTGGCATCGTTGACATCGAGGAAGAGTGCAAGGACGAGAAGCAGCTCCGCACGGACGCCTTCAACGCCTTCATGAAGCTCAGCGAGCGCGACCTCATTTCCGATGAGCCGCTGTTCCGCGAGATGACCCGTTACTACTCCATGTACTTCAAGGGTGGCATGGGTGCCGAGGCCGTCCGCGACCTGCTCGCTGCCATCGACCTTCCTTCAGAGGCCGAGAAGCTCAAGGCCATCATCGCCGACGAGGATTCCCAGAAGCAGAAGCGCGAGAAGGCCGTCAAGCGCCTCGAGGTCGTTGACGCCTTCCTGAAGGGCGGCAACAGCCCCGCGAACATGATCCTGGATGTCATCCCGGTCATTCCGCCCGATCTGCGCCCGATGGTCCAGCTCGACGGCGGCCGCTTCGCCGCGTCCGACCTCAACGACCTGTACCGTCGCGTGATCAACCGTAACAACCGACTCAAGCGCCTGCTCGACCTGGACGCCCCCGCGATCATCGTGAACAACGAGAAGCGCATGCTCCAGGAGTCCGTGGACGCCCTGTTCGACAACGGCCGTCGTGGTCGCCCGGTCTCTGGCCGTGGCGGTCGCCCGCTCAAGTCGCTCGCCGAGGCCCTCAAGGGCAAGCAGGGTCGTTTCCGTCAGAACCTGCTGGGTAAGCGTGTCGACTACTCCGGCCGTTCGGTCATCGTTACCGACCCCAAGCTGCTGCTGCACCAGTGCGGTCTGCCCAAGACCATGGCGCTGGAGCTCTTCAAGCCCTTCGTCATGAAGCGCCTGGTCGAGCTCGGCAAGGTCGAGAACATCAAGGGCGCCAAGCGCGCTATCGACCGTGGTGCCACCTTTGTGTGGGACATCCTCGAAGAGGTCATCGACGGCCGCGTCGTGCTGCTCAACCGTGCACCGACCCTGCACCGTCTGTCCATCCAGGCCTTTGAGCCGGTGCTGGTCGAGGGCAAGGCTATCCACCTGCATCCGCTGGTCTGCTCGCCCTTCAACGCCGACTTCGACGGCGACCAGATGTCTGTCCACGTGCCGCTGTCCAGCCAGGCTCAGGCCGAGGCTCGCGTGCTTATGCTCTCTGCGAATAACCTGCGCTCGCCGGCATCCGGCAAGCCGGTCAACATCCCTTCGCAGGACATGATCATCGGTGTGTACTACCTCACCCAGGTTCGCGAGGGTCTGCCGGGCGAGAACCACGTGTTCTCGAGCTTCGACGACGCGCTGCACGCCTATGACTGCCGCTCCGAGGTCGACATGCAGGCCAAGATCCAAGTCCGCGTGTCCGCTGCCGATGCCAACGTCATCAACGAGGACGGCACCCGTATCTTCCGCGTTAAGAACGGCAAGAACGAGTTTGTCGACTACGACGTCACCGGCAACAAGACCGCGCGCTTCGAGACCTCTATCGGCCGCATCATCTTCAACCGCCAGTGCCTGCCCGAAGACTATGAGTTCATGAACTACAAGATGGTCAAGGGCGATGTGGCCAAGCTGGTTGCCGACTGCTGCGATCGTTACCCCGAGGCCAAGGTCGGCCCGATCCTCGACGCCATCAAGTACTCCGGCTTCCACTACGCTACCCGCGCCGGCCTCACCATCTCGGTGTGGGACGCTCTTATCCCTGCCGAGAAGCAGGAGCTGCTCGACCGCGCCCAGGCCAACGTCGACCAGATCAACGAGTACTTCGAGGAGGGCTTCATCAACGAGACGGAGCGCCACATCGAAGTCGTTAACGAGTGGACCGCTTGTACCGATAAGGTTGCAGCGCTCATGCTCGACATGTTCGACGAGGAGAACCCGCTGTACATGATGGCCGACTCCGGCGCCCGTGGTTCTAAGACCCAGCTGCGTCAGCTCGGCGGCATGCGTGGCCTGATGGCAGACATGTCCGGCGAGACGATCGACCTTCCCATTAAGGCGAACTTCCGCGAGGGCCTGCTGCCGCTCGAGTACTTCATTTCGACCTACGGCGCCCGTAAGGGCCTGGTCGATACCGCATCCCACACCTCGGACTCTGGTTACCTGACCCGTCGTCTGGTCGACGTGGCCCAGGACGTCATCGTCCGCGAGGAGGACTGCGGTACGCACGAGGGCGTCACCTACAACCTCATCATCCCCGGCACCACCGACCTCAACACCGACCTTGTCGGCCGTTGCTTCATCGAGGACGTCGTGGCTCCCGATGGCACCGTACTCTTTGAGCAGGACGGCTACATCGAGAAGGTCGCCGACATCCAGAAGATGGTCGATGCCGGCCTTAAGAAGGTCAAGCTCCGCGCACTGCTCACCTGCCGCTCCAAGTACGGCGTTTGCCAGAAGTGCTACGGCTGGGATCTTTCCACTCGTCGTCCGGTCGCCATCGGTACCGCCGTCGGCATTATTGCCGCCCAGTCCATCGGCGAGCCCGGTACGCAGCTTACGATGCGTACCATTCACTCCGGCGGCGTCGCTGGCGTCGACGATATTACGCAGGGTCTGCCTACGGTCAGCCGTATGTTCGATATCGTCGGCAACGTCAACGAGAAGATCCTGGGTCGCGAGGCCGAGCTGGCTCCGTACTCCGGTCACCTCTCGATTAAGCCCGAGAAGTCCGAGTACGTGCTGACGCTCACCGACTCCGAGGACCACACCCGTGTCCTCGACGAGCGTCGCGTCCCCGCTTCGGTGCGCTTTATGCCCGAGATCGAGGACGGCTGCGAGGTTCGCGCCGGCGACCAGATCACCAAGGGCTTCGTCAACTTCCGCAACCTGCGCAAGCTGACCGACATCGAGTCGACGATGCACACCTTCGTCGAGAGCGTTAAGGACGTCTACACCAGCCAGGGCGTCGACCTGAACGACAAGCACATCGAGGTGCTCGCACGTCAGATGCTGCGTCGCGTTCAGATCACCAACCCCGGCGACTCCAAGTACCTGCTTGGTCAGTACGTCGACCGCTACGAGTTCGCCGACGAGGTCGAGCGCGTTGCCCGTCTGGGCGGTCAGGCTCCTGTGGCCGAGCCCGTCATCCTGGGTACGCTCAAGGTCGCGTCCAACATCGACTCCTGGCTGTCGAGCGCTTCGTTCATCCGTACCGCCGGTGTCCTTACCGAGGCTGCCATCGAGGGCAAGGTCGACCACCTGCTCGACCTTAAGTCCAACGTCATCGTCGGTAAGAAGATCCCGGCTGGTACCGGCCTCAAGCCGTACGCCAACGCCAAGCTGACGTATCGCACGGCCGACGGCTATGTCGACATCGACGGTCCGGCTTCGCCCAACGCCAAGTCGCTGCCCGAGTGGGCTCCTGTGGAGCTCAAGGACCTGGACGAGCAGCTCCCGCAGCAGCTCGACTGGGCCGGCTACGACGAGTTCGGTGGTGCTGACGGTTCGTTCACCCGCAACGGCCACACCATCTCCGCCGAGAAGGCTCGCCTGTACCTGTTCGACGACCTGGGCGTGTCGCAGCGCTGGACCAACAAGTTCAGCGAGGTCGGCATCGAGACGGTCGGCGACCTGGTCGGCAAGTCCGAGGAAGATCTGCTGCGCATTGATGGCATCGGTGCCAAGGCGATCGAGGAGCTCCGTGACGGCCTCGAGGCCCACGACCTGCTCTACATCCTCGAGAACAACGACGACGTTGCCGACGAGGAAGACCTCTCGCAGCTGCTGCAGATGGTCTTTAGCCCCGACGGTCCGGACGATATCCTGCTGGGTACCTCCGCTCCGACGCATCACGCCGACGCCGACGAGGAGCTCCTGGGCGCCCCGATCGACGACAAGAAGGCTCCCGCCAACGGTGCCATCAACGAGGACATGGCGTCCCTCGACGAGCTGCTCAACCAGCTCGTGGACACCGACGACGCCGAAGAGGCCAAGGACAACGACGAGGAGTAACTAGTTCCGCCGTTCTAACGAACGGCGGCGACCTCCGTCGCTGCGCGGCCCCCAGAGCTACAATCTGTCATTCAAAAGGCAGGGCATGACCAAAAGGTCAATGCCCTGCCTTTTTCATGCCACCTTGTACGCTCTGGGGGCCGCTCGCTTGCGTATGCTCAACCTGTTGCGTTCCATTGATCCCTTGCCAATAAAGGACAGGTTTATTTTGGTAGGCTATTCCTGCTTGAATTTGAAACATTCCGTTCGGTCAAAGCGTATCTATGGTGAGGGCCTCATCAAGAATCATTAACGTCACCGGGAGGTGATTATGGAAGAACAAGCATTTAGACAGGCGGTCGAAGATCACCGGGATGTCGTGTTTCGGATCGCATTGACGTATCTGCGCGATCGCGCCGATGCCGACGATATTGCCCAAGACGTTTTTCTTAAGTTGCTTAAAAGCGATGGACACTTTGAAAGTTGGGAACATCTTCGTCGCTGGCTTATCCGGGTCACGATCAATGAATGCAAATCGCTCTTTCGAAAGCCATGGAGGCGTGTGGAGGATATTGAGAACCTGGCCGATTCGCTTTCGGCGGTGCAGGATGAGACCAAAGCGGTCCTGTCAGACGTCATGCGACTTCCGGAACGATTCCGTGTTCCCATCATGCTCTATTACTATCTGGGCTTTTCGACCTCAGAGATTGCCGAGTTGTTGCATGTACCAGCCGCGACCGTTCGAACGCGTTTAGCTCGCGGTCGATCGAAGCTCAAGTTCATCCTAGAGGAGGGCGACCGTGAAATCCAATCAAATCAAGCAGGCCTTCGAGTCCATCCAAGCCGATAGCGATCTTGCTGATCGCGTCCTTAATACCGTTGCGGGTGAGCCACTTCATCGAAAGGGCCACGCGAAGCCTCTCTATGTTGCCGTAATCGGATGTCTCGCCGGAGTTTTGGCGACCGGAGGGGTCGCCTACGCCGTTGTCAATTCCGGCTATTTTGCCTCAGCCTGGGGAAATCACGGCAACGGGGATTCCATCACCTGGACCAACGGCGGCTCATCGGGGACTAAATACACCTACACCAGAGAGTTTGGTGATGGCATCGCGCCCCAAAGCCTGGAGAGTGCAGTTCAGGAGGTTAATCTGTCCGTCGAGGGCAACGGCTATACGCTCGATATCCATGAGATGGCAATCGACCAAAACGGCTGCGGAGCCGTGACGTTTACGTTGTCCAATCCAAATGGAGTTAACTACTACAAGCCAGCAGCAGAGATTGGCGAACTTGTTCTCTATGGTGAAGAAGAACAGGGCATCGGCACGCCCGATATGAAGTTCGGCGAGGAATGGCCTGACACGCGCAGCACAATTGATAAGGACACATCAAGCGATACTGTCATTAATGGCACGATGTACTTTGCCGCTATGGATCGCGAGCGAGATTTGCAACATGCGGTCACCTGGAATATCCACTGGACCGAGGGTGAAGGTGAGAGTGCGAGGCGGTTTGAGGCGTCGACACCCGAGTTCAATATTGGAGCGTACGTCGATACAAAGGAACTCCGCTCCGGTGACTCGCCTCTTGAGATTAGCCCGTTTTCCATCCAGACGCACATCGATGATTTGGGCTATGAAGCAGTTGATAATAAGCTGACCGTCAGCTACAAGGATGGATCGGAGCAGATTATCGAAGATGACGACGCAGGGCTGTTCAACTTATATTTTTCTTATGGGCGCAATAGCGGAGAGAACATCTGGGTGCCAACGAAGTTGATTGATGTCGATCAAGTTGTCTCGGTAACCCTTGAAATTGTGAGGTATACATCAACAGGGGAGACCGAAACGAAAGAGCCCTTTACCATCGTCTATTCGTAAGATTTGGGGTCGCTTCCTACTAGGGGAAGCGGCCTCTTTTGCGTTAAATGGAAACGCCGCCGATTTCCATGCGACAGATGAGAGCAGATCAACGCTGGAGTGCGACGTTTTCCCAGATAAAACCGACCAAAATAAACCTGTCCCTATTTGGAAGGGAACGTTGCCCCAACGAGCACGTCGGATTCCCGGACCGGGCGGCCCAGGTTTTAAGTTTGTCGCGAGTTCCGCACGCAAAGGAAAGCACTTAATGTGCTTTCCGTCTTGCGCAGGACTGTAGAGCAGCAAACTTAAAACCTGGGCCGCCCGGTCTGGGAATCCTCCCAAGCGCACAGGAGGGGATTCCTTTTGTGTAGGCTTTGCGGAAATGTGCCAATTTTGGGATACGCCCGGCGGCGTGGTCTGTTGACGGCACAGCTAACGCCACGTATCCTATCGAACTGCGTGTTTCGTAGGGGGATGCTGACCCCTCGATTCAAGCCGTTGCACTTTACAGAAAGCTGGAATCATTCGAGAAGGAGTACGCTTTGCCTACTATTAACCAGCTGGTTCGCCAGGGCCGTCGTTCCGTGCCCAAGAAGTCCAAGAACGCTGCTCTGCAGCACAACTCTCAGAAGCGCGGCGTGTGCACCCGCGTCTTCACCACGAGCCCCAAGAAGCCGAACTCGGCTCTTCGTAAGGTTGCCCGTGTTCGCCTTGTCAACGGCATCGAAGTTACTGCTTACATCCCGGGTGAGGGCCACAACCTGCAGGAGCACTCCATCGTGCTCGTCCGCGGCGGTCGTGTCCGTGACCTCCCTGGTGTCCGTTATCACGTCATCCGTGGCGCCTACGACGCTGCTCCGGTCCAGAACCGTATGCAGGCCCGTTCCAAGTACGGTGCTAAGCGCCCCAAGGCTAAATAAGCCAGATAACGTTTTGATACTTTCGCCGTGTGCCGCCTAAGCGCCGCACGGTAGACACTTAAGGAGATTTCACATGCCGCGTCGTGCAGCAGCTAATCGTCGTGAGGTTCAGCCTGACGCCGTTTACAACAACCGCCTGGTGACTCAGCTCATCAACAAGGTCCTTCTTGACGGCAAGAAGGCCACCGCTGAGCGCATCGTTTACACCGCTTTCGAGATCGTTGCCGAGAAGTCCGAGGGTGGCGACGCTCTTGCTACCTTCAAGAAGGCTATGGACAACGTCAAGCCCACGCTCGAGGTTAAGCCCAAGCGTGTCGGTGGCGCTACCTATCAGGTCCCGATGGAGGTCAACTCCCGTCGTTCCACCGCTCTGGGTATCCGCTGGATCGTCAACTTTTCCCGCGCTCGCAAGGAGAAGACCATGGCCGAGCGTCTCGCCAACGAGATCCTCGACGCCTCCAACGGCCTGGGCGCTTCCGTCAAGAAGCGTGAGGACGTCTTCAAGATGGCCGAGGCCAACCGCGCGTTCTCTCACTATCGTTGGTAAGTTAAGGTAAGGAACTAACATGGCTAAGCCTAAGTACAAGCTTTCCGATACCCGTAACATCGGCATCATGGCCCACATCGATGCCGGTAAGACCACCACGACCGAGCGTATTCTTTACTACACCGGTAAGACCCACAAGATCGGTGAGGTCCATGAGGGCGCTGCCACCATGGACTGGATGGTTCAGGAGCAGGAGCGCGGCGTAACCATTACCTCCGCTGCTACCACGTGCTTCTGGAACAAGGACGGTAAGGACTACCGCATCCAGATCATCGACACCCCGGGCCACGTTGACTTCACCGCCGAGGTCGAGCGCTGCCTGCGCGTCCTCGATGGCGCTGTCGCCGTCTTCGACGCCGTTGCCGGCGTTCAGCCCCAGTCTGAGACCGTTTGGCGTCAGGCTTCTACCTTCAACGTCCCCCGCATCGCCTTCATCAACAAGTATGACCGCGTGGGCGCTGACTTCTTCAACGCTATCGAGACCATGAAGGATCGTCTCGACGCCAACGCTGTGGCCGCTCAGGTCCCGATGGGCGCCGAGGACAACTTCTGGGGCGTCATCGACCTGGTCACCATGACCGCATGGGACTTCAAGGCCGACGACAAGGGCATGACCTACCCCGAGCCGATGGACGAGATCCCGGCTGAGTTCGCCGACATCGCTGCCACCAAGCGCGAGGAGCTCCTCGACGCTGCTGCCAGCTTCGACGACGAGCTCATGGAGAAGATCCTCATGGAGGAGGACTTCACCGTCGAGGAGCTCAAGGCTGCTCTGCGCAAGGGCGTTCTGGCCAACGAGCTCAACCTCGTCTTCGTGGGCTCCGCCTACAAGAACAAGGGCGTCCAGGAGCTGCTCGACGCTGTCGTCGACTACCTGCCCAGCCCGCTTGACGTTGAGGCCGTCACCGGTACCGATCCGGACACCGGCGAGGAGATCCAGCGTCATCCTTCCTTCGACGAGCCCTTCTCCGGCCTGGTCTTCAAGATCATGACCGACCCGTTCGTCGGTAAGCTCACCTACGTCCGCGTTTACTCCGGCCGCGCCGAGTCCGGCTCCTACGTTGTCAACGCTTCCAACGGTCAGCGCGAGCGCCTCGGCCGCATCCTCGAGATGAACGCCGCCGAGCGTATCGACCGTGACGACGCTGCCGCCGGCGACATCGTCGCTTGCGTCGGTTTCAAGAACTCCACCACCGGTGACACCCTGTGCGCCGAGGGCAAGGAGATCGTCCTCGAGAAGATCGAGTTCGCTAAGCCCGTTATCGACGTTGCCATCGAGCCCAAGACTAAGGCCGAGCAGGACAAGATGTCCCTGGCTCTGACCAAGCTCGCCGAGGAGGACCCGACCTTCCAGGTGTCCACCAACCACGAGACCGGCCAGACCATCATCGCCGGCATGGGCGAGCTGCACCTCGAGATCATCGTCGACCGTCTGCTCCGCGAGTTCAAGGTTGACGCTAACGTGGGTAAGCCCCAGGTTGCCTACCGCGAGACCGCTGGTCACGACGTCGAGAAGGCTGAGGGCAAGTTCGTCCGTCAGTCCGGTGGTCGCGGTCAGTACGGCCACGCCGTCATCAAGCTCGAGAAGATGGAGGAGGGCTTCGGCTACGAGTTCGTCAACGCTATCGTCGGCGGCGTCGTGCCCAAGGAGTACATCCCGTCCATCGACAAGGGCATCCAGGAGGCCCTGAACACCGGTGTTATCGCCGGCTTCCCGGTCCTCGACGTCAAGGTCACCCTGTTCGACGGTTCTTACCACGAGGTCGACTCCTCCGAGGCCGCCTTCAAGATCGCCGGTTCCATGGCCATCAAGGACGCCCTTAAGAAGTCCGACCCGCAGCTGCTCGAGCCGATCATGGCTGTCGAGGTCGAGACCCCCGAGCAGTACATGGGCGACGTTATGGGCAACCTCTCCGGTCGCCGCGGCAAGATCGAGGGCATGGAGGATCGCAAGAACAGCAAGCTCATCCGTGCCAAGGTGCCGCTGGGCGAGATGTTCGGTTACGCTACCGACCTTCGCTCCCAGACCCAGGGCCGTGCATCCTACACGATGCAGTTCGACTCTTATGAGCCCGCGCCCAAGTCCATCGTGGACGAGGTCATGAGCAAGAACGCCTAAGTTCGAGCTCCCTGTTACGTAATCCGCGAGAACATCTCTCGCACTCTTTGGAGGTTTAAGTTGGCTACCCAGAAGATTCGCATTCGCCTCAAGGGCTATGATCACGAGGTCGTCGATCAGTCCGCGAAGCTCATCGTCGAGACCGCTCAGAAGACCGGCGCTCGCGTTTCCGGTCCTGTCCCCCTGCCCACCGAGCGCAACCTGTACACGGTTATCCGCTCGCCGCACGTGAACAAGGACTCCCGTGAGCAGTTCGAGATGCGCACCCACAAGCGCCTCATCGACATCCTCGACCCCACCTCGGGCACCGTTGATTCGCTCATGCGTCTCGACCTTCCCGCTGGCGTCGACATCGACATCAAGCTCTAAGCGATATCGCTCTTAGCTTAAAGAGCCCCGCTGCCATTACGGTAGCGGGGCTCTTTTGTTTTGAATGGTGGCCATGGGGACCCGGGTAATGCAGCCGAATGGGTGACTGTGGCGCTCTATTTACCCATGGGACGCAGCGATGCCTCCTCAAAATGGAAGGATCGCAAGTCGTCTTCTGTCTCGATGCACGCGCGACCAAAGTCATCGACCGTTTGAAAGATGCCACGCGCCAGCTCGTCACCGGCAGGGGAACGGGCGATAACGTGCTCCCCAATCCAATTGAGATGACCGATATATTCGCCGTGGACGGGCGCGAGCGGTCCGGCGTCTTCTTCCATGGCGTTGAGCAGATCTGCCCACGCGTCCACAGCGTTTACGACGGTGTGATAGACCTCCTTGAGTAACACATCGACGGCGGGAACATTCTCGTTGAGGTCCGAGAGGCCAATTGCCGCCAGGCCGCCATCGGGCACCTCTTGGGGCGTGTAGTTCACATTGACGCCAATGCCGCAGACGGCGAAGGGCATGCCTTTGTTGTCGCGTGCCGCCTCGACCAGAATGCCGCCGAGCTTGCGTCCTCGCGCGATCAGGTCGTTGGGCCATTTGAGGCCAATCTCGTTTGCAAGACCCTGCTTTTCGAGCGCCTCGAGCACCGCTAGGCCGCTGACGGCGGCAAGACCAGAGTACTTTGCAGGATTAACGCATGGACGCAGGACAATCGAAAGCAATAGGTTGCCGGCGGTTGAATCCCACTTGTGGCCGCGCCGGCCGCGTCCTGCTGTCTGAGCCCGGGCGGCAAGTCCTGTGCCGTGCGGCGCTCCTTGTTTTCCTGCTTCGAGCAGGTCATCGTTGGTCGATCCGGTTACGTCGACTATCGTTAATTGGGCATCCATAGCGGCTGCTACCTCCTTAATGAATAAGTGAATAACGCAATGGTGTCGAGAGACAGACACAATGTGAAGCCTTTGTCGCATTTGGACAATTTAATGTTAACACGTCAACAATGACTGAAATGCGCTATCCTCTCTTGGTCGATGTAAACACGTCAACAACTCAAAGGAGGTTAGTGATGGGTTTCACGATTCTTGGAACAGGCTCGGCGCTTCCTACGCGCAGTGTTTCCAATGACGAGCTGTCCGAGTTCCTCGATACCTCGGATGAGTGGATTTTTACCCGCACCGGTATCAAGAGCCGCCACGTCTGCACCACTGAGTCACTCGACGACCTTGCCGTAGCGGCGAGCGAGCGGGCGCTTCAGGTATCCGGAATCGACGCGAGCCAGCTGAATCTTATCGTCTGTTCGACGACGACGGGCGATCACCTCGTTCCTGCCGAAGCGTGCGCCGTTGCTGAGCACCTGGGTGCCACATGTCCTGCCTTCGACGTTTCGGCGGCTTGTGCCGGCTTCGTATTTGCGCTCGATGTCGCCGAGGGTTATATCGCCCGCGGTCGCGCCAAGCACGTGCTGGTCGTTGCCGCCGAGCAGATGACGCGCGCGCTCGATTGGACCGACCGTGCCACGTGCGTGCTCTTTGGCGATGGCGCGGGTGCTGCGGTCATAGGGGCTGGGGGAGACAACCCTCTTGCCGTTGAGCTTTCGACAGCGCCCGACGTCGAGACGTTGCGCGTTCCCGGTCTGGTCGGCACCTCGCCGTTTAAGGACTCCGCAGATAGCGCGAGCGTGCTGTCCATGAATGGTCGCCGCGTGTTCAAGTTCGGCGTCAACGCCATCTGCGACACGGTCCATAAGCTTGCGAGCGATGCGGGCATTTCGGTCGAAGACATCGATCATTTTGTATTCCATCAGGCTAACGAACGAATCCTGAGTCAGGCGGTCAAGCGTCTCGGCGTGCCAGACGAGCGCGTGGTTCGAACGCTACGCGAGACCGGCAACATTTCGAGCGCCTGCATTCCCTTTGCGTTTGACCGGCTGGCACGTACCGGCGCACTGAATGAGGACGACACCATCGCCCTCGTTGGATTTGGCGCCGGCCTGGATATAGGTGGCTATCTGCTTCGTTGGAAGTAGTCGCACATAGGAAATAAAAACGCCCCTAGGGCACAAACAAAGGAGAACTACCATGGCAGATCAGAAGGCCTTCGAGCGCGTTTGCGACGTTATCCGCGAGACCGCTGGCCTTGACGACGTCGAGATGAAGCCCGAGTCCACGCTCGAGGAGATTGGCCTCGACAGCCTGGGCACCGTCGAGATTCTCGTCGCCGTCGAGGACGAGTTTGGCATTGAGCTCGATACCGAGGAGAACCCCAAGACGGTCGGCGAGTTCGTCGATACGGTCGAGGCGGCATTGGAGAAGTAGTGATGCTCAAGTCTCCTCTCTGCGAGCTGCTCGGCATCGAAAAGCCCGTGTTCCAGGGCGGCATGGCCTGGATTGCCGATGCTTCGCTTGCCTCGGCCGTGTCCGAGGCCGGCGGGTTGGGCATTATTGCGGCCATGAATGCCGACGCAAACTGGCTGCGCGATCAGATTCACGAGCTGCGCACCAAGACGGATAAGCCTTTTGGCGTCAACGTTATGCTCATGAGTCCGTTTGTCGACGAGGTCGCACAAGTGGTGATTGATGAGCGGGTACCCGTTGTGGTGACCGGCGCCGGCAATCCCACCAAGTACATGAAGGCCTGGATCGATGCAGGCATCAAGGTTATTCCCGTCGTGGCTTCGGTGGCGCTGGCGCGTCTCGTGGCGCGTCGCGGGGCCACTGCCGTGGTTGCCGAGGGCACCGAATCAGGCGGCCATATTGGCGAGACGTCGACGATGGCGCTCGTTCCGCAGGTTGTCGACGCGGTCGATATCCCCGTTGTGGCAGCCGGCGGTATCGCGGATGGCCGCGGGGTGGCGGCCGCCTTTATGCTTGGCGCCGCTGGCGTCCAAGTGGGCACGCGTTTTCTCGTTGCCGATGAGTGTACCGTCTCCGAGCAATACAAAGAGCTGGTGCTCAAGGCGGGCGACACGTCGACGCGTGCGACCGGTCGCTCGACGGGACATCCGGTTCGCGCCCTCAAGAGCCCCTTCACCAACGCGTATGCCAAGAACGAGGCGGCGGGCGCAAGTCCCGAGGAGCTCGGGGCCATGGGCACGGGCGCGCTTCGCAAGGCCGCCAAGGACGGTAATTACGAAGAGGGTTCGTATTTGTGCGGACAGATTGCTGGCATGGTCAACGAACGCCAGAGCGCACGCGAAATCGTCGACGATCTGGTCGAGGGTGCCGAGCGCGTCCTGAAGGGTGCGTGCGCATGGGTAGCGTAGCGTTTCTATTTGCCGGCCAGGGCGCCCAGCACCCCGCGATGGGCGTCGATCTCATCGAGGCATCACCGGCGGCCGCCGAGGTGTTCGCCATTGCCGATGAGGTACGCCCGGGGACCAGCGAGCAGTGCCGGAGCGCCTCCAAGGAGGAGCTCTCGCAGACCGAGAACACGCAGCCGTGCGTGTTCGTTCACGACCTGGCAGCGGCTACCGCCCTGCGCGAGCGCGGCGTGGTGCCTGCCGCTTGTGCGGGATTCTCGCTGGGCGAGGTCGCTGCACTCACCTTTGCGGGGGCGTTCGATACGCGAGCGGGCTTTGAGCTTGTGTGCGAGCGCGCGGCATTGATGGCCACAGCGGCCGAGCGTCACCCCGGCGGAATGCGCGCCGTCATCAAACTCGATGCGGCGCAGGTCGAGGGCTTGGCAAAACAGGCCGGCGAGGACTGCTGGCCGGTCAACTACAACAGTCCGCAGCAGACGGTTGTGGCCGGAGCGCCCGATGTGTTGCAGGCCCTCGACGTCCTGGTAAAAGAGGCTGGTGGCCGGGCCATGAAGGTCGCGGTGTCGGGTGCATTCCATAGCCCCTATATGGCCGAGGCGACCTGTGACCTTGCTGCATATATCGATGCCGGTCACGCGCCGTCCCCGTTGCTCATTCCTGTTATGGCAAATATGACGGCGGCACCTTATCCGGCCGACCCGCAGGCGGCATCGGAGGTGCTGGCCAACCAGGTGAGTCATGCCGTGCGCTGGGTCGACACGCTGCATGCTCTGCAGGATCAGGGCATCGACACGTTTATTGAGGTCGGCCCCGGCAAAACGCTGTCCGGCCTGGTCAAGCGTACGTTGAGCGACGTTCGTGTGTATTCGTGCGAAACGGCCGAGCAGGTCGCAGCTATTGCCGACGAGCTCGCATAGTTCACAGGGCTGTAACCCGAAAGGAACGACATGGGCAACTTGAACAACGGCGCGCTCGAGCGCAACGACTCACGTCGCGTGGCGCTTGTCACGGGCGGCTCGCGCGGCATCGGTCGCGCTTGTGCCGTGGGCCTGGCGGAGGACGGCTTTGATATCGCCGTCGTCTATGCCGGTAGCGCAGATGCGGCGCGCGAGACGTACGAAGCCTGTGAGGCGGCTGGCGCCACGGCGCGCGCATATCAATGTGACGTGGCCGACCCCGCTGCCGTCAACGCGTGCGTGGAAGCGGTCCTCAACGACTTTGGCTCCATTTGGGCGCTCGTCAACAACGCTGGCATCACCCGCGATGGCCTACTCATGCGCATGGGCGATGACGCCTTCGATCGCGTGCTCGATGTCAATCTTAAAGGAACGTTTAACACGACACGCGCGCTCACCAAGACCTTTATGCGTCAGCGCGGCGGCTGCGTCATCAACATGAGCTCGGTTGTGGGCCTGATGGGCAATGCCGGGCAGGCCAACTACGCCGCCTCCAAGGCGGGCGTCATCGGTCTGACCAAGGCGGTGGCGCGCGAACTTGCGCCACGCGGCGTACGAGTGAACGCGGTTGCCCCCGGGTTTGTCGAGACCGATATGACGGCAAAGCTCTCGGAGAAGGTGCGCGCGGCGTGCGAGGAGCAGATTCCCCTGAGGCGCATGGCGCGACCCGAGGAAGTGGCCGGCGTGGTGCGCTTTTTGGCGAGTGATGCCGCCGCTTACATTACGGGCGAAGTCATACGCGTCGACGGCGGAATGGCGATGTAGAAACCAGGGCCGAACAACGGCTTGAATGAGGAGACCATGATGGAACAGAGAGTTGCAATCACCGGTATCGGTGCCGTATCGCCGCTCGGTAACACGGCGCTTGCTACCTGGGCGGCCATGTGCGCCGGCACGTGCGGCATCGGCCCGATCACGCACTTCGATACCGATGCGTTTGCCGTTAAGGTGGCGGCCGAGGTCAAGGGTTTTGACGGCAACGAGTACTTTGGCAAGCGTGACGCCAAGCACCTGGACCCCTGCGTTCAGTTTGCCCTGGCAGCGTCGGACGAGGCCATGCACGATGCGGGCTTTGATGTCGAGGGCGCCATCGATCGCGAGCGCCTGGGCGTCTACGTGGGTTCGGGCGTGGGCGGCATGCAGACACTCGTCGACAACGTCCACACGATTGCCGACCGTGGGCCCCGCCGCGCATCGCCCTATATGATTGCGATGATGATCCCCAACATGGCATCGGGCAATATTGCAATCCGCCACAAGGCAAAGGGCCCGACCCTGCCCGTGGTGACCGCGTGCGCAACCTCGGCCCATGCGGTGGGCGAGGCGTTCCGCGCCATCAAGCATGGCTATGCCGACGCGATCCTCGCGGGCGGCGCCGAGGCGGCCATTATCCCCGATGCCGTTGCGGGCTTTACGTCCTGCCGTGCACTTACCACCAACCCCGACCCGTCGACGGCCTGCCGTCCGTTCGATGCAGACCGTGACGGCTTTGTGATGGGCGAGGGCGCCTGCGTGCTGGTACTCGAGAGCATGGAACATGCACAGGCCCGCGGTGCGCACATTTACGCCGAGGTCGTAGGCTACGGCAACACCGATGACGCCTACCACATCACGAGTCCCGACCCGGACGCAGCAGGTATCGCCCGTGCGATATCGCTGGCGGTGGCCGAAGGCGACGTCAAGCCTTCCGAGGGCCTCTACATCAACGCTCACGGTACCTCGACCAAGCTCAACGATTCGTCCGAGACGGCGGGCATCAAGCGAGCGCTCGGCGAGGACGCGGCGCGCGCCGCACATGTCTCGTCGACCAAGTCGATGACCGGCCACATGATCGGTGCCACGGGCGCCATCGAGGTCATGGCCTGCGCCATGGCGCTCGAGCAGGGCGTGGTGCCGCCGACCATTAACTACCACACACCCGATCCCGCCTGCGATCTTGACTACACGCCCAATCGCGCGGTTCGCGCCGATCTTACCTGGGCGCTTTCGACCAATCTGGGCTTTGGCGGACACAACGCCGCCATCGCACTGCGTAGATATACGAGGAGCTAGAGCATGGATTCCAAAAGACTTGCCGAGATAGCCGATGTTATGGAGGACCGCGGCCTCACGCGCGTACGCGTTGAGGAGCCCGATGGCACCGCGGTCGAACTCGAGCGCGCGAGCGTCGCGCAGCCGGTTGCCGTGCCCATGCCTATGCCGAGCGCCATGGCCGCTCCGGTTGCGGCTCCCGCAGTCGCGCCTGCCGCACCGGAGCCCGCCGCGCAGGCGCCTGCCGCCGCACCGGAGCCCAAGGGCACCGAGGTGACCGCTCCCATGGTCGGCGTTTTCTATGCCGCCCCGGCGCCGGGCGACGAGCCGTTTGTACACGTGGGCTCCAAGGTCAAGGCCGGCGAGACCCTCTGCATCATCGAGGCCATGAAGGTTCTCAACGAGGTGACGGCCGAGGCAGACGGCGAGGTGCTCGAGATCTGCGTGGCCGACGGCGACCTCGTGGAGTTCGGCAGCTGCCTCATGAGGATCGGGTAGGTGATATCCATGAACAAAGAAGAGCTCAAGAAGCTGTTGCCGCATCGCGAGCCGATGCTTTTGCTCGACGAAGCCGAGCTGGTGGGCGACGAGGCCCACGGCAAGATCACGATTACGGGCGACGAGTACTTTTTGCAGGGACATTTTCCGGGAAACCCGGTCGTCCCCGGTGTGATTCAGTGCGAGATGCTCGCCCAGAACTGCTGCGTGCTGCTGATGGGCGATGAGGAGGCGCGCGGCGCGACGCCGTTCTACACGAGTCTGGACAAGGTGCGCTTTAAGCGTCCGGTGCGCCCGGGCGATACGGTGGATCTGGTGTGCTCCATCACGCGTGCGCGCGGGCCGTTCCGCTTTGCGACGGGTATTGCGAGCGTCAACGGTGAGGTTTGCTGCCGTGCCGATATGTCTTTTGCACTCATGCACGAAAGATAAGGAAGGCTTCATGTTCGACAAAGTGCTCATCGCCAACCGCGGCGAAGTCGCGGTCCGTGTTATCCGCGCGTGCCGCGATATGGGCATCAAGACCGTCGCCGTCTACTCCACGGCCGATGCGGACGCGTTGCACGTGCAACTTGCCGACGAGGCGTATTGCATCGGCGGCCCGCGTCTTGCAGAGAGCTACCTCAACGACGATGCCGTGCTCACCTGTGCCGTAAAGTCGGGAGCTAAGGCAATTCATCCCGGCTATGGCTTCTTTTCCGAGAAGGCGAGCTTCGTGCGCGACTGCGACAAGTATGGCCTGGCGTTTGTCGGTCCTTCGGCCGAGGTGATCGACAGCATGGGCGACAAGGACGCCGCGCGTCGAACGGCTGCCGCGGCGGGCGTGCCCATCGTGCCGGGCTGCGATTTGCTCAAAAGCCCCGAGGAGGCAACGGCCGAGGCCGAGCGCATTGGCTGTCCCGTGCTCATTAAGGCGCGTGCAGGCGGTGGCGGTCGCGGCATTCGCAAAGTCGAGCGCGTGGAAGATGCGGCAAAGGCGTTCATCGAGGCGCGTGCCGAGGGCGAGGCCGTTTTTGGCGACGGCGAGTGCTACATGGAGAAGTTTGTCGCGCCGGCGCACCACGTTGAGGTGCAGATTATGGCCGATAAGCAGGGCCATGTGTTTTCGCTCGGCGAGCGCGAGTGCTCGGTGCAGCGTCGCAACCAAAAGCTGATCGAGGAGAGCCCCGCGCCGTGCCTCGACGGACACGACGACATTCGTGCTCGCATGCACAAGGCGGCGCGTGACCTGGCTCGTGCCGTCGGCTACGAAGGAGCCGGTACCATCGAGTTCCTGTATTCGGACGACGGCAATTTCTACTTTATGGAAATGAACACGCGCTTGCAGGTGGAGCATCCGGTTACAGAGTTTGTGACCGATACCGACTTGGTCAAGTGGCAACTGCGCGTGGCAGCCGGCCAGCCTCTGCCCTTTGAGCAGGAGGACATGCCGGTCCACAACCACGCCATGGAGTGCCGCATCAATGCCGAAACGCCGGACTTTCTGCCGTCATGCGGAACGGTCACCGCGTTGCGCGTGCCGGGTGGTCCGCGCGTGCGCTGGGATTCCGCCATGTTTACCGGGGCCGCCGTTCCGCCGTACTACGACTCCATGCTCGGCAAGCTCATCGTGTGCGCGCCCACGCGTGACGGCGCCATTCGCAAGATGCGCTCGGCCCTGGGCGAGCTCGTGATTGAGGGCGTGAGCGAAAACAGCGAGCTTCAGCTCGACGTGCTGGCAAACGACGAGTTCTTGTCGGGCATGTATCACACCGATCTGATGGGGCATCTCTATGCTGATGAATAGAAAAGCGAAGACGGTCAATGTCCTTGAGGGGCCGATAACCGAGTCGTGCGCCGAGTTTCCCGCGCGCCACGTGTTTATCAAGTGCCCGGAGTGCCGCCGCGTGATCGATGAGGCACGCCTGCACGACAACCTCGAGGTCTGCCCTCGTTGCGGCAAACACTTTCGCGTGAGCGGTCGCGCGCGCATGCGCATGACGGTCGACGAGGGCACGTTTGAGGAATGGGATGCCAATCTGGCGTCGGAGGATTTCCTTTCGTTTCCCGGCTATGCCGACAAGCTCACGAGCGTGAGCGAGCGTTCGGGCGAGCGCGATGCCGTTGTGTGCGGCAGGGGCAAAATCTGCGGTTGCGATACGGCGCTCTTCTTTATGGACGCCAACTTTATGATGGGCTCGATGGGCTCCGTGGTGGGCGAGAAGATCTGTCGCGCATTTGAGCGTGCGACCGAGCTGGGATTGCCAGTTGTCGGCTTTACCGTTTCGGGCGGTGCGCGCATGCAAGAGGGCGTGACATCGCTTATGCAGATGGCCAAGATTTCTGCGGCGGTTAGGCGCCACAGCGAGGCGGGCGGCCTGTATATCACGGTGCTCACCGACCCCACGACCGGAGGCGTAACCGCGAGCTTTGCCATGGAGGGCGACATTATCCTGGCCGAGCCCGATGCCCTGACGGCATTTGCCGGCCCGCGCGTGATCGAGCAGAACATGCACAAGCGCCTACCCAAGGGATTCCAGCGCTCCGAGTTTTTGCTGGAGCACGGTTTTTGCGATGCCGTTGTTCCGCGTGGCGAGATTGCGCTCACGGTAGGCGAGCTGCTGGCGCTGCACGAAGGGCACGCGCCCGGCCTGGGGGCACCGCATGAGATCGTGCATACGGGTCGCCGCGGCAAAAAGTTGGGACACTTGTTTAAGCGCTCGGCGGCACCAAAAACCGCGCTCGAGATTGTCAAGCAGACCCGCTCGGCAGATCGCGCCACGGCGGGCGAGATGATCTCGCTGGGCCTGGATGGATTTGTGGAGCTGCACGGCGACCGCTACTTTGGCGACGACGCCGCTGTGGTGGCTGGCATTGGCTGGAAAGACGGACGCCCCGTAACGGTCATCGCCATCGAGCGCGGCACCACGACCAAAGAGCGTATGCGCCGCAACTTTGGCATGGCGCATCCCGAGGGCTACCGCAAAGCACGTCGCCTGATGCGCCAGGCCGAAAAGTTTGGTCGACTGGTCCTATGCCTGGTCGATACCTCGGGCGCGTTTTGCGGCATCGGTGCCGAGGAGCGCGGCCAGGGCGAGGCGATTGCCCAGAATCTCATGGAGATGAGCGGCCTTAAGACGCCGATTGTCTCGGTGGTGACAGGCGAGGGCGGCTCTGGTGGCGCGCTGGCGCTGTCCGTGGCCGACCGCATCCTGATGCTCTCGAGCTCGGCCTATTCGGTCGTGAGCCCCGAAGCCTGTGCGTCGATCCTGTGGAAGGATACCGAGCGCGCGAATGAGGCCGCCGAGGCGCTGAAGCTCACGGCCCCCGATCTGTTGGCGCTCGGCATCATCGACGGCATCGTCGACGATAGGGGCCTGTCGCATGAGGAGATCGCCGGTGCCGTCATGTCCTCGGCATTCGATGCCTTCGATACGCTTGGGCAGCTCGACGACGCGACCCTCACAAACCTCCGCTACGAAAAGTACCGCGCAATCGGTCGGTACCGCACGATGTGACAAAGGGACAGCCCGCATGTCACATTGGGAAAGGCGTTCCATGTCACAAGGTTCTAACACCTCGTTTACAACGACGGTTTCATCAAACGCTATGGCCGTGGTGGACTATCTGTCCAAAAGCATGATGTCGGCGCTGCCCTTTATTGTCTGCGCGGCGTTGTTCCGCACCGTCGCCGTCATTATGGGCGAAGGCATGCTGGGCCTGTGGTCTGCCGATTCCGAAATCTATCGCCTGTTCTACAGTTGGCTCTATAACGCCGGCTACTACTTTTTGCCCATTTATCTTGGTTGGGCGGCCGCCCGCCAGCTCGGTTGCTCGGAGCAGCTGGGCATGATGCTGGGCGGCGTATTGATTGCGCCCGACCTGCTTAAGCTCGTCGATGCCGCATCGACGACGGGGGCATCGATGACTTCCGTGTATGGTCTGCTTCCCGCGCCGGTCAACGATTACACGACGACTGTTATTCCGGTTCTCATCTCGGTGCCCGTGCTATGGCGAGTGGAGTGTTTCTTTCAGCGTGTTATCCCCAAGGCCGTAGCGTTTTCGTTTGTTCCGTTTGCGACCATGCTTGTCATGGTTCCGGTTTCGCTGTGTATCACGGCGCCGGCGGGCAGCTATCTGGGCATGCTGTTGGGCCAGCTTATGTTTATGCTTGGCAATTCCGGTGGCATCGTGTCGCTGCTCACGCTCATGGGGCTTGCCGCGGGTTGGGAGTTCCTAAAGATCGCCGGCGTCAGCAACGTCGTCCTATCGCTCGCCTATGCGCAGTTTATGAGTGTGGGAACGGATTCGTGCATCCTGATCGCCGCGACGATGGCAACGTTCGCCGTTTGGGGCATGCCCTTTGGCGCGTCGCTCCGCGTTGCGGATAAGGACGAGAAGGCGCTCATGCTGGGCTATTCAATCTCGGGTGTTCTTGGCGGCGTAAGCGAGCCGGCGCTGTACGGTTGCGGCTTTAAATATGGCAGGTGCCTCACATGCATGGCCATTGGCGGCGCCGTCGGAGGCCTTGTTGCGGCCGTGGGCCACGTTACGGCCTATACCATCGGCATGACGAATGTCCTCATGGTCATTGGCTTTGCCACGGGCGGCATCTCGAACCTGCTGTGGTGCTGCGCTGCCGGCGGTGTGGCATTTGCGGTGTCTGCGGCGCTGAGCTACTGCTTTGGCGTGGTACCGACGAAGGGGCAGACGACGGGGGACGGAGCCGATTCACCCGAAACCTCGAAGAGCGTGGCTGAGGCAAGCGCATAAATCGATCGACAAGGGGACAGTCCCGTATGTCACATTCCAAGGTCGTGGCCCGTGTGGGTTGCGGCCTTTTTGTATCTGGGGGACAAAGTGGCTACACTACAATCCGTTTGAGCAATAGATATATAGGTAGTACCGTGGGGGCGGATGTAGATGGTCGAGTGGATTGTTCGTCGTGCGCAGGGCGACCGTGCGCGCGTGGGCACGTTGACGGGTGTGGTGTGTATTGTCGCCAATGTGGCACTATGCGCTGCGAAGGGCGCAATTGGCGTGCTGTCGGGATCGGTTTCGATCGTGGCGGATGCCATGAACAACCTGTCCGATGCCAGCTCGAATATCGTGAGCGTGCTGGGCTTTAAGCTGGCGAGCAAGCCGGCCGACCCCGAGCATCCTTACGGCCACGGTCGCTACGAGTATCTCTCGGGTCTGGTCGTGGCGGCACTCGTGCTGCTGATTGGCGTTGAGCTGGTGAAGTCCTCGGTCGAGCGCGTCATCCACCCCGAACCTGTCGAGTTCTCGCTTGCCCTGGTGGCAGTTCTAGTGCTTTCGATGGTCGTAAAGCTCTGGATGGCGGCCCTCAACCAAAAGCTCGGCGATCGCATTGAGTCCGAGACGCTGCATGCGACTGCGCAGGATTCCAAGAACGATGTCCTTGCCACGGGCGCCGTGCTGGCGTGCACAATTGTTTCGCAGGTGACGCACATCAATCTTGACGCATGGGTCGGCCTTGCTGTTGGCGCCTATATTGGCTGGAGCGGCTTTGAACTCATCCAGGATACGGTGAGCCCACTTTTGGGGCAGACGCCCGATCCTAAGCTGGTCAAGCACATTCGAGACAAGATCATGAGCTATCCCGGCGTTTTGGGCGTTCACGATCTGATGGTTCATGACTACGGCCCGGGCAGGAAGTTCGCAAGCGCTCACGCCGAGATGGCAGCCGAGGCCAGCCCGCTGGAAAGTCACGACACGCTCGATAACATCGAGCAGGCGTTTAGGAACGAAGACGGCATGATTGTCACGCTCCATTACGACCCCATCGTGACCGACGATCCAAAGGTGGCGAGCATGCGTTTACGCATTAACGCCATGGCCCAACAGATCGATAGCCGCCTTTCGATTCACGATCTGCGCTGTGTGCCGGGTCCCACGCACACCAACGTGATCTTTGACTGCGTGCGACCCTCGGATCTGCAGATGAGTGCCGAAGACTTAAAGCACGCGCTGGCACAACGGGTCGAGTCGGAATACCCCAAGTCGATTGCCAAGATCACGATCGATGAAGACTACGTAGGCCATACCCACGAGTAGGGCTGCGCCGGCAAAGCAAGTTATACAGAAGGGGAGAGCATGAAGCGTCTATATCTACTCCGCCACGGCCAGACAGAATTCAACGTTAAAAAGCTCGTCCAGGGTCGCTGCGATTCACCGCTCACCGATTTGGGCCGTCAGCAAGCCGGGATGGCAGCCGCATGGCTCAAAGCCCACAACGTCGTTCCCGACAAAGTGGCCTCATCACCCTTAGGCCGAGCCATGGACACAGCTCAGCTCGTCGCATGCGAGTTCCTCGGTCCGGACGCTGCTGTCGAGTCCTGCGAAGGCATTATTGAGCGCTGCTACGGCTCCTTCGAAGAAGGCCCCCACGACGCGCTACCCACCGACGTCTGGGATCCGGGCGAGGACCTGGTCCCCTTTGGAGGAGAAGGAAGCCGCGCGCTGCAAGAACGCATGGTAGACACCCTCACCAATCTCATGGGCGCCGATGGTATCGAAACCCTCTTAGCAGTAAGCCACGGCAGTGCCAGCCGCCAATTCATCAAAGCTGCAGCCCCAGAGGGCTTCGAACTCCCAGCAAAACTCCCCAACTGCGCCATCATGATCTTCGATTTCGAAGAGGCAAAGCCACAAGCAGAAGGCGAGTCTCATCAATGCAAGTTCACCCTCCAGCAAATTGTGGATCCCCAACAAAGTAATTAGCTGAGCGAGCAGAGTTAAGCAGACATCAACGTGTCGTCTCCCGAGCACGGCGGAGGGCCGGAGAAATATATTAAGGTCATCGCGAGTTCCGCACGTAAAGAAGGCCACTTAATGTGGCCTTCGTCTTGCGCAGGACTGTAGAGCAGGGACCTTAATATATTTCTCCGGCCCTCCGCCGTGCTCGGGAGACGTGCCACGCACTTTACCTGCGTAAACAATGTGAGTGAAATATGAATCTCGATGGATACGCCCGCAGCCGTGTATACTAAACAGCTGTGTGAAACCAGGGGAGTATTCTGGCTGGACAAAATGCCTGCTTAATAGGGTTGTCAGGTAGTCCGGACGCAATACAAGGCTGGGGAGCACGTCGTGTAAGTAGTGGTCCTCTAGGGGCGTACGCTCGGTGGTGTACGCATTGTCCCAAGACCACGCGAGAGTTGGGATCATATCTTGATCAGCATGATTCTCGGCCGCAAGATTGGCATGACCCAGGTTTGGGACGAGGACGACAACGTCGTTCCCGTCACGGTCATCCAGGCTGGCCCCTGCGCTGTCTCGCAGGTTAAAACTCAGGCAACCGACGGCTATGACGCCGTCCAGATCGGTTTCGGCGACATCAAGGCCAAGAACGTGAACAAGCCCATGGCTGGTCACTTCGCTAAGGCTGGCGTCGAGCCTGTCCGTTTCCTTCGTGAGGTCCGCGTCGAGAACGGCGAGGAGCACAAGGTCGGCGAGGTTGTCACCGTCGCTGATTTCGCTGATGTCGAGAAGGTCGACGTCATCGGTACCTCCAAGGGTAAGGGCTTCCAGGGTCGCATCAAGCGCTGGGGTCAGCGCCGCGGTCCTATGACGCATGGTTCTCACTTCCAGCGTCACCCCGGTTCTATCGGTCAGTGCGCCTATCCTGCGCGCGTCCTCAAGGGCGTCAAGATGGCCGGTCACATGGGTAACGAGCGCGTTACCGTCAAGAACCTTTCCGTTGTCCGCATCGATGCCGAGCAGAACCTCATCTTGGTCAAGGGCGCTGTCCCGGGTGCCAAGAATGGTCTCGTCGCCATCCGTATGGCCTAAGGGCCCAGCCCATTTAGCCCAGCGTCATACCAAGGAGAACACTTAAATGGCAAAGTTTGAAGTAAAGAACAGCGAGGGCAAGAAGGTCGCCGAGGCCGAGCTCGCCGCTGAGGTGTACGGCATCGAGCCGAACATCCACGTTATGCACCACATCGTCAAGTGCCAGATGGCCTCTTGGCGTCAGGGCACCCAGTCCGCTAAGGGCCGCTCTGAGGTTTCCGGTGGCGGCAAGAAGCCTTGGCGTCAGAAGGGCACCGGCCGTGCCCGCCAGGGTTCCATCCGTGCTGCCCAGTGGCGTCACGGTGGCGTTGTCTTCGCCCCCAAGCCCCGTTCTTACGCTAAGCGTATGAACAACAAGGAGGTCAAGCTGGCTATGCGCTCCGCGCTGTCCGCCAAGCTGGCCGATGGCGAGCTCGTGCTCGTCGACGACTACGGCTTCGAGAAGCCTTCCACCAAGGCTGCCGTCGCCATGCTCAAGGCTCTCGGCCTTGAGGGCAAGCGTCTGACCATCATCGTTCGCGATGAGGACGTCAACGCCTACCTGTCGTTCCGCAACATTCCCAAGACGTTCATCATCACTGCCGACGAGGCCAACACCTACGATTTCGTCAACAACAACGCCGTGCTGATGCCCGCCGACATCGCCGCTCACTTCGGGGAGGTGCTTGCTTAAATGACCGCCCACGAGATCATCATCCGTCCGATCGTGTCCGAGCGTTCCTTCTCCGGCATGGAGCAGAACAAGTACACGTTCGAGGTCGCCAAGGATGCTAACAAGTATCAGATCAAGGACGCTGTCGAGGAGATCTTCGGCGTCAAGGTCGTTCGCGTGAACACCCTGACGGTCAAGCCCAAGACCAAGCGCGTGCGCTATGTCGCCGGCAAGACCCGTTCTTGGAAGAAGGCCATCGTCACGCTGGCCGAGGGCGACACCATCGAGGTCTTTGGCAACCAGGCCTAAGACTCGCTGCTGTTGAGTGAGCTCATGCCTCCCAAATAGGGGAGGCGAGAGCTCAAGGTTTTGGGCGTATAAAATGGACACGCCCGGAGCCGTGTATACGTCCGGTGTCATCGCACCCGAGGCAGAACCTCGAATCCCTGTCTGCGATGGCTAACGGATTCCTATTGAAAGGGATTGTAATGGCTGTAAAGCACCTTAAGCCGACCTCCGCTGGTAGGCGTTGGCAGACGATCTCCGACTTCTCCGAGATCACCTGCACCAAGCCCGAGAAGTCTCTTCTCGAGCCCCTGCCCAAGAAGGCCGGTCGTAACAACAACGGCCGCATCACCACCCGCCACCAGGGCGGCGGCGTGAAGCGTCGTTACCGCGTGATCGACTTCAAGCGCAACAAGGACGGCGTGCCCGCCAAGGTTGCCACGATCGAGTACGATCCGAACCGTTCCGCTCGCATCGCTCTGCTGCACTACGCTGACGGTGAGAAGCGCTACATCCTGGCCCCCAAGGGCCTCGAGGTCGGTCAGACCATCATGTCCGGTTCTGACGCCGACATCAAGCCGGGCAACGCTCTGCCCCTCGCCGACATCCCCGTCGGTACGCTCATCCACGCCGTCGAGTTCCAGCCGGGCAAGGGCGCTGCTATCGCCCGTTCCGCCGGTAACTCCTGCCAGCTGATGGGTAAGGAGGGCAAGTACGCTATCGTCCGTATGCCTTCCTCCGAGATGCGCCGCATCCTCGTTACCTGCCGCGCCACCGTCGGTGAGGTCGGCAACGCCGATCACTCCAACATCGTCATCGGCAAGGCCGGCCGTAAGCGTCACATGAACGTGCGCCCGACCGTCCGCGGTACCGTCATGAACCCTGTCGACCACCCGCACGGCGGTGGCGAGGGCAAGAACCACACCTCTGGTCGTCCCTCTGTTACCCCCTGGGGTAAGCCGACGAAGGGCCTTCGTACGCGCAAGAAGAAGAAGGTCTCGAACCAGCACATCATTCGTCGCCGTAAGAAGTAATTTCGGATACCGAGTTTTAGGAGAAAGCACTTATGAGCAGAAGTCTCAAAAAGGGCCCGTTCGTGGAGACTCGCCTTCTCTCGCGTATCACCGCGATGAACGAGGCTGGCAAGAAGGACGTCGTGAAGACCTGGTCCCGCGCGTCCACCATCTTCCCCGAGATGGTTGGTCACACCATCGCCGTCCACGACGGCCGCAAGCATGTGCCCGTGTATGTTACCGAGTCCATGGTTGGTCACAAGCTCGGCGAGTTCGCGCCGACTCGTACGTTCCGTGGCCACAAGGCCAAATAGGGGGTTAACCGTAAATGGCAACTAAGTCTATTGAAACTGAGGCCACCGAGGTTCGCGCCGTCGCTAAGTACGTGCGTGTTTCCCCCAGCAAGGCCCGCCTGGTGGTCGATTTGATCCGCCGCAAGCCTGTCGCTCAGGCCTTCGACATCCTCCACTTCTGCGACCGCGCCGTCGCCGTGGATGTCGAGAAGGTTCTCCGTTCCGCCGTTGCGAACGCCGAGAACAACAATGGTCTGCGTGCCGACAACCTGGTTGTCGCCGCTGCCTATGTTGACGAGGGTCCGACGCTTAAGCGCATCCGTCCCCGCGCCAAGGGTTCCGCTTCTCGCATTCTGAAGCGTACTTCCCACATCACCGTCGTCGTTGCTCCTCGAAAGGAGGCGTAAAGCTGTATGGGTCAGAAAGTCTACCCCACCGGCTTCCGTCTTGGCATCACCGAGAACTGGCGCTCCCGCTGGTTCGCAGAGAAGGATTACGCTAAGACCCTCGGTAACGATCTCGAGATCCGCAAGTACCTCGAGAAGCGTCTTTCCCGCGCAGCTGTCTCCCGCGTCGAGATCGAGCGCGCTGGCGACAAGGTGAAGGTCATCATCCTCACCGCTCGCCCCGGCGTTGTCATCGGTAAGAAGGGTGCCGAGATCGATACCCTCCGCACCGAGCTCGAGAAGGTCGCTGGCGTCTCCAAGGGCCAGCTCTCCGTCGACGTTGTCGAGATCAAGCGCCCCGAGCTCGACGCCAACCTCGTTGCTCAGTCTATCGCCGAGCAGCTCGAGGGCCGCGTTGCCTTCCGTCGCGCTATGCGCAAGGCTGTCCAGTCCGCCCGCAAGGCCGGCGCTAAGGGCATCCGTATCCAGTGCTCCGGTCGTCTCGGCGGCGCCGAGATGGGCCGTCGTGAGTGGTACCGCGAGGGTCGCGTGCCTCTGCACACCCTCCGTGCCAAGATCGACTACGGCACGGCTGTCGCCAGCACCACCATGGGCGCTTGCGGCGTGAAGGTCTGGATCTACCTGGGCGAGAAGCTCCCGGGCCAGCCTGTTCCCAACCCTGCACTCGAGGGCTCTTCCCGTCCTCGTCGTCGTAACTCCGAGAGGAGGGGTCAGTAGTGCTTGCCCCTAAGCGTATTCTTCACCGCAAGGTGCAGCGTGGCTCCATGAAGGGCCAGGCCAAGGGTAATACCGAGCTGCATTTCGGCGAGTTTGGTATCCAGGCTCTCGAGGCCCATTGGATCACCAACCGTCAGATCGAGGCCGCTCGTATTGCCATGACCCGCTACATGAAGCGTGGCGGTCGTGTCTACATCACGATCTTCCCCGATAAGCCCATCACCAAGAAGCCTGCCGAGACTCGCATGGGTTCTGGTAAGGGTAACCCCGAGGAGTGGGTGGCCGTCGTCAAGCCCGGCCGCATCATGTTCGAGGTCAAGGGCGTGCCCGAGGAGGTCGCTCGCGAGGCTCTGCGTCTTGCACAGCACAAGCTTCCCATCAAGACCAAGATTGTTGCTGCTAAGAACGCTGAGCAGCGCATCGAGAAGGAGATGGCTGAGGAGGCCGCTCTCGAGGCCAAGTGGGCTGCTGAGGACGCCGCCGCCGCCAAGGAGGAGAACTAATGAAGCCCGCAGAGATTCGTGAGCTCTCGGACGCTCAGCTCGTTGAGAAGCTGAAGGAAATGCGCGCCGAGCTCTTTAACCTTCGTTTCCAGATGGCCACCAGCCAGCTGGACAACACCGCTCGCGTCAACACCGTGAAGAAGGACATCGCTCGCGTCCTCACGGAGCAGCGCGCCCGCGAGATCGCAGCGGAGAAGTCCGCTGTCGCCGAGTAGGACCTAAGGAGAGAACATGACTGATTCGCGTAACTCGCGTAAGGTCCGTACGGGTGTCGTTACCTCCGTCTCCGGTGCCAAGACCATTGTCGTCACCATCACCGAGCGCAAGCGTCACCCCAAGTACGGCAAGATGATGACCAGCTCCAAGAAGCTGCACGCTCACGACGAGGAGTGCACGGCTGGCGTGGGCGACACCGTCCGCGTTATGGAGACCCGTCCTATGTCCAAGATGAAGCGTTGGCGCCTCATCGAGGTCGTCGAGCGCGCTAAATAAACAGTCGCTCTTACGACTTGTACGTTTCCGAAGATGTGCGTATGCCTGGCTTGCATACCACAGGCCGTCTAAAGGCTGCGCACCTCTCTTCGGTTCTTAGTTCGGAGGAACATCTACCATGATTCAGATGCAAACCATGCTGAACGTCGCCGACAACTCCGGCGCTCGCAAGATTCGCTGCATCAAGGTGCTTGGCGGTTCCAAGCGTCGTTATGCAGGCATCGGCGATGTGTTCATCGGTGCTGTCCAGGAGGCTACCCCTGGCGCCAACGTCAAGAAGAAGGACGTTGTCCGTTGCGTCGTCGTTCGCACCGTTAAGGAGATCCGCCGCAAGGATGGCTCCTACATTCGCTTTGATGAGAACGCCTGCGTTGTCATCAACAACGATGGTTCGCCCGTCGGCACCCGTATCTTCGGGCCCGTCGCTCGCGAGCTTCGTGACAAGAAGTACATGAAGATCGTCTCGCTCGCTCCCGAGACCCTGTAGTTAGGGGAGATATATGTATATCAAGAAGGGCGATAAGGTCCAGGTTCTCTCTGGTAAGGATCGCGGCAAGCAGGGCGTTGTCCTGCGTGCTCTCCCCGCCGAGAACAAGGTCGTTGTCGAGGGCGTTTCGGTCGTCAAGAAGGCCGTCAAGCCCAACGCTGCCAACCAGCAGGGCGGCATCGTTTCGCAGGAGGCTCCCATCGACGCCTCCAACGTCAATCTCGTTTGCCCCGAGTGCGGTAAGGTTACCCGCGTCGGTCACGAGAAGGACGGCAAGAACAAGCTGCGCGTCTGCAAGAAGTGCGGCCACAAGTTCTAAGCTGCCCGCAACAACAAGTTGCCAGCAAAGGCCCGGATGCCCCACGGCATCCGGGCCTTTTTCTATCCCTACTCATTGGGGACAGACTTAAATGAGTACCCTAACTGGGTAAGCATAAATGAGCGGGTCGTGCTGTATAAATTGCTTGTGTGCGCGTTTATACGCGTTAGATTGCGTTTAATTACGCACCTATGCGTATATATGCGCCGTTTACGGGGCAATAATGACCGTTTAGCGGTGAGATACGCAAAAACGCGCACAGACGCGCGTGTTTGTGCGAATATAGAGCTGTCAGAAATGCAAGACGTTCTATGACACAGGAGACACATAATGGCAGATTCCAAGCAGGCTCCACTCGACGCCGCGGCAGCCGCCAAAGCTGCATTTGCTTCGGTCCAGGACAAGCCGTTCCCTAACGACATCTTTACGGCTCCCGAGCTCCGTTGGGCTGTGATCGGTTGCGGCGTTATTGCCAACCAGATGGCTCAGTCCCTTGCCCTGGCCGGCCGCAAGCTTACGGGCGTTGCCAACCGCACGCTCACCAAGGCTCAGACTTTTGCCGACCAGTACGGCGTCGAGAAGGTCTATGACACAGTTGAGGATCTCTACGCCGATCCTGACATCGACGCCGTCTACATCACCACCCCGCACAACACCCATATCACCTATCTGCGCGCCGCCCTGGCGGCCGGCAAGCACGTTCTCTGCGAGAAGGCCATCACGCTCAACTCCGCCGAGCTCGATGAGGCCCGCGCCATTGCCGCCGAACACAACGTGGTCCTTATGGACGCTACCACGGTGCTCCACATGCCCTTGTATCAAGAGCTGCGCCGCCGCATGGATGCCGGCGAGTTTGGCCGCATGAACCTCGCTCAGCTCAACTTTGGTAGCTACAAGGAGTACGGCGACCTGACCAACCGTTTCTACAATCGCAACCTCGCCGGCGGTGCCATGCTCGATATTGGCGTATACGCCCTGTCCGTTATGCGCCTGTTTATGGCGAGCCAGCCCGTCGAGGTCGTGTCTCTGGGTAACACCTGCGAGACCGGCGTGGACGTTGCAGGCGGCATCGTCTGCCGCAATGCCGAACAGCAGCTGGGCGTCGTGAGCCTTACGCTCCACTCCAAGCAGCCAAAGCGCTCGGTTATCAGCTTTGACAATTGCTATGTCGAGGTCAACGAGTATCCGCGCGCCGATCACGCGACGATCGTGTGGACCGCGGACGGTCATCGCGAGGAGGTCGCCGCGGGCACCGAAGCTTATGCCCTGTGCTACGAGATGGCTGACCTCGAGCAGGCCGTCGCCGGCGACGATTCCAAGCGTGAGCTTCTGGATTATGCCTCTGATGTGATGGAGCTCATGACCAAGCTCCGCGCCGATTGGGGAGTCGTCTACCCCGAGGAGGAGTAAGCGATGCTTGCGGAAGATAGGCTCAATACGATCGTGTCGATGGTGCAGCAGGCTGGCTCGGTAACGGTGCCCGAGCTTGCCGATGCCCTGGGCGTGACGGCCTCTACCATTCGACGCGACCTACAGACGCTCGACCGAGCGCACCGCATCGCCAAGGTGCACGGTGGCGCGACGAGTCTGGAGCGTGCGCACGTGACGCGCGACCTGACAATCAGCGAGCGCAGCGATCTTCATAACGACGACAAGGAGCGTATCTGCGCCCGCGCGGCGGCACTGGTGGAGCCCGAGAGCTTTGTGTACATCGATTCGGGCTCAACGACCCTCAAGCTCATCGAGCATCTTCCGCGCCTTGAGGGTGTCACCTATGTGACCGATTCTGTGCTCCATGCTCAGCACCTCGCTCTGCGCGGCATGCGCACCGTTGTGCTTGGCGGCGAGCTCAAGCCCGAGACCGAGGCGCTCGTCGGTCCCGATGCCTTGGCAACTCTGGACCGCTATAACTTCAACTGCGGCTTTTGGGGTTCCAATGGCATCGCCGCCGAGCAAGGTCTCACCACACCGGATATCGAGGAAGCGCAGGTCAAGCGTATCTCGATGCGCCATACCGCCAAACGCTTCGTAATCTCGGATGCCAGTAAATTTGGCATGGTGGCGCCCGTTAAGTTCGCGGACTTCCGCGACGCAACGATTATTACCGCGGGCGAGGTGCCAGCCAAGTACCAGTCGATGGACAACGTCATCACGGTCTAGCGACGGGACAAGGCCAAAACCACCACAAAGGTGCCTGTCCCCATTGTGGTGGTAAGTAACGAAAACCGAGTAGTTTTCTCAATAGAAAGGCGGCAACGTCCATTACGGGCGTTGCCGCTTTCGTTGTCTGCCGGTTTTGTCTAAGTCTGTAACAACTAGACCGTTAAAAGTGGGTTAGATGTTACAGATTGAGATACTTTCGAACCGCGCCGCCCCTTTGTCTCGATCTGTAACATCTGGGACCGATTTTGACGAGTTATTGTTACAGATTGAGATTTTCCCTTGAGGGGGATTCGAATGTCTCGATCTGTAACGGATAGACCGGAAAATGGGTTCTAACTGTTACAGATCGAGACGTTTTGGGACCGCGGCTGAGCCATTGCGGCAAAGCCACCACAAAAGTGCCTGCCCTTTTTGGCAGGTTTTAGGGCTCCCAGGGGCAGGGGGCTTCGATGTGGATGTGCTCACCGGTTACGGGATGCGTAAAGGACACGCTGTGGGCATGGAGCATCAGGCCGCAGGGGCGCGGCGTTCCGTACAGGTCGTCGCCAACCAGGGGATGGCGCTCGCTTGCCAGATGCACACGGATTTGGTGCTTGCGGCCGGTGAGCAGCTCGACATCGATATACGAGCGCGTGGGCAGGCCACGACGGCTCTTAAGACGCTTGAGCACCTTCACGCGCGTCTGAGACGGCTTGCCGCTGGCGCCGACGCGCATCTTGCGGCTGTCGTGACGGTCGCGGGCGATGGGCTTGTCGATGAGCTTTTCGTTCCAGTCGATTTTGCCTTCGGCGAGCGCCAGATAGTGCTTTTCGAAAGCGTGGTCGATCACCATCTGGTCAAAGGCGGGCTGCGTCTGCTTGTCGAGCGAGAACAACACCACGCCGGTGGTGTCGCGGTCCAGGCGGTTGAGCGGCTGCATGTCGGTCGCGGCAAAGCCGTCGCCCATCGCCAGCAGCAGGTCGCTGGCGTAGTCGGTGAGCGTGCGCTCGCCGGTGCCGTCGCCGTGGACGATCATGCCGGCGGGCTTGTCGATGGCCATGAGCCAGGCGTCGCAGTAGAGGACTTGAGGTTCTTCGTTCACGTGTAAGCCTTTCGGTTAGCTGATTCCCACAAACATGCAGCCCGAGGTCGCCCCGCGCAGACGGGCGGCGGGCTTACGGCCCGCCTGCGCCGCTTCGACGGCACGACGGACGCGGGCGACGGCACGGCTCACCTCATCCGTCTCGAGCAACGTTCCGTCAACCATGAGACGACGCACACCGGCATCGAGCAGCTGAGGAACCTGCGGCGTGAGGTCGATGGGGTAGGCATCGTACAGGCGAGAGCGGCCGTGGATGTCGGTGCGGACGGGCATGACCTTTCCGTCGATATTCTTGAGCGAGAGCTTGCGGGCGCGCAGACGGCAGTTGACACAATCGTGGATGCAGCTGTTGGCAACCTGCAGAATGCAGTGTTCGCTCGTCATAACGCGCGGACGGCCAAAGACGGTGATGCCCAGAGCCGCGGGCGCGGCGGCGCCGAGCGAGGCAATCTCGTCGAGCGTGATCTCGGGCGAGAGCCAAAATGCGCCGGCTCCGCGCTCGGCAAGCGCCTCCATGCAGGGTATGTTGTGCACCGGCAGGCAAGAGCGAATCTCGGCCGTGGCGCCGGCATGCGCGGCTACGGCGAGCTCGGAGATATTGCCGACGGCGACGGTGGCTCCGGCATTGATCCAAGGATCGACGCGCTCGTGGTCGACGGCGCGGCAGACCTCGTCGAGTACGGGCACGATACCCTGCTCAAATGCATCGGCAGGGGAGAGTCCGACAGCCTCGAGCGCGTCGGTGGTCATATAGATGCGCGCGGCGCCCTCGGCGCGAGCCGCCTCGGCGGCTTCGAGCGTGGTGACGGCGGCGCAGATCTGCGGCTCATCGCGGTAATGCTCGGGCATGGCGCGCGTACATTTGTCGAGCAACGGAATCTCGAGCGTTTTCGCGCGCTCCTCGTACGGCGCCAGAATGGTCTCCTCCAATGCTTTACAGGCGGCGGCGCGCACCTTGTGCACGGCGGAGAAGCCCATGCCGCAGCCGGCGTCGAGCGAAACGTCAAAGCTCGCAGCCTCAAAGGGCGAGGAACCCATACGGCCCACATGCTCAACCAGGTCTGCCGCCTCGACGGCGCGAGTCTTGGCGGCCTCGACGGTGAAGCCTGTGGCGGTGGCGGCGAGCGCGGGGTTGTCACAGCAGGTGAGTGTGACGGTAAACGGCTCGCCCAGGCGCGCCACGACGGACACATCAACAGCTCGGCGGCGCAGCACATCGCGCTTGAGCGCGGCGCCGGCGGCGTCGATGGCACGCTGACTGCGAATCACGCGGACGCGGCAGCCCTCGGGCATGCTGCGGGGTACGCGACATTCGATGATGTCGCCCGCGGCGGCATCATCGGCGGCAATGGTGGTCAGGAATTGGTCGAACTCATCGTCGTGGCGAAGCTCCAGCAGGTCGCCCTTGCCCACGGGCTCAAACAGCTCAATACGGGCGATGGCGGCACGGCGACGGCGGTCGTCGGGCTTGAGGCCGCGCACATCGCGGTTGGCCGGGCGGCTGCCCAGCACCGTGCCCACGATCTGGCCGCGGTTGTTGGAACGCTCGTAGCTCATCATCTCGTCGCCCGAGGTGCCGTCCTGATAGGCGTGCGTAAAGTCGCGGTTGAAGCAGCGCTTGAGCTGGCGCTGGCGGGCGGCTTCCTCGTCCTTGGCAACGGCGACCCCTGCCAGCATGTCATCAATTTCGTGACGATACACATCAACGATGGAGTACACGTAATCGGGCGCCTTCATGCGGCCCTCGAGCTTGAGCGATGCGGCACCGGCGTCATACAGACGGCGAACAAGCTGCGAAGTGTTGGTGTCGCGCGGGCATAGCGCACGCTCGCGGCCGGCGGGGGAGAACGCGCGGCCGTTCTCGTCGATCAGCTCGTAAGGCAGGCGACAGGGCTGAGCGCACATGCCGCGGTTGGCCGAGCGGCCCGCCATGGCAAAGCTCGACAGCAGGCACAGACCCGAGTAGCAAAAGCAGATGGCGCCGTGGCTAAAGACCTCAAGGTCCACATCGGGCGCGGCATCGTGAATGGCGGCAATCTCGTCGATGGAAAGCTCGCGCGAGAGGGTCACGCGGTCGGCGCCCTGCTCGCGGCACCAAAGGGTTCCGCGGTCATCGTGGATGTTTGCTTGGGTTGAGATGTGCGTCTCGATGCCGGGCATGGTGCGCTTGACCTCAAAGAACAGACCCCAGTCCTGGATGATGAAGGCGTCGGCGCCCAGCGTGGAGCAGCGATGGATGAGTTGCAGCGCATCGCCCATCTCGGACTGCTTGATGACGATGTTGACCGTGACGTAGACGCGCGACCCGGCCAGGTGTGCAGCACGGCAGGCCTGCTCAAAGGCCTCGTCGGTAAAGTTGGTGGCCTTGCGGCGGGCGTTGAAGCTTCCCATGCCGCAGTAGATGGCGTCTGCCCCGGCAGCGAGTGCGGCGGCAAAGGGCTCCGGGCCTCCGGCGGGGGCCAAGAGCTCGGGTCTGCGGTTGGTGGTTCGACTGGCGGTTGCGGTCATATCCTGCCTTTCAAAATGCTCAGATATTCAAAAGTATAGTGGTGCTGTTGCGGCAGACGAGCCCTGTGGCCCAAGCAGGATAAAGTCTTCAGCAGCCCTTGCAGCAAAAATGATCCGTTTCCCTCCGTCCCCTATGGATCGCCTGATTCGATGGGGACGGAGGGAAACGGATCATTTTGAGCTTCACCGTCCGGTCGTGCCGTTCAGCGGCTGACAGGCGCCGTTGGGCGATAAAATATTCTCGCAACGTGATAATAATCTTGCATCGCGCGGAAACCTTGGGTACTATCCCAAATCAAGCGCGGTGTTCAGACCGAATTGTGCCTCCCGGTGTGAACGCCGCGCTCATGCTCTCTATCTGATCGTAAGGAGAAAAACATGAGCAAGACCGTCGTGTCTTCCGATAACGCACCTGCAGCCATCGGCCCGTATTCCCCCGGCATCCAGACCGGCAACATGGTGTTCCTGTCCGGCCAGCTGGGCATCGACCCCGCAACCGGCAAGATGCCCGAGGGCGTCGAGGCCCAGGCTAAGCAGTCCCTTGCTAACGTCGAGGCTCTGCTGACCGCTGCCGGCGCCACCTTTGCCGATGTCGTCAAGACCACGGTCTACCTGGCCGACATCGCCGACTTCGCTGCCGTGAACGAGATCTACGCTTCCAAGTTCGAGGCTCCGTTCCCCGCGCGCAGCGCTTTCCAGGTTGCCGCTCTTCCGGCCGGCGGTCTGGTCGAGATCGAGGTCGTCGCCGCTCTCTAAGACGTTGGCGAAAACAAAACATGACATGCAAAAAGACCCTGCAGTGCGTGTGAACTGCAGGGTCTTTTGTCAAGCGATGCGACAAAAATGATCCGTTTCCCTCCGTCCCCAAGGGTTAACGTTTAGCCTTCCTTGCGGACTTTTTGCAGGTAGCGGTAGACGCTGGGCTCCGAGATGCCCAGCGCGGTGGCGGCGCAGGCCACGGCGCCCTTGAGCATGAACACCCCGTTGCCGTTGAGGTGGCGAATAACGTCCACGCGGTCGCTCTGACCAAGCGACGCTACATCCAGCCCGCGCGCGCTCAGCAACTCGGTAATGCTGCGGTCGATGAGCTCCTGCGTGGACTCCGAAAGGCTTTCGACCTCGATAGACGCGGGCTCCGTGCGCGTCGGCGCCGCGTCGAAGCATGCCATGAGCTGCTGCGCCATGGCGTTGATGGAGCGCACGGTCGAGAGGTCGGTGTTGACGCAGAGCATACCGACGATCTCGTCACCCTCACGGATAAAGTACGTCGCCGACTCCAGCGTCTTGCCACCGGCACCGCGCCCCTCGTAGCCCGTAATAAACGGCAGGTCGCGATACTTGGCATCGTGCATGATCTTGAGTGCCAGATCGGTGGCAGGACCGCCGACCTTACGGCCGCTCACGATGCCGTTGCGAATATCGACGATGGCGTGGTCGGGATCCGAGAAATCATGCAGCACGATCTCGCTGTTTTTGCCGAGTATCTGCTCCAGGAAATCGACCATCGGCAAAAAGCGACGTACGGTCTCGTTCACGGGCAACTCCTTTGGGTGAAATCGGAAATGTTCATAACAATTTTTTCTCATGGTAACACGGTGTCTATTGACTCGTATATTCGCAGGTACATTGCGTAATACAGACGAGCGGTAGGAATTCGGCGGTAAACGGTCGACCAAAAGAAAAGTTAGATGTTATTTTGACCAGACACTTTCTTGACCTGCGGAAATGCATTGTCTCAGCTCAAGAATAGTCTGATAACAAAAAATTATTATTGAGAATGAGAATCATCTTTAATACGATATGCAATGAAGGCACAACCTCAACCCCGCACTGCGTCACAATAGAGCGTTAGATGCGAAAACAACTACTTCGAGGATTGGTGGTCAAATGACCCAGGAGACGGTTACGAACGGCACTGAAGCCCTGTTCACTCGCGAAGGCATGCCTCCCGTTAAGGAAATGATCCCGTGTGCCCTTCAGCACGTACTGGCATCGTTTGCCGGCATCATTACCCCGGCGGTCATCATGGCCGGCGTCTACGGCTTTAATAGCCAGCAGAGCACCGACATCATCCAGGTCGCGCTCATTCTTTCGGCAATCGACACGGCCCTTCAGGCCTTCGCTCCCTTCCGTCGCATTGGCGGCGGCCTGCCCATCGTCATGGGCGTTTCGTTCGCGTTCCTGCCGGCCCTTCAGGCCATGGGTGCCTCGGGCTTTAGCTTTGGCGCGCTGCTGGGCGGCGAGATTGTCGGCGGTGCCGTCGCGGTCCTCTTTGGTCTGGCCTACAGCAAGATCAAGTGGCTGTTCCCGCCCGTCGTGACCGGTACGGTCATCTTCTCCATTGGCGTCTCTCTCTATCCCACGGCCGTCAAGTACATGGCCGGCGGTATGGGTACGCCGCTGTGGGGCACCCCGCAGGCCTGGTGCGTCGCTCTTATCACCTTCGCCGTGGTCTTTGCGCTCGCCAACTTTGGCAAGGGCACGCTCAAGCTGGGATCTGTGTTCTTTGGCATGATCGTTGGCATGATCGTCTCCATCCCCTTTGGCATGATCGACTTCTCCAGCGTCGCCACCGCTCAGGTCTTCGCCCTTCCCAAGCTCATGCCCTACGCACTCGAGTTTGATCCCGAGGTCTGCATTACCCTCGCCGTCGTGTTCCCCATGGTCGCCATCCAGGTTATCGGTGACGTCTCCGCCGCCTGCCTGGGCTCCATCGACCGTATGCCCACCGAGCGCGAGCTCTCCGGCGCTATCGTGTCCCAGGGCCTCACCTCTATGGTCGGCGGCCTGCTGGGCGGTCTTCCCACCAGCGCCCTTGGCCAGAACGTGGGCATCATCTGCTCCAACAAGGTCGTCAACAAGTGGGTCTTTGTGATCATCGCGGCCGTCTTTGCCATCGCCGGTCTGTTCCCGCAGCTCTCTGCCGTCCTTTCCGCTATCCCGCAGCCCGTCATCGGCGGCGCGACCGTCGGCGTCTTTGGCACCATCACCATGAACGGTGTGCGCATGTTCACCCGCGAGGGCCTCACGCAGCGCACCACCACCATCGTCGGCACCTCTGTTGTCTTTGGCCTGGGTATTTGGATGGCCAGCGGCTGCCTCGCCGGCGAGGGCATGCCCACCTGGGTGTCCACCGTCATCGGCTCCAACGCCGTGACCCCCACCGCCATCATGGCCATTGTCCTTAACCTGATCCTTCCGCAGACGCCGGTCGTGGCTCAGCACATCGATGCCGCCAAGGATGCCGCTGTGGATCTGGTCCTGCCCGAGAGCAAGAAGTAACCAATTCGGTGCTATTCGCCGGCGGACGCATCGCCTCGTCCGCCGGCGCCATGCGGCGCCAAGCCGCACTTCAAAGGGCTTGTCCCTTTGGTGAAGCGTTGACGGGAGAGGGCCCGTTTCCGGTGTAGGCCGGCGCTTCGCACTTCCGCCATGTCAGAGGTGTCAAACCCCGCCCCTGATGTTGAAGGGAGCATTTATGCTTCTGGTCGCTAACGGTTCCGTCTTTACCCGCAACGCTCAGACTCCGTTTATTCCCAACGGTGCGGTCGCCATTGACGGAGATACGATCGTCGAAGTGGGCCCCGAGTGCGAGCTCAAGGCCAAGTACCCGGATGCCGAGTACGTCGACGCCCAGGGCAACCTCATCATGCCCGGACTTATCAACTGCCACACCCACATCTACTCGGGTCTGGCCCGCGGCCTTGCCATTAAGGGCTGCAACCCCACCAACTTCCTGGAGAATCTTGAGCAGCAGTGGTGGAAGATTGACGACAACCTGACGCTCGACGGCACCAAGGCCAGCGCCTATGCCACGATTCTGGATTCCATCCGCGACGGCGTCACCACGATCTTCGATCACCACGCGAGCTTCTGCGAGATTCCGGGCAGCCTCTTTACCATTAAGGACGCCGCTCAGGAGCTGGGCATGCGTTCGTGCCTGTGCTACGAGGTTTCCGACCGCCGTGGCCAGGAAAAGTGCGATCAGGCTATTGCCGAGAACGCCGAGTTTGCCCAGTGGGCCGCCAAGGAGCGTCGCGATAACGACAACCACATGATCGCCGCAATGTTTGGCGGTCACGCCACCTTTACGCTGTCGGATGAGACCATGGATAAGATGGCCGAGGCCAACAACGGTCTGACCGGCTTCCACATCCACGTGTGCGAGGGCATGAACGATGTGTGGGATTCCCGCCTCAACCGCGGCGGCATCAGCCCCGTCGAGCGCCTGCTGCAACACAACCTGCTCGGCCCCGACACCATGCTGGGCCACTGCATCCACGTGACGCCCGCCGAGATGGATATCATCAAGGAGTCCGGCACCTGGCTGGTTAACAACCCCGAATCCAATATGGGCAATGCCGTGGGCTGCGCCCCCGTGCTCGAATTCTTCCGCCGCGGCATCCCCGTGTGCATGGGCACCGACGCCTACACCCACGATATGCTCGAGAGCCTTAAGGTCTTCTTGATCATTCAGCGCCACAACGCCGCCATGCCCAACGTGGGCTGGTGTGAGGCCATGACCATGCTGTTCGAGAATAACGCCAAGATGGCCAGCAAGTACTTCGATCGCAAGCTCGGTGTGCTCGAGCCCGGCGCTGCCGCCGACGTCATCGTCATGGACTACAAGCCCTTTACGCCGCTGAGCGAGGAGAATATCGACGGTCACATGCTCTTTGGCATGATGGGCAAAAACTGCCGCACCACCATCATCAACGGCCGCGTCCTGTACAAGGATCGCGAGTTCGTTGGCATTGATGAGGACAAGATCAACGCGTGGACCATGGCTGAGTCCAAGAAGCTCTGGAGCACGCTCAACGATCGCGCCTACTAATTCACAAGTAGATTCACGCGCGCCGGATGTTTCGCCGCATCCGACGCGCGTATAGGCGACCTCCGCGGGGTCGCCGGCGCTGTGCTAGCGCTACACCGTATTTGCGCCCGCCGCGCGGTCTCGCCGGGCGTTACAGAGAGGAGCTCACTATGAGCGACATCATGAGGCCGATCCCGTTTTCGCAGCTGATGAACTGGATCATCGAGGAGCACAAGACCCAGGGCGCCGTCTTTGGCGTGCGCAAGATGGTCACGACCAACCAGGAGGGCGCGCTTCCCATTTTTGACGAGCGCATCGAGACTCCGTTTGGCCCGGCCGCCGGTCCCAACACGCAGCTTGCCCAGAACATCGTGGCATCTTACGTTGCCGGTTCCCGCTTCTTTGAGCTCAAGACCATCCAGGTTATGGACGGCGAGGAGCTCTCCAAGTGTGTGAACAAGCCCTGCATCGTGGCGCAGGACGAGTGCTACAACTGCGAGTGGTCGACCGAGCTCGAGGTTCCGCAGGCTTTTGCCGAGTACGTGAAGGCATGGTTTGCCTGCCACCTCATCGCTCGCGAGTACGGCCTGGGAAGCCCGGACGGCTTTGTCTTTAACATGTCCGTGGGCTATGACCTGGAGGGTATTAAGAGCCCCAAGGTCGATGCCTACATCGAGGGCATGAAGGATGCCAGCGGCTCCGACGTCTGGAACGAGTGCCGCGCATGGGCTCTCGCCAACCTGGACAAGTTTGAGCATGTCGACGCCGCGTTTGTCGAGTCCATCCCGGCACGCGTTTCCAACTCCATTACCGAGTCTACGCTGCATGGCTGCCCGCCGGCGGAGATTGAGCGCATCGCGACCTACCTCATCACCGAGAAGGGCCTCAATACCTACATCAAGTGCAACCCCACGCTGCTGGGCTATGAATTTGCACGTCAGCGCCTCAACGAGCTGGGCTTTGACTACATCGTCTTCGATGACACGCACTGCCGCGAGGACCTGCAGTGGGCCGACGCCGTGCCCATGTTCGAGCGCCTGATTGCCCTGTGCGCCGAGCGCGGCCTGGAGTTTGGCGTCAAGCTGACCAACACGTTCCCCGTCGACGTGACGAGGAACGAGCTGCCCTCCACCGAGATGTACATGTCCGGTCGTTCGCTGTTCTCGCTGACCATCGAGGCTGCCCGCCGCATTACCGAGCAGTTCGATGGCAAGCTGCGCATCAGCTACTCCGGTGGCGCCACGGTCTACAACATCCGCGCCCTGTATGACGCCGGTATTTGGCCCGTCACCCTGGCGACCGACGTTCTCAAGCCCGGTGGCTACGAGCGCTTTAGCCAGATGGCCGGTGAGTTTACCGACCTGGACGGCAAGCCGTTTGAGGGCATTTCGCTCGAGGCCGTGACTGCGATCCAGACCGACTCGCTCACCAACCCGCTCTACAAGAAGCCACTGCGCCCGCTGCCCGACCGCAAGGTCGCCGGCAAGAGCCCGCTTTCCGACTGCTTTACCACGCCATGCCGCACGAGCTGCCCCATCCAGCAGGATATTCCCGCCTACCTGGCGGCCGTTGACGAGGGCCGCTACGAGGACGCACTCAACATCATCATCGAGCGCAACGCCCTGCCGTTCATTACCGGCACCATCTGCCCGCATCCCTGCGGCCGTGCCTGCGAGCGTGCGTTCTACGAGCCCGAGGGCGCCCAGATTCGCGCCAGCAAGCTCAAGGCCGCCCGCGAGGCCATGACCGCCGTGCTGCCCAAGCTGCGCGCCCAGGCCATCGCCAACGACGGCGAGCGCAACGTTGCCGTTATCGGCGGCGGCCCGGCCGGCCTGGCGACGGCGTTTTTCCTGACGCGCGCCGGCGTGCCCGTCACCATCTTCGAGGCTCGCGATTCGCTCGGCGGCGTGGTCCGTCACGTGATTCCCGAGTTCCGCATTGCGAGCGACGATATCTCCCACGATGCCGAGCTCTGCCTGGCCTTTGGTGCCAAGGTGCAGCTTAACGCTCGCGTGGATTCCATTGACGAGCTCAAGGCCCAGGGCTTTACCGACGTGGTCGTGGCCACCGGTGCCTGGATGCCCGGCTCTGCGGGCCTGGGCGAGGGTGCCGAGCTCGATGTACTGGAGTTCCTCGAGGCCGCCAAGAAGGGCGAGAAGCTCGAGCTGGGCGAGGACGTCGTAGTCATCGGCGCCGGCAACACCGCCATGGACGCCGCCCGCGTGGCCAAGCGCCTGGCTGGCGTAAAGAACGTGCGTCTGGTGTATCGCCGCACTAAGAAGCAGATGCCTGCCGACGAGGAAGAGCTCGATCTTGCCCTTGCCGACGGCGTTGAGTTCTGCGAGCTGCTGGCGCCTAAGGCGCTCAACGGCGCTGTGCTGACCTGCGATGTTATGGAGCTTGGCGAGCCGGATGCAAGCGGCCGTCGTAGCCCCGTCGCTACGGACGAGACCGTCGAGCTTCCCGCCACCACGGTGATCTGCGCCGTGGGCGAGGGCATCGATGCCAGTCTGTACGATGCCGCGGGCGTCGAGCACGACCGCCGCGGCCGCCTTGCCGCCACCTCCACCGGCGTCGATGGCGTTTGGGCTGCAGGTGACTGCCGTCGCGGTCCGGCCACCGTGGTCGAGGCTATCGCCGATGCCGCCGAGGTCGCCCGTGCCATCGCCGGCGTGGACTTTAACAAGTACGCCGACTGCAACGAGCAGGCCGGCCGCGAGGACACCTGCTACGAGCGCAAGGGCACACTCTGCCGCGACAAGCGCAACTGCACCAAGACCCGCTGCCTGGGCTGCGGCTCGATGTGCGAGGTCTGCTGCGACGTGTGCCCCAACCGCGCCAACGTGGCCATTAAGGTGCCAGGCCTGGCCAAGCATCAGGTCGTCCATGTCGACGGCATGTGCAACGAGTGCGGCAACTGCGCCGTGTTCTGCCCCTACCAGGAGGGTCGTCCCTATAAGGACAAGCTCACCCTGTTCTGGAGCGAGCAGGACATGGAGAACTCCGAGAACGAGGGCTTCCTGGCCGTGGACGAGGACCACTTTAAGGTCCGCGTCGCCGGCACGGTCCGCACCGTCTCGGTCGATGCCGTCAACACCGGTCTGCCCGAGGCCGTCCGCCTGACCATCAGGGCCGTGCGCGACAACTATTCGTACCTTCTTAAGAAATAGGCGAGTCTCTTATGGCCAAATCCATTCAACATCACGTGGCCTACGTTGCCTGCGGAAGTGGTTGCGCCTCCGCAGGCGGCGACGCCCGCTGCAGCGAAGGCTGCATTGGCTGCGGTGCCTGTGTCGCGGCCTGCCCCCACGGTGCCATCGCACTTGTCGACGGCGTCGCCCGCGTGGACCGCTCCAAGTGCACGGGCTGTGGCCTGTGCGGCATGGCGTGCCCGCAGCGCGTGATTGCCTTTGTTCCCGGCTACCAGAACATACTGGTGCGCTGCAACAACACCGATAAGGGCGCCTTTGCGCGCAAGATCTGCGACACGAGCTGCATCGGTTGCGGTATGTGCGCCAAAAAGTGCCCTGCCGGCGCTATTCGCATCGAGGACAACTGCGCCCATATCGACGGCGTGGACTGCCTGTCGTGCGGCATGTGCGCCGTCGTCTGCCCGCATGGCGCCATCCACGACCGCACCGGCATCGCCGCCGGCGTGTAGAAGGGAATCACCATGGCACAGGAATTCACTTTTACCGTTAACGGTGTCGAGCACACGACGACGGAGAATAAACCACTGCTGCGCTATCTGCGCGACGACCTGCACATTCACTCCGCCAAGGACGGCTGCTCCGAGGGCGCCTGCGGCACCTGCACCATCCATGTGGACGGTGCGGCCGTCAAGGCGTGCGTGCTGACCACCGCTCTTGCCGCCGGCCGCAACATCGTGACCGTCGAGGGCCTGCCCGAGGACGTGCGCGAGGCCTTTGTGTACGCCTTTGGCGCCGTGGGCGCCGTGCAGTGCGGTTTTTGCATTCCCGGCATGGTCATGGCGGGTGCGGCGCTCATCGCTGAGGACCCCGAGCCCACCGAGGAGCAGATCAAGTACGCCATTCGCGGTAACGTCTGTCGCTGCACCGGCTACAAAAAGATTATCGAGGGCATCTCGCTGGCCGCTGCGGTGCTCCGCGGCGAAAAGCAGATCGACGAGGACCTGGAGCGCGGCGATGACTACGGCGTGGGCAAGCGCGCCTTCCGTATTGACGTGCGCAAGAAGGTGCTCGGCGAGGGCAAGTATCCCGACGACATCGACGAGCTCGATCAGCCGGGCCTGACCTATGCCAGCGCCGTGCGCTCCAAGTATCCGCGCGCCCGCGTGCTCTCCATCGACACCTCCAAGGCCGAGGCCCTGCCCGGTGTGGTTGGCATCCTGCGCGCCGAGGACGTGCCGGTCAACCAGGTCGGCCACCTTATCCAGGACTGGGACGTCATGATCGCCCAGGGCGACATCACCCGCTGCGTGGGCGATGCCATCGTGCTGGTGGTTGCCGAGGACGAGGCGACGCTCGAGAAGGCCAAGAAGCTCGTAAAGATTGATTACGAGCCGCTGGAGCCCGTGCGCAACATCGCCGAGGCCAGGTCTGCCGACGCCCCGCGCCTGCACGACAGCTTCTTTGCCTTTGGCAACACGGTGGAGCTCAAGGACAACGTGTGCCAGAGCCGCCATGTGACGCGCGGCGACGCTGCCAAGGCGCTGGCAGAGAGCGCGTTCACCGTGACGCAGCGCTTTACCACGCCCTTTACCGAGCATGCCTTCTTGGAGCCCGAGTGCGCCGTCGCCTTCCCGTACAAGAACGGCGTCAAGGTGCAGTCGACTGACCAGGGCGCCTACGACACGCGCAAAGAGTGTGCCCACATGTTTGGCTGGGACAACGAGCCCGAGCGCGTGGTCGTCGAGACCATGCTCGTGGGTGGCGGCTTTGGCGGCAAGGAGGACGTGTCCATCCAGCACCTGGCCGCGCTCGCCGCATACAAGTTCCAGCGTCCTGTGAAGTGCAAGCTCACACGTGCCGAGTCGCTCGCGTTCCATCCCAAGCGCCATGCCATGGACGGCACCTTTACGCTGGGCTGCGACGCCGAGGGCAACTTTACCGGTCTGGACTGCGAGATCAACTTTGACACCGGCGCCTACGCGTCGCTGTGCGGTCCGGTGCTCGAGCGCGCCTGTACGCATGCCGTCGGTCCCTACAAGTACCAGAACACCGACATTCGCGGCTTTGGCTACTACACCAACAACCCGCCCGCCGGCGCGTACCGCGGCTTTGGCGTGTGCCAGTCCGAGTTTGCGCTCGAGAGCCTGATCGACCTGCTGGCCGAGAAGGTCGGCCTGGATCCGTGGGAGATCCGCTACCGTAACGCCATCGAGCCGGGCGAGGTTTTGCCCAACGGTCAGATTGCCGACTGCTCCACGGCGCTGAAGGAGACACTGCTCGAGGTCAAGGATGCCTACTATGCGCATCCCGGACACGCCGGCATTGCCTGCGCCATGAAGAACGCCGGCGTGGGCGTGGGCCTGCCCGATGCCGGCCGCTGCAAGATTCGCATCGAGAACGGCGCGGCCGTGGTCTATGCCGCCACGTCCGACATTGGCCAGGGCTGTAACACCGTCTTTTTGCAAGACGTTGCCGAGGCATGCGGCCTGCCGCTTCGCTGCATCGCCAACGGCGAGTGCTCCACCGAGAACGCTCCCGACTCCGGCACCACGTCTGGCTCGCGTCAGACGGTCGTGACCGGCGAGGCCGTGCGCGGTGCCGCCTTCCTGCTGCGCGATGCCATGCTTGATATCGAGGCCGGCAAGTCTGCGCCCGCCGCTCCCGTGAGTGCGCATGGCGACGGCGTCAAGATCGAGTATGACGACGGCCGCGCCTATCAGCTGCACACGCAGGAACTCGTCGCCGGCCAGGGTATGCACCCTCAGGATCCCGCGGCCGCCATCAAGGCGCTCGAGGGATGCGAGTTTGGCTACGTGTACCTGGAGCCGACCGACAAACTGGGCGCCGACGTTCCCAATCCCAAGAGCCACATCTGCTACGGCTTTGCCACGCATGTGGTCATTCTGGATGATGACGGCCGCGTGAGCGAGGTCTATGCCGCGCACGATTCCGGCAAGGTGGTCAACCCCATCTCCATCCAGGGTCAGATCGAAGGCGGTGTGCTCATGGGTATGGGTTACGCACTTACCGAGGACTGGCCGCTCAAGGACTGCGTGCCCCAGGCAAGGTACGGTACGCTCGGGCTGTTCCGTGCACCCGAGATTCCGGATATCCACGCTATCTACGTGGAGAAGGACGAGCTGTTGCCCGTGGCATACGGCGGCAAGGGCATCGGCGAGATCGCAACGATCCCCACGGCGCCCGCCGTGCAGAACGCCTATCGCGCATTCGACGGCAAGCTGCGTCCCGATCTGCCCATGGTGGATACGCCCTACAGCCGCGCCCGTCACCGCGGGTAGGGTAGGGTGCGGACAGCCATTGTTGACGGGCTGTTCGCACTGAGCATCAACTACATACGCTGCGCCTTTGGCCCCAGCTCCATCGCGAGCCGGGGCCTTTTGTTTGGAGCGCCTCCGCATGCGGAAGCTGCGTCCCGGAATCCAGCCTCGGAACGGGATTAACTTTCCCAACGGGGCCGCATGCGGAAACTGCGTCCCGGAATCGTGCCTCAGAATGGGATGTGTTTTCCGCTGGCCGGCCGTTTGGAAAGCGCATCCCAGTTTGAGTGTTTATTCCGGGATGCGGTTTCCGCTGAAGGACTCAACCGGAAAGCCTGTCCAGCTCTGAGACGGGATTCCGGGACGCGCTTTCCGCCAGGCCCGCCATCCGGAAAGCGCATCCCGTTTTGAGTGTCCAGGCTGGGACGCGCTTTCCGTTGGCGTGGCCGTTGGGAAAACGCGGCCCAGATAGGGGGGATGCGATTCGGCGATGCGTGGCCTAGCAGCTCCTACAGGTCCACCTCGTTGAGCCATGTCGGCAGCGCGGTCTGCCGGATGCCTGCCGTCTGCAGCTTTTTGGCGAGCATTCCTGTCGAGCGGACCTCGTTCATGGTAAAGCGCAGCAGAGGGTGACCGTAGAGCGATAGGTGCGCCTCGCGCTGTCGTTCGGCAACGAGCACCTCGGCGGTGGTGCGTCCGGCCAGCATGGTCTGGTCGGTATATTTGATGAGCCCGTCGAGCTCGCCCAGTGTGAGTTCCCGCGCCTGGCGCTCCCAGGCAAAGTCCGTTCGTATGGGCTTGGCCGAATCGAAGGGGTCCGTCAGCTCGTATTGAAGCCAGTCGGGCGCAAAGCCCGTCTCGATCATGACGGCTCGGGCGACCGATTCCCCGCCGCTCTCGGCGCGGACGTCGGCATATCGAAGCGTTGTGAGGGCGGTGCGAATCGCGCGACCATTGCGTGCAGTCGCTCGTTGCTCCACGGCCTCCATCAGCTGTTCCGGCGCAAGGCCGAGCTTTGAGATCGTCGAATCGGCAATGGGCATGCCGTCGGCAAAACCAGTTTGCAGCAGGCAATCTGTGGCCGTTTGGATGGGCGGCGTTACCGATATGCCGGCTCTGCGTATTGCTCCGGCCGGCTCAATCTGGTGTCGCTGAATATGTGCGCCCGGACGAGCCGACGGCTTTGTCGAGCTGCAAACATGCACGACGTTCAGGTGTCGCCACGAGACCTCGAGCCCCAGCAGGCAAGCTGCCGAAAACGAGCAGAACGTCCAATCGGGATGGATGATCGCAAGGGCGCGGATAATCTCGCAATGGCGTTGCGCTCGGTTGAGTTCATCCCAGCGCGTTTTTCGCGCAAACAACCCCGGAATGGGCGAGACAACCGTGCCGCCGGTGCGCCGAAGGAGCGCTTTTCGGATCGCCGCGCTCGGGGGAATCAGACAGCGCCCCTCTTGCTCGGCTTGAGTGAGCAGTTGGTCGATGAGCTGGTCATTGCAATGGGTCATGAGCTACCGCCTCCTTTTGGGTAGCAAAAACGTATCAGCTGGAACTTGCCGCTCAGCTGACCAAAAGCTGACCAAAATCTAACCATGCAGGTAGATGACCTGCTTTTGGTGACATATTTCTTGTTTGAATCGGTGGGTGGTAATCGGCGACCGTGAACGGTAGCTAGATATGAAGTCTTGGTAAGTTTCGGGACGTGTACTTTTTGAAAAAGAGCATTCTATCTGCTGTTTTGTGTTTCTGGATCGCATATTTGAAGGCATGTGATAAGGGCGGCGGACTGTCGCCTTGTACCTGAGGAAACCGTGACCCGGAATTGCCACTCGGAACGGGACAAGCTTTCCGGAACAGCCCTCAACCGGAAACTGCGTCCCGGATTCGACGCTCAGAATGGGATTCGCTTTCCGGTAGAAGTTTCAGCGGAAACCGCATCCCAGAATTCAGGCTCAGAACGGGACACGCTTTCCGGATGGCATGCTTGGCGGAAACTACGGCCCAGTTTTTGGCTCCAGAACGGGATACATTTTCCGGAACGGTCCACGTGCGGGGGTGTACCGCCCCTTTTGCGTGCGCCGCTTGTCGAATTGCGTTATAGCTAGCTATATTATAGGAAGGTATAATATAGCTAGCTATAACGCAAAGGAAGGATGGACCTATGTTTATCGGAAGAACAGTGGAAATGTCCGAGCTCAATCGACTGTATGGCACGGGCTCCTTTGAAATGCCTGTGATTTACGGCCGCCGTCGCGTGGGTAAAACGCGTCTTATCACAGAGTTTATCCAAGGCAAGAAGGCTATTTACTTTCAAGCTCGTCGTACCAATGCAGTGGCAAACCTGCACGGCTTTAGCCAGGCGATACTTGCGGGTTCGGTTGGTGCTGCAGGTGTGTCGTTTCGTAGTTTTGACGAGGCGTTCGATGCGTTGGCCACCATGGCTCGCACGGAACGTTTGATTGTCGTGATTGACGAGTATCCCTATCTCGCCCAATCGAATCCCGAGATCAGCTCGTTGCTGCAAGACAAGATCGATCACTTGTACAAAGAGACCAAGCTCATGCTTATCCTGTGCGGGTCGTCGCTTTCGTTCATGGAAGAGCAGGTGCTGGGCTACGAGAGTCCGCTATACGGTAGGCGTACGGCCCAGTTTAAGATCATGCCGCTGGATTTTACGACGACCCTCGGCTTGTGGCAGAGCATGGGTCGCGAAGACGCTGCGGTTTGCTATGGCATGACGGGCGGCATTCCTGCATATATCGAGAAAGTCGATCCTACCGTATCGCTCGAGGACAACATCAAACGTCTTTTTCTTACTCCTACGGGCTATCTCTTTGAGGAGCCGAGTAACCTGCTATTGCAAGAGTGCCGCAATCCCGAGCAATATGATGCGATCGTGCAAGCAATTGCCCAGGGGCGCTCGAAGATCTCAGAGATTGCGAGCTCTATGGGAATCCCTGCGAGCAACGTAAAGAGCTATGTGGATAAGCTGGCGTCGCTTGGGATTGTCGAGCGCGAGCTGCCCCTAAACGAGATGAGCAATAAGCGAGCCGTGTATCTGCTGAGCGACCAGATGTTTAGGTTCTGGTACAAGTTTGTGCCGCAGAACATTGGGCTGATTCAAAACGATATGGCCGAGATGGCGTATAGGCGCATTGAGCCGCACGTATCGGATTACATGGGTACGGTCTTTGAGCTTATATGCAGACAATACGTGTACGAACTCGCACGCGCGGGCGAACTTGGTGTGGTGCCGGCAACAGTTGGCCGTTGGTGGGGAACGGACAATCGGACGCGTACGCAGGAAGAGATCGATTTGATTGTCGACGACGGAGAGGGCGCGGCGCTCTTTGCGGAGTGCAAATGGCGTAACGAACCGGCAGGCGAGGATGTTCTGGAAAAGCTCGTGTACCGAAGCGAGCTCTTTAGGCGTCAGCATAAAAGCTACGTGATCTTCTCGAAGCGTGGCTTTACGCAAGGATGTCAGGAAGCTGCGGCGAGCAGGGGAGATACCAAGCTGATTTCGTTTGCCGAGATGTGCGAGCGGAGATAACCAAGCGCGCTCTGATGTGATTGCTCGGAATGGGTCGCGCTAAGGATGCCAAGCGTAAAACCTACAATGAAAATGGCGTAAAAACTACATTGAGAACGGCGTAAAAACAGCATTGAGAATGGCGTAATTTCGTATTTCGCATGATTGCCCGAGCTTGCACACAGCCTTTTGCGAGCTCTTGCCATGAACGAGAGCCAGGCTGTCACGTACAAGACGCTCATAAAGGACGCCTCGTACGGTGAGACGGGCCTCGACGAGAGGACCATCGCTGCGCACCTGGATCTCTTCAACAGGCTCAAGCTGAACGAGGACCTGTGCGGATGGGAGCCATCGAGGTCAAGCTGAGTGATGCGAAAGCAGACGATGGAGCGAGAAATCTCAAGGCGCTGAAGAGGAAAGTGCTCTCCAATCCTGCCGCCCAGAATGCCGCGCCGGCGTTTTTGGCGGTCGTGGTTGGAAAGGGGAGCATTGCCTACACACGCGACGACGGCGTGGCGGTGATTCCCATGGCGGCACTTGGGGCGTAGTGGTTTTGTGGGCGTGCCGTGCTTCCTTTACCGAAAATCCATTTGGTAAACCAGATGCTCGCGGATAGAATAAAGTTGACGGCAGCCCAAGTTCTGGAGAGCTGGGAAACGCCGTTGCTTGGTCAAGAGGTCGGTGCCTTAATGGCAGCGACTTGTTATGCTTCGAATGCTGCTTGAGTGCCTCGGAAAGTTCGATAAGCGCCGTGAAGAGCGAGACCAAAGCAACCAAGAGCTCTACGAGCTCTGATGGGCCCGGGATGACCTCTGATTCAAGTCACCGGGCCTCAATCTTTTTCATCCATTTGAATAGAGCGGGCGACTCTCTTGGGGCCATCTGCATGGCGCGTGCCTGGCGCGCGTGGCACAGCATCCCATTTTTGTGTCCGCACGGGTGGCTACGCTTACCGCAACGTAGCCATTCGTGGAAAGGACGGATGTCATGGCAACGGATAAGACCGGTTATGTGAGCGCTGGCGCCGAGATAGAGGACGAGGTTATGCCCGACCGCGTGATCTTTAGCATTGGCTTTGGTGGTCGCCGCACCACCAAGGAATCGTGCCTGGAGGATTACAACACCGATCGCGCCCGCGTAGCCGCCGCGCTGGCGCCCTTTGGTTTGGATAGCGAATTAACATGCTGTCGGTACACTTGTTATGCGCAGATGACGCGCAAGAAGGCGACGATTGTGGGCTACAACTACTATGCGTACGGTACGGTTGCCGCGCCTGTCGATTCGACTGACTTTGCTGCTGTGTGGACCGCACTCAATACCTGCGAGTCACATGCCGACATGAGCATTCGATTTGAGTTGGCGGATCAGCGCGCGGCGGAAGACGCCCTGATTGCCCGTGCGGTTGAACGTGCTCGCGGCAACGCGCAGGCACTTGCCGTTGCGGCGGGGTCTATGCTGGGCGGCGTCAAGCATATCTCGTATAACAGTCGGGCGGCGGGCTATGGTCGAACATACTGTGTTGCCGCGTGTGCTCCCGATGGGGCGTCCGGAGGCTCCGAGGAGACGGTGCTGGAGCCAGAGCCTATCGAGGTCGAGTGCTCCGTGGATATGGAATGGTGGCTGGAGTAGGAAGCAGGTGCTGAGCGGCTGAGGGACCGAGGCTTCGCTACCGAAAAAACCATTTGTTAAACTCAATGTCCGTGGGTAGAATAAGGTCGACGGCAGCCCAAGTTGTGGATAGCTGGGCAGCGCCGTTACTTCGATTAAGGGGTCAATGCCTTAACGGCGTCGACCCCTCTAATATGAGAAAGCCATTGTCAATAGGCGTGTTTGTTGAGCCCGGTTTAAAACCGGGCTTTTTCGTTTCCCGTCGGGAGGGCCCGCGCACGCTGCACGTTTAGTCGACGCTTGCCTGGCAAGCTAATATCCGCGGGCTCTTGTGGGCGCGCTGCCGGCGGTCAGCCCGGTATGTCCGCGCACCCCACCGCATTTCGATTCTCCGCCCGGCGCGCTCGTCCGAAACCAGTCTTGTTCACGGGCGCGGCCCTTGGGCTGCCCAAAAAGGGCTCGTGAACGCGCGCCGGCGATGCGTCGAGGCGCGGGCCCTCCCGGCGGGAGGCTTGTTGTCCGACGGGGTCAGCCGAGGGTCCCCTCCGCCCGGCGCCCGATCTCCCAGACCCAGCAGGCGAGCTCGCGCGCGACGGCGGCATTTGCCTTGCACGAGCTCTTGCCCGCCGCCGCCAGCGCCTCGCGGCGGCGGCAGAGCCTGGCGGTGCAGTCGTCGGCGCGCGCCCGGAT
>CAUFMB010000007.1 GCA_959026535.1 uncultured Collinsella sp. | reverse complement strand
ATTCTTTTTGCTAACACGCCATGAGGACACGCGTGCGCGCCCCAACACCCCAAAACCACAGTCTGTTCGCTTTACAACATGCAAACATGCGTTCGATAATAGAGGGCATGGAATATCGACAGACAGACGGCAAAACTCGGCGCGTGCACAAGCAGTATGTGGACGTCGTGGCTCGCATCCTCGCGGGCGGACAGGTCGTGCCGGTCACCGTCTGCTGGGTCGACGGCCGTTGTTTTACGATCGACGAAATTATCTCGACCACTGGGTTTGGCCTGATGGTCCACGGCATCCGTACGGCAACATATAAGGTGCGTTTTGGCGGGCACGCGACCGAGTTGTATCTGGAGGACCAGACGCGCGAGCGGGCGGACGGCTCGCAGGCGCACGTGATGCGTTGGTGGGTCTGGGCCTTTGATCGTACGCTTGAGGGCGAGCGCCGTAGGTAAGGACGTGCGGCATTCGGGTACAATGGCAGGAATCTTGTCACCTACGGCGCTGTCGTGCGCTTTTTGAAAGGACGAAGTATGAACGATATCCAGGGCTATCAGAACGGCCCCATCGAGACCGGCGCAAGTCGCGCCAAGGAGATGTCGCCGCGCGCGTACAATCTCGCCATGTCTGCTCTCATCTTCTTGGGCTTTTGCGCCATGGGCGCCGGTGCTTACTTTACGAGCACCATGGCGTTTGCCCGCATGATGATGAGCGGCGCCGCTTTGCCGCTGGTCTTTGGCTCGTTTATCCTGACTATTGTCGGTATCGTCATGATGTCGGCTGCTGCGGGCAAGCAGTCCGTGGGCCTGTCGCTCGTGGGTTACGTGATCTTTGCGAGCACCTTTGGCCTGACCGCGTCGTTTGGCCTTGCCAACTATGACCTGCCCACTATCAACACCGCTTTTATCGCCACCGCTGCCATCACCTTTGTCTTCGGTGCGCTGGGCGTGACCTTCCCCAAGTTCTTCCAGCGTGTGTATGGCATCGGCTTTGGCATCCTGCTTGCCACGATTCTGGTTGAGATCGTGCTGATGTTCATGGGTGTCTCGCAGACCATCACCGACCTGATCGTGATCGTGGTGTTCGCCGGCTTTATTGGCTACGACACCTATGTTGCCACGACGGTGCCGCCCACGCTGCCCAATGCGGTGCTCATGGCGTCTAACCTGTTCGTGGACATTATCAACGTGTTCCTGCGCATTCTGAACATCCTCGGCCGTCGCGATTAAAGCGCGGCATTGCGACGCTTCCTGCCGGACACGGTAAAACGATACGAAAGGCGGTCCTTCGGGGCCGTCTTTTTTGTGCGCGGCGGGGTATGATGGATGGGAAAAAGCCGATAGCGGCAGCGACAGGAAAGGTGGCCACGTATGGCAGATGTCGACAACAGGAACCGTAACCGCAGGTCTAACCGAGCAGGTCAGCCCAATCCCAAGCGCGAGGCGCGCGCCAAGGCCGCCGAGCGCCATGTGGCGGCTGTGTCCGAGGCCTGCGCCAAGGACATCGAGCGTTCGCTTGCCGGCGTGTACGAGTTCGATGGTATGCCTGCTGGTTTTGTCGCGGCGATGAAGGCCAAGGCCCAGAAGGCAGCGGCTGCTGAGGAGCAGGTTGCCGAGGACGTCGAGGCTGCTGAGGCTGCCGAGGTGGAGACTGCGGTCGAGTCCGAGGTGGCACCCGAGTTCACCGAGTCAGCTGATGAAGCCGAGTCCGCGCCCGCGGAGGAGGCTGCTCCGGTCCTGCCCGAGGTCACTGTGCTTGATGCCTCCGCCACGCAGGCAATCCTCGATAACGGCCGCGGCTATGCGCAGTTCTGCGATATGGCCGTGCTTGCCTTTGCCTCGTTTACCAATCCGGGCGGCGGCTATATCCAGGGCTACCTGGGCCAGGAGGCCACGCTCTGCGCCGATTCGTACCTGTACAACGTGCTCGACAAGCAGCGAAAGTGGTACGGCGAGAACCGTCGCCGCAACATCAACTGCGAGCTTTACCGCAATCGTGCGCTGGTGGTGCCCGCCGTGCGCTTCGACCGCAACCACGTGCACGCATACGCCGATGTGATCGTTGCCGCCGCACCCAACGTCAAGCGCGCCCGCCAGGAGTACCGCGTGAGTGACGACGCCCTGTTGGATGCCCTGCGCGACCGTATCCGCTTTGTCCTTGCCATCTGCGATGAGCTGGGTCGCGAGAAGCTCGTGCTGGGTGCTTGGGGCTGCGACAATAACGGCTTTGATGCCGAGGCCGTGGCCGAGCTCTTCCGTAAGGAGCTCGCGTCGGGCGACTTTAAGGTCAAGCAGGTGTTTTTTGCCGTGCCCTCTACGCGCTGGGATGAGGACTTTGCCAAGTTTGAGCACGTGTTGGCAAGCTTCCCCGAGCGTAACGAGGAGTCCTATGCTCAGGTTGCCGCCCGCGCCGCGGCCACCCGTGCCGCCGAGCAGGCTCAGGCTGCCGCCGAGGACGATGAGGACGATGACGATTGGCGCAAGTACCTGTAATCGGTACGTGCCGACAGATAGGTCGAGCCGGCGGGAGGGCTGCTCCCGTCGGCTTTTTACTAAAGGAAGGGCTTACGATGAAAAACGTTCTGTGCTTTGGTGACAGCAATACCTATGGCTATGATCCGGCTGGTATGCGCGATGGCACCGCGGTGCGCTATGCGCAGGATGTGCGCTGGTGCGGCGTGGCGCAGCGTGACCTGGGCGAGGGCTGGCATGTGATTGAGGAGGGGCTTAACGGCCGCACGACGGTGCGCGACGATATGTGCCATCTGGACACTAACCTCAACGGCATTCGCGCGCTTCCGATGCTGCTCGAGGCCCATAAGCCGCTGGACGCCATTGTGATCATGCTGGGCACCAACGACTGTAAGACGGTCTTTAACGTGACAGCTTCCGATATCGCCCGTGGCGCCATGGCACTGATTCGCGCCGTCCGCGCGTTTCCGTGGACCGACGCTGCGCCTTGTCCGCACATTCTGCTGATGGCTCCTATCAAGATCAAGCCGCAGATCGCCGATGTGTATATGACCGACTTTGACGAGCATTCCGTTGAGGCATCTGAGCATTTTGGCGAGTACTACGCACATGTGGCTGAGCAGTTTGGCTGCGACTTTTTGAATGCCGCCGACTTTGCCGAGCCGGGCGATATCGACTATCTGCATATGATGCCCGAAAGCCACGAGAGCTTGGGACATGCCGTGGCGGCCAAGCTCCAAGAGATGCTCGGTGAGTAGCACGGCCCCAAACCACCGCAAAGGTGCCTGTCCCCTTTGCGGTGGTTTGGGCTGCGAATCTTAATACTGCCACATGTGATTGACGGGGCCGGAACCTTTGCCCATGTCAAAGCCGGCGGCGAGGGCGCCCGTTAGGTAGGCCTTGCCCGCGTTGACGGCGTCGGCAAGATCCATGCCCTGCGCCAGCGCGCAGGCGATGGCGGACGAGAGCGTGCAGCCGGTGCCGTGTGTGTTGTCGGTCTCGATGCGCTTGTGGCGGAACCACGTGGTGAGTGGATCTCCCAGATGGTTGCCCTCGTCATCGAGTGGCGCGGGTTCGGCCAGTACATCGTTGGCCTCGTTGACAAGATGCCCACCCTTAACGAGGGATGCGCAACCAAAGCGGCGGGTGAGGAGCATGGCAGCATTTTGCTGCGTGCGCTCGGAGTCGACCTCGTAGTCGAGCAGGGCCATGGCCTCGGGAATATTGGGCGTGATAACCGTCGCTAGCGGGAACAGGCGGCGGGTGAGCGCCTCGGCGGCATCTTCGGCAATCAGCCGTGCGCCCGAGGTGGCTACCATGACGGGGTCGACTACCACGTTTGTCGCGTTCCAAGCGCTCAGGCGGTCGGCGATAACCTCGATAATCTCGGCAGAGGAAACCATGCCAATCTTGACGGCGTTGGGGCGGATATCGTCAAAAACGGCATCGATCTGTGCCGCGACAATATCCGGGGAGATGTTCTGCACGGCGGTGACGCCCAGGGTGTTCTGTGCGGTGATAGCGGTGATGGCCGTCTCGGCATACAGGCGGTGCGCCGTGATGGTCTTGATGTCGGCCTGAATGCCGGCGCCACCGCTGGAATCGGATCCTGCGATGGATAGAACGGCAGGTACCTTACTGCGATCCATGTTCGCTCCCTTGTTCGGTCGGAATCAAATGGGTCTATAAGCCAGCATTATAAAGATGCCCGGGCCGACTCTATGTCGAACCCGGGCGGGCGATGCAATCTTTACGCAAATGCAAGCAAATGTTCACACGTCAACAATTGACAGGCACCGGCTCGCCGCCAGAAGCGGCCGCGGCGACAGGGCTAGTCCTCCATGCCGAGGTCGATCGTGGTGCCCTCGAAGATTTTGTTGACGGTGCGGACGGCGCACATCTTGCCACACATGGTGCAAGTGCCCTCGGTGGCGGCGGGGGACTCCTCGTAGCGCTTCTTGCCCGTAACCGGGTCGAGCGCGCACTTCCACATGGCGTCCCAGTCGAGCTTGCGGCGTGCCTGGCCCATCTTGTCGTCCATGTCGCGGGCGTGGGGCACCTTTTTGGCGATGTCGGCGGCGTGTGCGGCGATCTTGGTGGCCATGAGGCCGTCGAGCACATCCTGGGCGTTGGGCAGGCATAGGTGCTCTGCCGGTGTCACGTAGCACAGGAAGTCGGCACCGGAGCTGGCGGAGATGGCGCCGCCGATGGCAGCGGTGATGTGGTCGTAACCCACGCCGATATCGGTCACCAGCGGCCCGAGCACATAGAACGGAGCATTGTGGCACAGGCGCTTCTGCAGTTTCATGTTGGCGGCGATCTCGTCGAGCGCCATGTGACCCGGGCCCTCGACCATGACCTGGACGCCGGCGGCCCAAGCGCGCTTGCACAGCTTGCCCAGCTCGATCATCTCGGCGGTCTCGGTGGCGTCGTTGGAGTCGTAGAGGCAGCCCGGGCGGCAGGAGTCGCCGAGCGAAATCGTCACGTCGTACTCGTGGCAAATCTCGAGCAACTCGTCGTAGAACTCATAGAACGGGTTCTCGTTACCGGTGACCTCCATCCAGCCAAACAGCAGTGAGCCGCCGCGGCTCACGATGTTCATCAGGCGGCCGGTCTCCTTAAAGGTCTTGGTGACCGACTTGTTGATGCCGCAGTGAATGGTCATAAAGTCCACGCCGTCCTCGGCATGCGCGCGCACGACTTCGAACAGGTCGTCCTTGGTGAGCTTGACCAGCGGCTTTTCCATGTAGCCGATGGCGTCGTACATGGGGACGGTGCCTACCATGAGCGGCGTCTCGTCGATGAGCTGTTGGCGGAACTGGCGCGTCTTGCCCGAGTTGGAGAGGTCCATGATGGCGTCGGCGCCAAAGTCCTCGGCGATCTTGACCTTCTTCCATTCCTCGGTGGCATCGGCCTTGTCGCCCGAGATGCCCAAGTTCACGTTGACCTTGGTGGAAAGGCCCTCGCCGACACCAAAGGCGCGCATGCCCTTTTTGATATGCACGATGTTGGCGGGAATGGCGATGCGGCCGTCGGCCACGCGCTCGCGGATGTACTCGGGGTCGCGATGCTCGCGCTCGGCGACTTCCTTCATCTGCGGCGTGATCTGCCCGGCACGGGCGAAGTCGATTTGCGTGACGAGCTTGGGCTCGGTCTGTGTGCTCATTGGCACGGCTCCCTTCGTTGGCATTACCCATATCAGGTTTGCGGGTCAGGGCGGGCGCGCCCAATCTCAGCCTGCCGTCTTGTCCTGCAAGCTCCCCGTTTATGTAATGGGCTCAAGTATAGCCTGAATGGGTACGATTGGGCCAACGAGCGTGCCTGTGGGGAGGCGAACATGGAAGACAAGCATCTATATCGAGAGACGCAATGGGATGTATCGGCCGAGGAAAGCCGTGCGCACCATGGTCTTGTCGTGATTGGTTTTGCGGTGCTTGCCGTGCTGGTGATTGCCTTTTGTATCTGGACGTTTGGTGGTCGCGGCGGCGCTGCATGGGAGTTTGAGGCCGACGATGCCCTGCCGATCATGACGGTGAAGGTCACTGGCGGTAACACGGTGGCCGCGCCGGGCGACTACTGGTATCTGCGCGACGAGTTTGTGCAATTGCAGCTGAGCGGCGGGTCTATTCCGGGCGAGGAAATCGAACGCGTGACGTTTGATGAGGCGCTCAAAACACTGACGGTGGAGCTCAAAGATCAGGGCGATGTGCCCACGACCATGGATATCGCTCTGACGGAGTGGCGTCTGGAACCTCCGTCGGGCGTTACGGTATCCGACGTAGAGCGCGTTAAGGTTACCTACCAAGATGGCTCAACGAGCGAGATTGCAAAGGCCGATGGCTTGGCGGAGTAACGGGGCGTTTGGAAACGGCGGGCCTATTGTGCCTGCGCGTTCATGAATGCCAGGGTGTTTTTGTCTGAAAGCTCGGGGATGTGCCGATAGCCGATGTTGAATGCGGTAAGTTCGCTTGCATCCTCGAGCTTGTTTTCTGCCATCCACCGTACCATGGAGCCGCGCGCCTTTTTGCTGGCGGTCGAGCGCTGGATGGGCTTGCCGTTGCGGATACCCTCGCCAAAAAGGCATGTGACGGCCATGGCGTCGTCCGCGAGGTGGGGCAGAACGGTTTTGGCATACTCTACGCTGGCGAGATTGACGATCGTGGTGTTTGAGCCTGCCGGGGCGATAGCCCGCGCGAGCTTGTCGCTCCAAAACGCGTAGAGGTCTTGGGCATCGTCAACGGCGAGCTTCGCGCCCATCTCCAGTCGATACGGTTCGACGGCATGGAAGGGACGAACGCACCCGTAGAGGCCGGAGAGGATCCACAGATGGTCTTGCAGCCATGCGAGCTGCACTGAATCCATCACCTCGGGTGCCATGCTCTGGTACTGAATGCCGTGATAGGACATGATGGCGGGGGAGAGGTGACGGGCGAGTGCGGGATTGTCGAGATCGCCGTTCCCCAAGATGGGCTCGAACTCATGCAAAATGTCGAGACAAGGGGCCAGCAGCTTGTCGCTGACGTTCCACAGAGCTTGTAGGCCGCTGTCGCCTTCGGTTCGTTCGATGTCCAAGAGCGCATGGTGCAGCTGAGCGGTCTCGCGCGCAAAGGGCGGAATCCCCTGAACTTCAAAAGCATCTTGTGCCGCGCGCATTTGCTTGGCGGGTGAAACGATGACCTGGAGCATGAACTCTCCTCTGCCAAAAAAGTCGCGGCGGAATACGGTCTGCGCGAGCCGGTTGAAGGCCAGGTTAGTCCGTATTCCACCGCAAGTTATAAAGGGCTGGTTTGGTGCGCCTTACAAGGGTTGGTTAGGCGCGCTCGAGGAAGGCTTTGTACCCGCGATAGGCCTCGTAGATATCGGCCTTGTTGGCGACCTCCCACAGGGCGTGCATGGACAGGACGGCAACGCCGGAGTCGATGACGTTCATGCCATACTTGGCCATGATGTAGGCAATGGTGCCGCCGCCGCCCGCGTTGACGCGACCGAGCTCACAGGTCTGGAAGTCCACGCCGGCCTCGTCCATGATGTCGCGGACGAGGGCCACGTACTCGGCATCGGCGTCGTTGGAGCCGCCCTTGCCGCGGCTGCCCGTGTACTTGTTAAAGCACAGGCCGCGACCCATAAAGGCCGCGTTCTTGGTCTCGAACTTGCCGGCATAGCCCGGGTCGAAGCCGGCGGACACGTCGGAGGAGAGCATGCGGCTGCGGGCGAGTGCGCGGCGCAGGGCCAGCGGGCTATCCTCGCCGGCGAGCGTCATGATCTCGGCGACGGTGTTCTCGAAGAAGCGGCTCGTCATACCGGTGGCACCCACGGAGCCGATCTCCTCCTTGTCGACGATGAGCGTGATGCTCGTGCGCTCCACGTTGGCGACGTCGATCTGGGCGAGCATGGAGGGGTAGGCGCAGACGCGATCGTCGTGGCCATAGCCCAAAATCATGGAGCGGTCGAGGCCCATGTCGCGGGCGGGGCCGGCGGGCACGACCTCGATCTCGGCGGAGAGGAAGTCCTCCTCCTCGACGTCGTACTGCTCCTTGAGGATGTCCAGGAACATCTGCTTGACGGGCTCCTTGGGGGCGTCCTTGTCGTCCCCATCGAACTTGACGGGACGACCGCCCACGATCACGTCGAGGATCTCGGCATCGACGGCGTCCTTGGCAGGCTTGGACATCTGCTCGCTCGAGAGGTGGATCAGCAGGTCGGAGATGGTAAAGACCGGGTCGTCCGCCTTGTCGCCGATATTGATGTCGACGGTGGTACCGTCCTTTTTGCAGATGACGCCCACGAGTGCGAGCGGGGAGGCTACCCAGTGGTAGCTCTTGACGCCGCCGTAGTAGTGCGTGTCGAGGTAGGCCATGTCGCCGGCCTCGAAGGCGGGATTCTGCTTAAGGTCCAGGCGCGGCGAGTCCACGTGGGCGCCCAGGATGTTAAAGCCCTGCTCGAGCGGGGCGGTGCCCAGGTTGACGAGCATAAGGTCCTTGCCGTGGTTGGCGGCGTACACCTTGTCGCCTGCCTTGAGCTCGCGGCCCTCGGCGATCACGGTCTCCAGGTCGACGTATCCCGCCTCCTCGGCCATCTTGATGCCGGTCTTGACGCACAGGCGCTCGGTCTTGTTCTCGCTCAAAAACTGCTTATAGCCGCGGCAAAGCTCCTCGAGCTCCTCGACTTGCTGTGGCGTGTACTTTTTCCATGCGCAGGGACGCTCCATGACGCAGGCTCCTTTCGGATCGATCGTGCTGGTTGATGTACCGTGAGCCATCGTATCACGCGCGGGCCCGCGGCGGCAGGGAAGCCTGATGTGCGGTGGCCGCGGGGCGGGGAGCGTGTAAACTGGTGTGAGCAAACCGTGCCCAGCCCAAAGCGAGGTATTCAATATGTCTGACAAGCGCCGCACCTTTGCCGTTATCGACGGCAACTCGCTCATGCACCGCGCCTTCCACGCCGTGCCGCCCACCATGAATGCGCCGGACGGCCGCCCCACCAACGCGATCTTCGGCTTTCTGAACATGTTTCTCAAGATGATCGATGCCTTTAACCCCGACGGTGTGGTCGTGGCGTTTGACAAGGGCAAACCGCGCGTGCGCATGGAGATGCTGCCGCAGTATAAGGCGCAACGCCCGCCCATGGACCCCGATCTGCATGCGCAGTTTCCGATGATCAAGGAGCTGCTCACCGCGCTCAACGTGCCGATTTTGCAGTCCGAGGGCTGGGAAGGCGACGATATCCTGGGAACCATGGCGCGCCTGGGTGAAGAGGCCGGCTGCGACATGCTGCTGGTGACCGGCGACCGCGACATGTATCAACTCGTGACCGAGCACGTCAACGTGGTCTCGACCCGCAAGGGCCTGTCCGACGTGGCGATCATGACGCCCGAGAGCGTGGACGACCTGTATCACGGCATTACGCCGGCGCTCGTGCCCGATTTTTACGGTCTAAAGGGCGATACGTCGGACAACATTCCCGGCGTACCGGGCATCGGCCCCAAAAAGGCGAGCGCGCTCATCGCACAGTACGGCAGCTTGGACGAGGTCATCGCGCATGCCGACGAGGTCAAGGGCAAGATGGGCGAGAACCTGCGTGCGCACATCGACGATGCGCTGCTGAGCCGCAAGGTCGCAACCATTCGCACCGATGCGCCCGTCGAGCTCGACTTTGACGAAACGTCCTTCCCGGCGTTTTCTGCCGACGAAGTGTCCGCGGCGCTGGGCACACTTGGTATCACCGCCATGCAGAACCGTTTCTTGGCGCTGGTCGGCGGCGAGGGCGGGGCTGCTGCTGCCTCCAGTGTGGTTGAGATACCTGCTATGGTTCGCGCAGCCGCCGGCGATGCCGACGCGCTTGGTGCCGTTGCGGCTGAGGTCTCCCGCGCGATTGATGCCGGCGAGTGGGTCGCCGCCGTGGTGGACGACGACAAGGAAGAGGGCGCGCTCTTTGGACTGACGCGCACGCTGTGGTTGGCGACGTCCAAGGGCCTGTTCGCGCTCGAGGAGGGCGACAGCTGTGCGGCGGCTGAGGTTGAGGGCTTCAACTTCGTTCACGGCGTGATTGCCGGCGTGCTCGCGCGTCTGTTTATGGAGGGTCGCGTGGCGAGCCCGGATATGAAGGCGCTGTTGCACGAGCTTTCGCCCGTCGATTCTTCTGAGCCCGAGCTCATGGATCCGCTCGCTACCGATTCCACGCGTATCTTCGATACCGTGGTCGCTGCCTATCTGCTGGATTCCGATCGCTCCGAGTTCGATGAGGCATATCTTGCCGATACGTATCTGCAGATGGCGCTGCCTGCGGCGCGCGGCGCAGAGGGTGCCGGTGAGGACGCTCCGGCGCCTGCCGCCCGTACTGCGGCTCTGACGCTGGCGCTCGTGGCACCGTTGCGCGAGTGCATGGCCCGTGAGAATGCCGCCAACGTGTTCGATGGCATCGAGATGCCGCTCGTTCCGGTACTTGCCAAGATGGAGCGCGCGGGCATGCTCGTGGACCCCGACCGTCTGCACAGTCTGTCCGAGGGTCTGGCGACCCAGATTACCGAGGTTGAGCGCAGTATTCGCGACCTGGCGGGTGACGAGACCTTTAATATTGGCAGTCCCATGCAGCTGTCGCACGTGCTCTTTGATGTGATGGGGCTTCCGACCAAGGGCCTCAAGAAGACTAAGCGCGGCTATTATTCGACCAACGCCAAGGTGCTGAGCGACCTTGCGCGTGACCACGAAATCGTGCGTCTGATCTTGGACTGGCGTGAGAAGTCTAAGATCAAGTCCACCTATCTGGACACGCTGGGCCCGCTACGCCGTGGTGACGGTCGCGTACACACTACGTACAACCAGACCATCACGGCAACGGGGCGTCTGTCCTCGAGCGACCCGAACCTGCAGAACATCCCGACGCGCTCGGAGCTGGGTCGTACCGTCAAGACGGCGTTTTCGGCAGGCGAGGGAAGCGTCTTTTTGGCGGTGGACTACTCGCAGATCGAGCTGCGTCTGCTGGCGCATCTCTCAGGTGACGAGCACTTGGTGCGCGCCTTTAACGAGGGCGAGGACTTCCATGCCGAGACGGCGGCGCGCGTGTTCGGTGTGCCGGTGTCCGAGGTAACGCCCGACCTGCGCAGTCGCGCCAAGGCCGTGAACTTTGGCATCGTGTATGGCCAGCAGGCCTACGGCCTGTCGCAGTCGCTGCATATCTCGATGGCCGAGGCACGCGACATGATCGACCGCTACTACGAGGCCTACCCGGGCGTGCGCACGTTCCTCGACAACGTGGTGGCACGCGCCAAGCAGACGGGCTACGCCGAGACCATGTACGGCCGCCGTCGTCATATTCCGGAGCTCAAGGCCAAAAACCCGCAACTCCGCGGCTTTGGCGAGCGCACGGCCATGAACCATCCCATGCAGGGAACCGCCGCCGACATCATCAAGATCGCGATGGCCCGCGTAAGCCGCCGCCTGGAAGAGGAAGGCTTTGCCGCCCACATGATCCTGCAAGTGCACGACGAACTGGACTTTGAGTGCCCCATCGACGAAGTCGAGCGCCTAACCACCATGGTCCGCGACGTCATGGAGCACGTAGTAGACCTCCGCGTCCCCCTAATCGCCGAAGCCAGCACCGGCATAACCTGGGCCGACGCCAAATAGGGAAGTGCCCACAACCCTAAAGTAACCAAACCAGAAGGGGGCTCCTTGCCAACAAGGAGCCCCCCTTCGTTCAATTAAATTCAGCCTAAGTATCTAGACACTCAAGACGCCATCTAGGCGGCAAACAAGTAAACCTAGGGCCTGGCCGGGCGGCACAGGTTAACTTTTCGTAGATTCCGCACGCAAAGAAAGCCACTTAATGTGGCTTTCGTCTTGCGCAGGACCTGACCGAGCGAAAAGTTATCCTGTGCCGCCCGGCCAGGCCCGATGGGACGGCTACCGGGCCGCCAAGATAGCGTCGATGAGCGTCAGTACGCCCCCGTCGTTGTTGCTCGGAATGCGCCACTTGGCGTGCGCGTTCATGTGCTCCTCGGCATTGTCCACGATAAAGCTATGCCCGACGCGCTCCAGCATGGGGATGTCGTTGTAGGTATCGCCCACGGCGGCAGCATCGGCAATATCGATGCCCAGGTGCTCGCACAGGTGAGCGACGCCGGCGCCCTTGTCGACGCCCAGGTTCATAAAGTCGATCCACTCGCGCCCAGCGTTGGTGACGTAGAGTTTGTCCGAGAACTCGGGGCTATAGGTCTCGCGGAAAGCGGGCTCGGCGTCGTAGCCGGGGAAGAAGACCGAAATCTTGTTGGACTCGAAATCAATGCCCTCAAAGCTGTCTACGTAGTTGATTGTGTTGTAGTAGACGCTGATCTCGTCGTGGTATTGATGGTCGCGGGCAAGCACGTAGAACTCGTCGAAGCAGCACAGGACGGGGACAGCGCGAGGATCCTCCGAGGCACGGTTCAAGACCTGCTGATACAGCTCCACGTCAATATTGCTTTTATAGATATAGCTGCCGCGATAGATCACGCAAGCTCCGTTGTCGGGACAAAAGGCGAGGCGGTTCTTGATGTCCTCGAACATCTCCTCGAGCTTGGGGGCGGGACGTCCGCTGGCGGGGCAGAATACGATGCCGGCGTCGGCGAGCTTGTCCAGGCGCTCATCAAGACCCTGGGGCAGCACACGCTCGTCGGTCAGCAGCGTCTTGTCCATATCGACGGCGAGAATCTTAATGTTGCCGATGTTGGCGTCCGATTCGTAAGTTTGCATAAAAATGCGCCTTTCGTTTCGAGATTGTTTCAGACGTTATAACCATCAACTAGTAGTCGAGCGTATTTTCGCAGGAATGGTGCGTATTTGCACTGCAATTCACAAACTAATGAAAAAACTTTTCAGAAATTTGAATTTGTCGCTTGTGCTGCGGGCACTTTAGCGTAATATAGCGACCATCGAAAACGGAGACGGAAAAACAACCGCTTACCGAGTAAAAGGTACCGTTTACGATATTTGAATTGCGCCCGGCGATACGTGAAAGGAGAGGCAGATGCAGTTCGTAAAGATCATCACCACTGCAGACAATGCCATCCGACGCCAGCGCGCAATTTCCCGACGACGATAACAATCGTCTCTGTCCGCATGGGGCGAATTGCCTCAACAGAGTCATTTTGAGGTCGTTGGGTTTTAGCACGACATTGCTGCATGTTTCTAGGGCATGTATGTGCTGATTTTTGCTATTTAACCTGATATTGCACGGTATATGACCTTGAAATGACTTGCAACTGACCGATGTTCTAACTAGCTACCAAGGGCGAAAGGAAACAGCCATGAGCAAGGAAAAAGTCGTTCTCGCATATTCCGGTGGTCTTGATACATCCGTATGTGTCAAGTGGCTCCAGGACGAGAAGAATCTCGATGTCGTTTGCGTCTGCGGCAACGTGGGCCAGGAAGAGACCGGACTGGATGCCAAGAAGCAGAAGGCGCTCGACCTGGGCGTTCTCGATTGCCAGGTGCTCGACCTGCGCGACGAGTTCTCCGATGAGTTCCTGACCAAAGCCATCGCCGCAAACTCCATGTACGAGAATAAGTATCCGCTGCTCTCCGCCCTGTCTCGCCCGCTGCTTGCCAAGAAGCTTGTTGAGGTCGCCCACGAGTTTGGCGCGACCTACGTCGCCCACGGCTGCACTGGCAAAGGTAACGATCAGGTCCGTTTTGAGGCCGCCGTCAAGGCCCTCGACCCCGAGCTCAAGGTTATCGCCCCGGTTCGCGAGTGGGACCTGAAGTGCCGTCCCGACGAGGTCGCCTATGCCCACGCCCACAACGTGCCGGTTCCCGAGGGTGCCAACGACAACCCCTACTCCATCGACGACAACCTGTGGGGTCGCGCCATCGAGTGCGGTCACCTGGAGGACCCTTGGAATGAGCCGCTCGATGACGCTTGGGTTATGACCAAGAACCCCGAGGACACGCCTGACACCCCGACCTATACCGAGATCGAGTTTGAGGCCGGCAAGCCTGTCGCCGTCGACGGCAAGAAGATGAAGCTCTCCGAGATCGTCATCGCCCTCAACAAGATTTCGGGCGACAACGGCTTTGGCCGTCTTGACCTGGTCGAGGATCGTCTGGTGGGCCTCAAGAGCCGCGAGTGCTATGAGGTTCCCGGCGCCCTGACGCTCATCACCGCCCACAAGGCGCTCGAGGACATCTGCGTCGAGGGCGACCTGCTCAAGACCAAGATCAAGCTCGAGCAGGATTGGGCCACCGCCGTGTACAACGGCCAGTGGTACAGCCCGCTCAAGAACGCGCTCGACGCCTTTATGGCCGATACCCAGAAGTTCGTGACCGGCACTGTCCGTCTGAAGTTCTTTAAGGGCAACTGCCATGTCGTCGGCCGCAAGAGTCCCTTCAGCCTCTACGACTACGGCCTGGCTACCTACGACCGCGACACCACGTTTGACGAGAAGGCCAGCGCCGGCTTTATCGAGATCGATACGCTGTCGCTCAAGACGTGGGCAAAGGTCCAGGGCCCCAGCTCTGCTGCTGCCCAGGCCTAGCGCCTCCTTCCCTTGGTATCCGCGCGGCCCATCCGCGTGATACATAACGGGCGCACGGGGTCCCTACCTTTCGTTATGCTTGCTGACACTTCTTAACATCGGTGGCCCCTACGTTCCGCCCGCATATATGATGCCGCGTCTGCGGCTGAGTCCGAGCCCCGCCGGGGTTGTCCGGCGGGGCTCCTTCTATCAATTTGGCGGCTCTGTGCCTATATATATGAGGAGTATCCATTATGTTCAATGCTATCGCGCATGCTTTGCTTGCCCTCGCGCCCGAGTTCGATGCTGTAAGGGTCGAGGACGTTCCTATGAGCCTGAAGGCCTGGATCGATGGTTCGCAGGGCAACATCCGGAGGGAGACGTTGGGCGCCAAGTGCATGGTGCGTCACTTCTTTGCAAATTAGCCACATGGCCCCGCGCGCGGCAGGGAGTGTGTAAAACTAGCGGTTGATAAATCGCTTTAGCGACAGGGCACATTGCTTTGGACGCTTGTTTTGGTATTTGGAGAAAGGAGACGGTTCCATGGCTCTTTGGGGCGGTCGTTTTGAGGCGGGCGTGGCCGAGGTCACGCAGGAGTTTGGCGCGTCGCTGCCGGTCGACAAACATCTCTATAAGCAGGATATCGCCGGCTCTAAGGCGCATGCCAAGATGTTGGCCGCCCAGGGCATCATCAGTGCCGAGGACGAGCAGGCGATTGCCAAGGGCCTGACCGGAATCGAACAGGATATCGATGCCGGCAACTTTACCTTCGACATCAACGATGAGGACATTCATATGTCCATCGAGAGCGAGCTGACGCGTCGCATCGGCGAGGCTGGCAAGCGCTTGCATACTGGGCGTTCGCGCAACGACCAGGTGGCGACCGATACGCGCCTGGGCGTCAAGGCGCTGGCCAAGGAGCTCATGGAGGCCAATCTTGAGCTGCGCCATGTGCTGGTGGATGCGGCCAAGAAGTACGACAAGGTGATTCTGCCGGGCTACACGCACATGCAACATGCTCAGCCCGTGCTGCTGTCGCATCACCTGCTGGCGTATTCCTGGATGTTCGCGCGCGACTTTACGCGTTTGAAGGCCGCCTTTGATGCTGCCGACAACTGCCCGCTGGGTGCCGCTGCGCTTGCCGGTACGAGCTATCCGCTCGATCGCCAGATGACGGCTGCCGAACTTGGCTTTGCGGGCGTGATCCCCAACTCGCTCGATGCCGTTTCCGACCGTGATTTTCTGCTCGATCTGCATTACGCCGGATCCGTCATGGCGATGCACCTGTCGCGTCTTTCCGAGGAGATCGTACTGTGGTCGAGCTCCGAATTTGGCTTTATCACGCTTTCCGACTCGTACTCCACTGGCTCGTCCATCATGCCGCAGAAGAAGAACCCCGACTTTGCCGAGCTTATCCGCGGCAAGAGCGGTCGCGTGTACGGCAACCTGGTGCAGCTGCTGGTAACCATGAAGGGCCTGCCGCTTGCTTATAACAAGGACTTGCAGGAGGACAAGGAGGGCGCGCTCGATACCGCCCATACGCTCATGCAGTGCCTGTCCGTTATGGCCGGAATGATTTCGACTTGGACCGTCAACGAGGATGCCATGGCGCGCGAGTGCGGCGTGGGGCACCTTGCCGCCACCGATGTTGCCGATTACCTGGCCAAGCGTGGCCTGCCGTTCCGCGAGGCACATGCCGTGGTGGGCCATCTGGTCCTGATGTGCGAGAAGCGCGGCTGCAATCTTGAGGACCTGCCGTTTGAGGTGTTCCAGGAGGCAAGCCCGCTCTTTGAGCGCGACATTACCGAGGCGCTCGATATCCCGTCGATTGTCGCCGCGCGCACGACCGAGGGCGGCACCGCTCCTGCCGCCGTTGCCGTGCAGTTGCAGCGTGCCGAGGCACAGCTCGTGGCTGACGAGGGCGTGTTTGGATCGCTGACCAAGGTCGTCGAGATGGGTCACGGGGCAAAGTAGAGGTTTGGCTGAAGCCGTTTTGGCCATGTATTGATAAATCGTTTTCGCTTTACGGGCGCCTGCTGATGTGGGAGCCCGTATTTTGTTGCTATGGGGGAGGGGCTTGTCGAGAACTTCTGTAGGACCTTTGGGCAGGTTGTGAAGGGGATACGTTCGCGGGCGGCAACCGACCGCCTGCTCTGTTCGGCGCGGTTGATGGGCGGTCGGATGGTACTCTAATCGGGCTTCGAAACAGAAGTGACACATATGGAGCGCTTTAATAAATTGCAACGTTTCAATAAACAGCTTTTTGTTTAACTGCAGCTAAAACTCTGTTACGATGCAGTTCAGGCGGGTGCCGGAATGGGACTTGGGCACGCGCGAACCTACTTGAAAGGCTACTTTTATGGCTATCGAGAAGACCTTCATCATGATTAAGCCCGACGCCGTGCGCGACCGCAAGATCGGCGAGATCGTTGCTCGCATTGAGCGCAGCGGCCTTGTCATCGAGCGCATGGAGATGACCACGCTCGAGCGCGCTACCGTCGAGGAGCACTACGCCCATCTGGCCGACAAGCCCTTCTTTGGCGGTCTCTGCGACTTTATGACGAGCGGTCCGGTCGTCAAGATGGTCGTTTCCGGTCTCTCCGCTGTTGCTAAGATGCGCACCCTCATGGGCGCTACCAACCCGCTTGAGGCTGCTCCTGGTACCATCCGCGGCGACTTTGCCGTCGATGTCAACGCCAACGTGATCCACGGCTCCGACTGCCTGGAGAACGCCGAGATTGAGATCAAGCGCTTCTTTGGCTAAACCAGCTTTGACTCCTTAAAGCTGTTAGCGTGTGGCTTGGGCGCCGCGGAACTCCATCCGCGGCGCCCTTTTATTCCAAAATCTATGCAGGGGCCCGCTCGGACATGTGTTCCGAGCGGGCCCCTGCTGTTAGCTTGTGGCACTGAATAGTTTAGGCTTCGTCGACGATCTTAAGGGCGCGCGTGTGATCGATCTCGTTGAGGAGGTTAACGCGACGCTCGTGACGACCGCCCTCAAACTCGGCGTCGAGCCACTCGTCGACGATCATCTTGGCGAGCTCGGAGCCCACGACGCGGGCGCCAAAAGCGAGCACGTTGGTATTGTTGTGCATGCGGGAGAGCTTGGCGCTGAAGGGCTCGGAGCACACGACGGCGCGTACGCCCTCGACCTTGTTGGCAGCCAGGCTGATACCGACGCCGGTGCCACAGATCAGGATGCCTAGATCGACGTCGCCGTTGGCAACGGCCTTACCCACCTTGTAGCCGGCGATGGGGTAGTCAAAGCTCTCGGAGGTGTCGGTGCCAAAGTTCACGACCTCGCAGCCGCGCTCCTTCAGGTGCTCGGAGATGATGTTCTTGAGCTCGACGGCGGCGTGGTCGTTACCGATACCGATCTTCATGGATAGTTCCTCTCTGGTCTGTGCGGCGAGATTGCTAAAGGTTTTACCGCGTTCGACTGCATGATAGCGCGACTTTTGTGTAAACGCTTGGGCGTTTTTTGGTCAAACGCTTTAGCATGCAACAAGACCGGTTTCTCATGAATGAATGCCGTCAGTTTGCGCCTGAATGCCGTCTACCGGAACCTGGGTTGCGGTTTTTGATGCATTGTTATCAAATAAAAGAGCTAATTATTATTGAGAGCCCAGCCCGTTATACAAGTAGGAGATACCTATGCCTGCCGATTCCCTTCGTGATGCCGCGTTTTGCGATGTTTTGAACCGCGAACTTGTTTGTGCACTCGGCTGCACCGAGCCCATTGCCGTTGCTTATGCAGCGGCGCTGGCGAGCCAGACGCTCGGTTGCGAACCCGATCATATGGATGTTGCCTGCTCGGGCAACATCATCAAGAACGTCAAGAGCGTGACCGTGCCCAACTCGGGCGGTATGCACGGTATTGAGGCCGCGGCCGTGCTGGGTGCCGTGGGCGGCGACGCCAAGAGCGCGCTCGAGGTGCTCGAGAGCGTCGATGACGCGGACCGCGCCCGCGTGGCCGAGCTGCTTGCCGATGCGGACTACTGCGATGTGTCGCTTGTCGAGGGTGTGCCCAACCTCTACATCAAGGTGACTGCGACGGCCGGGGGCCATACCGCGGTCGTCGAGATTACCGATCACCACACTAATGTCACGTGCCATACGCTCGACGGTATTCCGGTATGCGGTAAGTCGGCGGGGGAGTGCGCCGCCTGCGCCGAGCGCGTGGTGGCCGAGCGTGCGGCAGATAACGCCGACACGCCCATGTCGATCGAGACCATCATCGACTTTATCGAGGACGGTGACATTGAGGACGCCCGCGCTGCCGTTGAGCGTCAGATTGAGCTGAATGGCGCGATCAGTGCCGAGGGTCTCGCGCACGCTTGGGGCGCCGAGGTGGGCCGTACGCTGCTGGGTGCTCGTGCCGATGACGTCGCCTGCCGCGCCCGTGCCCGTGCGGCCGCCGGGTCCGACGCCCGCATGAACGGTTGCGCGCTGCCGGTCGCCATTGTGTGCGGCTCGGGCAATCAGGGCATTACCTGCGCATTGCCCGTCATGGAGTATGCCGAGTACCTGCGTTGCGACCACGAGCGCCTGGTGCGCGCCGTGATGCTGTCCGATCTTATCGCCGTGCATATCAAGAGCTATATTGGTGCGCTTTCGGCGTTTTGCGGTGCTATTTGCGCTGCGTGCGGCGCCGGCGCTGCGATTACCTGGCTGTGCGGTGGCACGCGCGAACAGATTGGCGCGACCGTCTCGAACACGCTCGGTAACGTGGGCGGCATCGTGTGCGACGGCGCCAAGGCGAGCTGTGCCGCCAAGATCTCGGCTGCCGTCGATGCGGCGATTCTGGGCCATGATATGGCCATGCAGGGTCGCGGCTTCCGCGCCGGCGAGGGCCTGATCCAAGATACCGTTGAGCAAACAATCGCCAGTATGGGCTACGTAGGCCGCGTGGGCATGAAGGACACCGACATCGAGATCCTCAACATCATGATCGGCAAAACCCAGGTGTGCTAGTTACGCGGTTTTACCAAACCGCGTAACCAGTCGACGCTGCAAATGCCCCTAAGCGGCAATCTGCCTTTCAATCGTCGGGCATGGCCAGAAGGCCTATGCCCTCCTCTTTCAAGGCACATTGCTCGCTTAGGGGCATTTTCGCTGACTTGTGCTCAACCTGCGGCGATATTTGGTTTGGAGCGAGGGGTCCTACGACAGTTCGTCGGCTACTTGGTGTTCGTAGAAGGCTTCGATTACGGCGTTAAAGTCGCGGGCGAAGTCTTCCATGGTTCCGCGCCAGGTGGCTCGGCCGGGTTTCCCCTGGCCAACATAGGCAGTTTGAATGCCGCAGGCGGGACTGGGGAAGTCGCGCTTGGGATCGTTGCCCACCATAAGGACCTCGTGTGGCTCGAGCCCCATCACCTGAAGCTGCTCTAGATAGTAGGTGGCATCGGGCTTGCAGCGGGTGGCGTTTCCCATGTGCGTCACGAGTTCAAAGGGGGCGTCGGCCAGGTCGCCCCAACCCATGCGGCACTCGATGGCCCCCTGGGGAAAGCTGGGGTTGGTAAAGAGCGCGCAGCGCAGCCCTGCGTCCTGTACGGCCTGGAGCGCGGCGTGTGCGCCCGGCATGGCGTGGGCGTTAATGATATCGTCGTTCTTGTACGGAAGAACTTCGCGGTCATAGTAGGTAAACGCCTCGTAGATGAGGGGATCGGAGAGGCAGATCCCGCATCGGCGCTCGACCTCTTCTTGGTAAAACTCAAGATTGGTGCGGTTGTCCGTGCCGCTGCGGCGATTGGCGTTGAGGTCGACCAGGATGGTGCCGAGGCGCGCCATCGTGCCACCGCGGCTGCGGCGCCCGATATCCGCGAGCATCGAAGAGACATCCTTAAAATAGCGAAGGATGAACGCGTTGAGGTTGATGCTGAGAAGCGTTTCGTCCATATCGAAAACGACTGCTTTGAGCACGCGGGCACCTTTCTCGAAAAATCGATCTAGAATCGTTGGCTCCGGATACTTTACCCCAAAGCCGAATGCCTGGCTGGTTATCGTCAAGTTGCGGAGACGTGTGTTCATAAGATTACGAAAAAGTCTCCACACGAGTAAAAAATCGCAGTTCACGCTTGAAATCGAACTCATTTCCCCGTAACCTATACGAACGTGATTGCATAAGCGTCACATTAGTATCTGTCGGCTCCCGAGTGTTCCTAAACGTTGTGTGCTTGTCGCACCCTTCTGTAGGTCCTAGCAATCGGGGCCCCGTAGTTCGAAAGGGGTCCACCTTTGAGTGAGATTCAGAACTCGTCCATTTTCTCTCTTGACGATGTCAACGAGGAGGATATGAACAACCTCATCGACGGTACGATTACCGACTTTGATGAGGGCGATCTCGTTAACGGCACTGTCGTTAAGATCGAGCATGACGAGGTGCTCGTTGACATCGGATTCAAGTCCGAGGGCGTTATCCCGGTCCGCGAGCTGTCCATCCGCAAGGACGCTAACCCTGCAGACATCGTTGCACTCGGTGATCCCATCGAGGCTCTGGTACTCCAGAAGGAGGACAAGGACGGTCGTCTGGTCCTGTCCAAGAAGCGTGCCGAGTACGAGCGTGCTTGGAACCGCATCGAGGAGAAGTTCAACTCCGGCGAGAACGTCGAGGGCGAGGTTATCGAGGTTGTCAAGGGCGGCCTGATCCTCGACATCGGCCTGCGTGGCTTCCTGCCCGCCTCCCTCGTCGACCTCCGTCGCGTCAAGGACCTCACCTCCTACATGGGCACCCGCATCGAGGCCCGCGTCATCGAGATGGACCGCAACCGCAACAACGTCGTCCTCTCCCGTCGCGTCGTGCTCGAGGAGTCCCGTAAGGCCGAGCGCTCCGAGATCCTGTCCAAGCTCAAGTCTGGCATGCGTCTCCAGGGCACCGTTTCCTCCATCGTCGACTTCGGCGCCTTCGTCGACCTCGGTGGTATCGACGGCCTCATCCACATTTCCGAGCTCTCCTGGAACCACGTCAACCATCCTTCCGAGGTTGTCAAGGTCGGCCAGGAGGTCGAGGTCGAGGTTCTCGACGTCGATCTCAACCGCGAGCGCATCTCCCTGGGTCTCAAGCAGACCACCGAGGATCCGTGGCGCGCACTGGTCAAGAAGTACCCCGTCGGCGCTATCGTCGAGGGCACTGTGACCAAGCTTGTCCCGTTCGGCGCTTTCGTCGATCTGGGCGAGGGCATCGAGGGCCTGGTGCACATCTCCGAGATGGCCAACAAGCACGTCGATCAGCCTTCTCAGGTCACCCACGTGGGCGACAAGGTTCAGGTCAAGGTCATGGAGATCGACCTCGACCGTCGTCGTATCTCCCTGTCCATGAAGTCCGCTGCTGAGACTCTGGGCGTCGAGATCGAGGTTACCCCGCTGCCTTCCGAGAAGAAGGACGAGGAGACCGACGCCGAGTAAATCGGTTTGACGATCACTTGTTTTAAGGGATCCGTCCGCAATGGACGGGTCCCTTTTTTGCATTTGCTGCTGAGGTGCGCGATGCTGCCCGGGCTGTCCACAGGCTATTGGGTTGTCAGTGCATGAAAAATGCCGACATCCCGCCTCGGGGAGGAGGCGGGAACACACCGAGTAGACGGAGGGGTGTGGAGCGCGGTCGCGTCTCGACTGACGACGTTGCCCATCGACAGGACCATTGTAGCGCATGGCGGTTCTTGGTTTATCGTGTCGAGCGTTTGCGTTGTGCCATTGCCTGCGGCAACGGTGTGTTACACTCTTGCACTGCTGAGTGGGCCAGACGGTCGCGCGATGTGCTGCTTGCAGCACGCGTGAGGAAAGTCCGGGCTCCAGAGGGCGGGATGCCGGCTAACGGCCGGGCGGAGTGATCCGACGGAAAGCGCCGCAGAAAAGAAGACTCCCACCTGCGCCGCAAGGCGTAAAGGGAAAAGCTGAAACGGTGGTGTAAGAGACCACCAGCGTCGTGGTAACACGGCGGCTTGGCAAGCCCCATCCGGAGCAAGCGCGAATAGGAACGCTATGGGCCGGCCCGGTCCGCGTTCGGGTAGCGTGCGTGGAACTGCACGGTAACGTGCAGACAAGATAAATGACCGTTCACGACAGAACCCGGCTTATAGGCCCACTCGGCAACTATGTTGACGCTGCGACGGCGTCAGCTGGCCGATTTGGCGCTCATTCGTCGGTCGCCGCCATAAGGCGTGCTCCCTCCTCTTTCGGGCCAAATCGACTCAGCTGACGCCGTCTCGCTGTTTTTGCCTGGTCATCGGCGTTGCCGTTCTATTTACCGGGATTAACGGTATGGTCTTTGCCGTATTATTGAGGCTGTTTGTTGCTTTGCTTGTTGTTGAGGGGCTTTGTTGGACAGCTATTTTACTCTGCAATCGAATAATGAGGCTACGGGCGAGTTTGTGGACCGCAAGAGCCGGTTTATTGCCCAGCTGATCCATATTGAGTCCGAGGATGAGGCGAATGCCTTTATCGAGATGGTTCGCAAGCGTCATTACGACGCTCGACACAATGTTCCCGCGTGGATTTTGGTCGATGGGCGCGAGCGCCAGAGCGATGACGGCGAGCCGAGCCGCACGAGTGGTATGCCGACGCTCGAGGTGCTGCGTGGCGCTGGTCTCAAAAACGTATGCTGCGTGGTGACGCGCTATTTTGGCGGAACGTTGCTGGGCCCGGGTGGCTTGGTGCGTGCCTATACTGCGGCGACGCAGGCGGCGGTGGCCTCGGCTCAGGAGTCCGGGCAGATCGTTGAGATGACGAGCGTCGTGCCTGTTGACGTGCATGTGGCCTATCCGCAATACGAGCAGGTGCTCCGTTTGGCGCAGGATTCGGGTGCCAAGGTTTCGGATACCGATTACGCGGATGCCGTGACACTTCATTTGGTGTTTAAGGTGGGGGAGCAGGAGTCATTTTGCGCTAAGATGCGCGAGCTTATGGCGGGGCGCGAGGAGATTGAGGTCGGTGCTCCCGAATTTGCCGAGTTCTAACGGCGACGGCCGGCGTGCTTTTGGATGGATCCCCAGCGCGCCGGCCGTCGTTTTTCTGTTGCTGCCGTTTACTCGGCGAGCTGCTTTAGCACATCGCAGGCGATCTCGACGGCATCGTCGATGCAGCCGGGGCAGCTGCGGAGCGGACCCTTATCCGATCCGATGCCCTTGAGCGTGCCGCAGACGGTCGTCGTGTTCTTCTCGCCAAAACGCTTGGCGATCTCGCGCGACAGCTTGTAGGTCTGGCCCTTGGTCTTGGGGTTTTCCATGCCGTCGCTCATTACAAAGCCCATGATGGCCACGGCGCCCGAGATGGCGCCGCAGGTTTCGGTCATGCCGCCCATGCCGGCACCAAAGCCCTCGGTGAGGATAAAGGCAGTCTGGGGGTCGAGCCCGACGGCAGGTGCGAGCGTGCAGGCGACAGCCTGGGCGCAGTTAAAGCCACGGGCGTGGTATTCGGCAGCCTGAGCCTGACAGGCGGTGATGTCGAGCTGGGCCGTATCGATTTGCTTCATCGTTGTCTCCTTGGTCACGGTGTACTCGCCTATGGTACCCGTGACGGTGCATGTAATCATCGAGAGCTTCATGTATGCCTCATTTTTATCTATCGAGCAAATGCCCAAGGCTTGAGATAAATGTCCCGGAATAATTTGTCTCATAACCCACCTTGGGGATGGGTTGAGAGGGGTGCGGGGTAGCGGTATCGTGAACCGAATAAAACTAAAACCCAGGCAAGGGAGCTAGATATGAGCGAGCAGACCATCGGTACGACGTGTGTTCAGGGCGGTTATCGCCCGGGTGATGCAGAGCCGCGTCAGGTGCCCATCTACCAGTCAACCACGTGGAAGTACGACACGTCCGAGCACATGGGCAAGCTGTTCGACTTGGAGGAGTCGGGCTACTTCTATAGCCGTCTGCAGAATCCCACGTGCGACCTGGTTGCTGCCAAGATCTGCGAGATGGAGGGCGGCACTGCCGCGATGCTCACGAGCTCGGGCATGGCTGCGAACTTCCTCGCGATCTTTAACGTGGCCGGCGCCGGCGATCACGTGGTCGCGAGCTCTGCCATCTACGGCGGTACCTACAACCTGCTCGCCCACACCATGGGCCGCATGGGCGTGACCTGCACGTTCGTCGCCCCCGACTGCACCGATGAGGAGTTGGAGGCAGCCTTCCAACCCAACACCAAGCTCGTCTTTGGCGAGACGATCGCCAACCCCGCCCTTGCCGTGCTCGATATTGAGCGCTTTGCCAAGGCCGCGCACGACCACGGCGTGCCGCTGATGGTCGACAACACCTTCCCGACGCCCGTGATGTGCCGTCCCTTTGAGTGGGGCGCCGACATCGTCACGCACTCCACCACTAAGTACATGGATGGCCATGCGGCCTATCTGGGTGGCGTGATCGTCGACCACGGCCAGTTTGACTGGATGGCCCATGCGGACAAGTTCCCGGGTCTCACCACGCCTGACGAGAGCTACCACGGCGTGACGTATGCCGAGAAGTTCGGTCGCGAGGGCGCCTTCATTACCAAGGCCACCGCGCAGCTCATGCGCGACCTCGGTCCCATGCAGAACCCGCAGGCGGCGTTTTTCCTGAACAGCTCGCTCGAGAGCCTGCACGTGCGTATGCCGCGTCATTGCGAGAACGGCCTGGCCGTTGCCAAGTTCCTGCAGAGCCATCCCAAGGTGCGCTTCGTGAGCTATCCGGGCCTGGAGGGCGACAAGTACTATGACCTGGCTCAGAAGTACATGCCCAACGGTACCTGCGGCGTCGTGAGCTTTGGCTTTAACGGTGGTCGCGCGGCGGCCGAGACCTTTATGAAGAGCCTCAAGCTCGCCCAGATCGCCACGCACGTGGCCGACGCCCGCACTTGTTGCTTGCATCCTGCTAACGCCACGCATCGCCAGATGAACGATGAGGAACTCATCGCCTGTGGCATCTCCGCCGACATGGTGCGCCTGTCGTGCGGCCTCGAGGACACAGCCGATTTGATTGCCGACCTTGAGCAGGCGCTCGAGCAGTGCTAGGCTAGCGTGCGTGCGAGGCGTGGGACGGCTTTTCGGCTGACGACGTCCTCATAGTTCCGATTCCGTAGGCGGGACCCCGATCGTGTCCGTTTGTAGGCGATTGGGGTCCCGTTTTTGCGTTGCACGATAGAAAGGATATACATGGAGAAAACTGCCGAGCAGCTGCGCCGCGAGCACATTGCTCTAGAGGGCGACACCCATGGCAAGAACAAATGGGCGATTCTGTTTACCGTGCTCATCATGACGTTTATGTCGTGTCTGGATTCGACCGTCGTGACCGTGGCACTGCCCGTGATGCAAAAGGAGCTGGGCGTGGGCCTCGACCGCATCCAGCTGGTGAGCTCGGTGTATCTGCTTGCGACGTGCGTGGCCATGCTGCCGTTTGGCCGCCTGGGCGACGTGCGCGGCAAGGTCGGCGTATTCCAGCTGGGCGTAATCGTCTTTACGGCCGGTTCGCTGCTTTGCGGCCTTTCGGGCTCGCTCGAAGTTCTTATTCTGGCGCGCATCGTTCAAGGCGTCGGTTGCGCGGCGGCCATGGCTAACAACATGGGTATCATCACCGAGTCGTTCCCGGCGCGCGAACGAGGCCGTGCCATGGGTATTCTTGCGACCTTCGTGGCCCTCGGCATGATGTGTGGCCCCGTGCTCGGTGGCATGCTGGTGGCAAGCTTTCCCTGGGAGAGTATCTTCCTCATCAACCTGCCCATCGGCGTCATCTCGTTTATCGTGGGGCTCTACACGCTGCCGCATGTTAAGCCGGAGGCCGGCGAGCGCCCCATGTCCCTGATCGAGGCTGCTCGTCGCTGCTTTGCAAATTCGGCCTTCACTATCAACCTTGCCTGCATGCTCATCGTGTTCGTTGGCATTGGCGCATCCGAGTTTATTCTGCCGTTCTATTTTCAGGACGCCCACGGCTTTGGTTCTGACATTTCTGGATTGCTCTTTTTGGCGCTGCCGATGGTGAATGCCTTTATCGGCCCGCTTTCGGGTACGGTTTCGGACCGTGTTGGCTGCGAGGGCCCCACGGCGGTCGGCCTGGGCGTGTACGTGTGCGGCCTCTTTGCGGTAAGCACGCTCGACGAGCACTCTTCCATCCCTGTGATCGTGTGCTGTGTCGCGTTTATGTCGTGCGGTACGTCGATTTTCCAGAGCCCCAATAACTCGCTGTACATGGGCTCGGCTCCGCGCGAAGCGCTCGGCTTTGCTGGCAGTCTGGGTAGCCTGGCGCGCTATGCGGGTATGGCAGTGGGCATTACGGCGGCGTCGCATATCCTGTATGGGCAGATGAGCGTGGCGATGGGCGAGGCCGTGACCAGTTTTGTTGCAGACCGTCCGGATGTGTTCCTGTTTGGTTTCCGTTCGGTGTTTTACGTGCTTATGGCTGTGGCCGCTGTGGGCTTTGCGCTCACATTGGTACGTTTGGTGAGGACGCGCACCCGGCATTAGCGTGTTGGGAGGCTGTCTGCCACGAATCGGGCCTGTCTACTGGTCTTGCAGCTTTATGGTGCGATACGGCTTGTGGGGCGGTCGGGGGTCGGTCCGTGGTAGACTATCGAACAACGTTTATTAATCGCGCGGTATCGTTGCCGCGAGAAGGGGTTGCGCCATGCAGGAGCTTGAGGATCGTATTCGCCATGACGGCATCGTAAAGGCCGGTAACGTCCTTAAGGTTGATGCCTTCCTCAACCACCAGTGCGACGTTGAGCTGTTCGACCACATGGGCGCCGAGTGGGCCCGTCTGTTCGAGGGTGTCGAGATCAACAAGATCCTGACGATCGAGGCTTCGGGCATTGGCATGGCTTGCATTGCAGCCCAGCATTTTGGCGGCGTGCCGGTGGTCTTTGCCAAGAAGGCCCAGTCCATCAACCTTGACGGCGAGCAGTATGCCACGACCATCTACTCCTTTACCAAGCAGAAGGAGTACCCGGTCATCGTCGGCAAGCGCTTCCTGTCCGAGGGCGACAAGGTCCTGATTATTGACGACTTCTTGGCCAACGGCTGCGCGCTCGAGGGCCTTATCAAGATCTGCGAGGCTGCGGGTGCCGAGGTGTCCGGTATTGGCATTGCGGTGGAGAAGGGCTTCCAGGGCGGTGGCGATAAGCTCCGCGAGCGTGGCTTCCGCGTCGAGAGCCTGGCCCGTATCGCCGATATGGACTGTGAGACCGGCGAGATCACCTTCGCCTAAGCGCGCGACATAAGCGATTGGTATGCGATGTGACAAAGGGGCTTTCCCTTTGTCACATTTTTTTGTATGAGGGGAGGTGTTGATATGGACGAGAACAAGATGGGATGGCGCGAGTATGCGCGCTATGCAGAGATGTCGGTCGAGGAGTTGGCACGCGATTGCGAGGTGCAGGTGTTTCGCGCGACGGGTCCGGGCGGACAGGGCGTGAACACGACGGACTCGGCGGTACGCATGAAGCATGGGCCCACGGGGATTGTCGTGACGGCGCGCGAGAGCCGTAGTCAGTTTCAGAATCGCAGCTGCTGTCTGCGTAAGCTGAGGGCAGAGCTTGAGCGTCGTGGCCGTCCGCCGCGGCGTCGCGTTAAGACCAAGGTGCCACAGCGATCGCGCCAGCGCAGGCTCAATGACAAGCACTTCAACGCGATTAAAAAGGCCAACCGTCGCAAGCCGGGCGGGGAGGAATGATCTCCTCAATATGTTGCGGTGAAATAGGGACTGTTTTGCGGCTTTAGCTGCATAAACAGTCCCTATTTCACCGCAACTTAGGTGGGGTTAGCGGGTTGGGTGCCAGACCTCGAGGACGGCGGGAAGGATGTCCACTTCGATGCGCGAGGCGACGATGGGCTCGCCGTCGGCCTGAATGGGGTAGTCGGGCTCCTCGAACGTGAACTCGGCATGACGGCAGCGGCGCATGCGAACCGGTGGCAGCTTGGTATGGTGGCCGTCCTTGGCCGAAAGGAACATGGGCAGGGCGACCGCACGGGGGACGGGGCCGCAGGCGTAGCAAACGTCGAGCATGCCGTCGCACGGGTCGGCGTTGGGACAGATGCGATAGCCAGAGCCATAGGTGGGCCCCAGCTGGATGGCCATGATAATCGCCCGCACGCGCTCGGCGGGCGTGCCGTCAAAGCTGACCGTCATGGGGTAGTTGCGATAGCGCAGGCCAAACTGCTCAAGTCCCGAGAGAGTGTAGAGCGGAGCGCCCGTCAAGCCGGTCTTTTTGCGCAGCTCGGTGGTGCCCAGGCCGATGGCGGCATCGATGCCGACCGAAAGCGTCTGATCGTAGTACTCAACGGCAGCCTCGCCGCTGCCGCTCGCGGGGCTCCACGAGCGAATGCGCCCGATGTCCTGACGCTGCAGCTCGCAGGTGAGCAGCGCGCCAAAATCTTTGCCGGAAAAATCGTCGATACCGAGCGTTTGGGCAAAATCGTTGCCGGATCCCACGGGTAGGACGGCAAGGGCGGGGCGGGTGTCCTCCTTTTGCGTCATAAGCCCGTTGACGACCTCGTGGATCACGCCGTCGCCGCCGAGTGCGATAACCGTGCGGTATCCTTGGGCCCGTGCGGCAAGTTCCTTGGCATGTCCCATTCGCTCGGTCAGCACCAGGTCAAACTGGGATGCGCGTGCAGTCATGTCCAAAAAGCGCTGCAGGCGCTCAGCGACCTCGCGCGCCACACCTGACTGGGCGGCGGGGTTGGCGATGATGAGCGTGCGACCAAAATCAGTTGCGTGCATGGGGCGACTCCCGGCGTATGACGTGACAGTGCGGTCGCGCTCAGGTCTAATTGCCCCCGATTGTGGCTGCACGGCGAATACTTACGTCTACTCTATCAGGTCGTTGTGGCGCTCGATAGCATCCGCTACCGTACCGCCCTCATCCACAATAAGCGAACGACGCTTGGGTGAGATGATGCGCTGGGCGGGGTACACGCCGCGGTGGCCGCCGACGAGATAGCTGATAAAGGCCACGATGACAAAGAACCCGGCGGCCGTGCCGTGGAACAGATCGATGGCCATCATGCAGGTGGTGATGGGCACGTTGAGGCCGGCGCAGAACACGCCGAGCATGCCGAGAGCCGCCAGAAAACTGGGGTCGAGCCCGGTAAGGCAACCTATCCAGCCACCGAGTGCCGCACCGATGCCAAACAGGGGCGTGACCTCGCCGCCTTGGAAGCCAGCGCCCAAGGTGAGCGCCGTCACCACGAGCTTGATGGATGCGTCAGCAAGGGTAGTGTTACCGGAGAACCCGGCGCCCGAGAGCCAGGTGGCAAGGCCGGCGTAGTTCCAAGCGTCGAGGAGGGCATAGGCGGCCAAAACCACGAGTGCGCCTATAAGTGCGCGAACAAGGTAATTGGTGATAAAGCGACCGTACAGGCTCTTGACGGTTCGAACCGACCAGGCAAAGAGACGTGCGGTGAGACCGAAGGTAATGGCGCTGATAACAACGATGACGATCGTCCGTGGTGTCATGTCGGGGACGTTGGCGATGACATTCGCTTCGTACTCGGTACCCAGGGCGAGTGATGTAAAGTAGCCGGTAAACGAGGCGACCAGGCAGTAGATCCCCGCGGTGTAGTCGATCTTGCCGATAAAGCACATCTCCATGCCAAAGAAAGCTCCGGCAAGGGGCGAGCCGAATACGGCGCCAAAGGCCGACGAGATGCCGGCGAGCATGAGGTCGTGGTGATCATGCTTTTTGAGGTGGGTGAGGCTCGAGATGTTGCTGGCGATGGTGCCGCCAATCTGCACCGCGGCTCCCTCGCGACCGGCCGATCCGCCGGTGAGGTGCGTGAGCGTGGAGCACACAAACGTGAGGACGGCCATGCGCATATGAATGAGGCGTGTGCCCAGGGCGGAGTCGATGACCAGGTTGTTACCGCGTTTGGCGGCAAGACCGTGGTTTTTGTACACCCATGCGGTGGCAACGCCCACAACGGGAAGCAGTGCGTAAATCCACGCATGGTGCTCGCGATAGTCGGTCGCGATATTCAGCGAGGCCAAAAACGCCCAAGCGGCAACGCCCATGGCGAGCGAGACGATGACGACGAGCGCGAGCAACTTGGCGCTCGCGAGTAGGTTGCGGACGTTGCGGCGCGTGTCGGCAGCCAAGAGATGCTCGGAGCGGGTGAGCTGATGCCTGCCTGCCATGATGACGTCGTTCAGGGAGAAAAAGCCGCCATCGTCGAGCGGCTGGGAATGATCCTGCGCTTCGTTTGCGCTTTCGGGTTTGTTGTTATGAGCCATATATTCCTCTTTTAGGTTGCAACGCAAGCATTATAAAACGCGGTAAACGCGACGAGCCGGTGGGTTGGTTTCCATTCTGTTTCGCGGCTTGCGGCCGACAGGTGTATTTGCGGGTACAGGCCAAATCGCGGTCGCGCGTCGGGGGATTATACTGAGACAAGCATAAAGAATTGGCGCCCCTGTTGTGCGCCGTGGCATTAAGAGGTGCATATGGCAGAGAAACTCATTCCGCTGGAGGACGCGCAGTCGATTGTTATGTCGCACGTTGCTCCGACGGACCTCGTCGAGATTCCCGTGTGGCAGGCCACCGGTCTTCCCTTGGCCGAGGACGCGGTGGCCGATATCGACATCTCGCCGTTTGCCAACAGCGCTATGGACGGATATGCCGTGCGCTCGGCGGACTTGGCGCAGACGTCTGGCGAGGCGCCGGTGACGCTCGACGTTATCGGACATGAGGCCGCGGGCCATGTCTTTGAGGGCACAATCGGCGCGGGCGAGACAGTCCGCATCATGACGGGCGCGCCGGTACCCGAAGGTGCCGATGCCGTGGTGAAGTACGAGATCGTCGACGTACTCGATGGCGACGGCAACGAGGGCTCGCACGTTCGCTTCTCGGCGCCTGCTAAAGTGGGGGAGAACGTTCGCTCTGCTGCCGAGGAGGCCCATGCCGGCGATGTTGTGATGCACGCCGGCGAGGTCGTGGCTCCGGCGGGCGCGGGTCTGCTGGCAAGTGCCGGATACGCGAGCGTGAAGGTGCACGCTGCCCCACGTGTGGGCATCATCTCGCTGGGCACGGAACTGGTCGCACCGAGTAAGGTGCCGGCGCGCGGTCAGATTCGCGATTCCAACTCCTCGGCGCTGATGGCCGAGGCGCTCGATGCCGGCGCCGAGCCCGTGTTCTACGGCATTGCGCCCGATGATGAGCAGGCGATTGCCGATCTGGTGCATCGCGCCGTGCAGGAGTGCGATTTTGTCATTACGAGCGGTGGCGCCTCGGCGGGCGACTACGATTTCGTGACGGCGCTCGTCCGGCGCGAGGGCGAGGTGCTGTTTGACCGCATCTCGATGCGTCCCGGCAAGGCCATCACGTTTGGCTTGCTCGGAGGTAAGCCCTACCTGGGGCTTTCAGGCAATCCGGCCGCGGCGTATGTGGGCTTTGAGATGCTCGCTCGTCCGGCGATCCGCAAGATGCGCGGCTTTGCCGAGGGTGCGCGTCCCGTGCAGCAGGCGATATTGACGCACTGCGTGAAGAAGCGCCAGGACCGACGCTTCTTCGATCGCGCCACGGTTTTGCGCGACCCCGAGACCGGTGAGCTGTTGGTGACCGAGGCCAAGACGCAGAATTCGGCGCTGCTCGGCACGATGCAGCGGGCCAACTGCCTGCTGCGTATTGACGAAGGGCCGTGTGAGCTCAAGCCGGGCGACGTCGTGGACGTCGTGCGCGTCGACCTGCCTGAGGGAACGGTGCTATAGGAGGAACGCTATGGAGTTGAAAATTTCGATCGTGACGTGCTCGGATACGCGCGATCTTGCGCAGGACGAGGCTGGAGCCGCGCTCGAGGAGCTCATCGAGGCGCAGGGATGGACGGTTGCCTCACATGTGGTCGTGCGCGACGACGTTAGCGAGATTGGTGATGCCATTGTGGAAGCTGCCGATGCGCGCCACGCCAATGTCGTGCTCACCTGCGGCGGCACGGGTCTTTCGATGCGCGACGTGACACCCGAGGCGACGCGTGCCGTCTGTGACCGTGATGTGCCGGGTGTCGCCGAGGCAATCCGTGCCTACTCGATGACCAAGACGCGCCGCGCCATGCTCTCGCGCGCCGTGTGCATGCAGCGTGGGCATACGCTTGTCATCAACTTTCCGGGATCCACGAAAGCGGCCCGCGAAAGCTGGGAGGCCGTGAGCGATCAGCTGGAGCATGCGGCCCAAATGACGGCGGGCGGCGGACATACCAACTAAGCGGTTTACCTGCGGCGGGGCGACCAGAACGGCTGCTCCGCTTTTGTTTTCCGCCGAAGCGACGCCAAGGTGCACGGCAACTCGAAACTATATTCTCTGGCGAGAATAATTTCTCACTATCATTATTCTCGTAGAAGTATAATCTGATTGCAGATTAAAGCCCGCGGTGGGGTACCCGGGCACAAGGTCCGAAAGGGTTGAATATGTTCGATATGGTTTCACGCCGCGGTTTTGTCTCGCTTTCTGCTGCCGCTGCCGCCGGCTTTGGCCTTGCTGGCTGCTCGGGCAACAAGACGTCCGAGCCCGCTGGTTCCGATGCCGGCTCCGCCAAGTCTTCCTCTAAGAAGAAGGCTGTCGAGCTGCAGGTCTTTGCCGCCAACTCGCTCGAGAAGGCTCTGCCCGAGGTTCAGGAGCTCTACACCGAGCAGACCGGTACCACGTTTGCCGACACGCAGTTCAAAGCGTCCGGCGACCTTGTCGAGCAGATGCGCGCCGGTGCTGCGGTCGACGTGCTCATCACCGCTTCCAAGGGCACCATGGACGACGCCGAGGCCGCCGAGCTCGTCGACGCCGACACCCGTGAGGATATGTTCGTCAACGATCTCGTGATCATTCGCGCCGAGGGCTCCGACACCAAGGTCGAGGTCATCGCCGACGTCGCGAATCTGGACGGCAAGATCGCTATCGGCGACGCCAAGACCGTTCCCGCCGGCAAGTACGCCAACCAGGCCCTGGCCTCCGTGGGCCTCTACACCGGCACCGAGGGCGACGACGGCGAGTATGCGCCCGAACTCGCCGACAAGGTGGCCCTGGCCGATAAGGTCGGCACCGCTGCGTCTTACGTCTCTACGGGCGACTGCGTAGCCGGTTTTGTCTACAGCTCCGATATCTTCCGCTACGACGGCATCGAGGAGGCCTTCGTGTGCCCCGAGGATTCGCACAAGCCCATCGTGTACCCGGGTGCCGTTGCCGAGAGCTCCGAGCATGCCGACGAAGCCAAGGCGTTCATCGACTTTTGCCTGTCCAACAAGAAGGCTCAGAAGATTTGGGCTAAGTACGGCTTTGAGCTTTCCGCGTAGTGCGGCTTGGCGCGATAATTCCATCGTTTTGTGTTTCACTCCGTCCTCGTATTCGCTTGGAGCTTTTCGTGCTTAATAGATTCCGCATGCTTGTCGCCTGTGCTTTGATCTTCGCGCTTTGCTGGGTGCCGGGGTTTGCGTTTGCTGGGGACACTGAGGACGGGGCCCAGGTTGCTGCGACCGCTCATGGGCTTTCCTATGGGATCGAGGGTTTTGAGCGGTTGGCCAAGGGGACCGCCCGTACCATGGAGGGCCAGCCTGAAGGCTACCGGTTTCCCGTTGACGAGGACGTGGACCTTGTAGTGGCGCCTGCTGCCGATCGCGTTGTGGTGTGGATATCGCCCAAGGCGGTCGAGAAGTATGGATTGGATCCGCAGGACAACGAGTGCGTATCGGGTCTCAAGGCCCTCGTCTGTGAGCTCGACAGCGCAAACTGCATGGGGGGTGCGCAGTTAGGGGACGTGGATCTTCCTTGGTATGTCACGGCGGAAACAACGTTTGATGCCGGTGGGTATACCTATGGCTTTGACGAGCGCGGTGCGGATGGGGACCGCTATGTGGTGATTGCATCAGCCTCGGGTGATGCCAAGGGCGGCGCGCGTTGGCTTGATAGCGCTCAAATGGTAGAAGCATCGTCTGTCGTGTTGCGGAATGAGCAGGGGCCCTTGACCTCACTGGCCTCCTTTTTAGGCGACATCGACTATCGACCGTTTTGGGTGTCCATAAAAACGAGCGGCCTTGCCCTGTTGATCTCCTTTGCGCTGGGCCTGCTCGCCGCGTGGAAGACTATGGGTACCTCGAGTCGCATCAAGGGTCTGCTCGACTCGGTCTTTACCATCCCTATGGTGCTGCCGCCCACGGTCTGCGGCTTTCTGCTCCTCATGCTGTTTGGCCGCTCGACCGGGGTGGGCCAGTGGCTCATCGCGCACGGCGTCTCGATCGTCTTTACCTGGCCCGCGGCGGTCATTTCGGCCGTCGTGGTGTCGTTTCCCCTGGTCTACCGTACGGCGCTCGGAGCCTTCGAGAGCCTAGACACGCAGATGCTCGATGCGGCGCGCACGCTGGGCTGGTCCGAGCGTCGCATCTTCACCAAGCTTATGATGCCGCTCGGCTGGCCCTCCATCGCCGCCGGCACGGTGCTCGCCTTCGCGCGTGCCATGGGCGAGTTTGGCTGCACCCTGTTCTTTGCGGGCAACTACGCCGGCATTACGCAGACCATCCCCATCGCCATCTACTTTGAGTGGATGGGCGGCAACACGTCGGTGGCCCTCTTTTGGGTCGTCGTCGTGATCGCGTTTAGTTTCCTAGTCATCCTGTTCATCAACATGTACACCGCTCATTCGCAAAAGTATCGCGAGCGGGGTCTTTCCCGTGCGGAGCGCAAGCAGGTCAAGCAGCTGGGCGGCCAGACCGATTCGCTCGACCCAGTCGGCGGCGATGCGCTGCGTATCGATCGCGAGGCGCTGGCCGAGCTCATGCGCGATGATGCCGCTTTGCAGGGAGGTCGATAAGCTATGTCGCTCGTTTTGGATATTAAGAAACGTTATCCCGGGTTTGTGCTCGACATGCAACTTGAGGCCGGTGAGGAGCGCGTGGCGCTGCTCGGTGCCTCAGGCTGCGGCAAGAGCTGTACACTGCGCTGCATTGCCGGCGTGGAGACGCCCGACGAGGGCAAGATTGTCGTCAACGGCGTGACCTTTTTTGACTCGGCGGCGGGCATCAACCTGTCGCCCCAGGAGCGAAAATGCGCCCTGCTGTTCCAAAACTATCAGCTGTTTCCTAACATGACGGTGGCCGATAACGTGTGCGCCGGCGTAAAGGATGCGGGCGACGCCGCCGCGCGCAAAAAGCTCGCCGAGTGCTATTTGAGCATTTTCGGTCTGGCCGATTTTGCCGACCGCTATCCCGCGCGCCTCTCGGGCGGTCAGCAGCAACGTGTGGCGCTCGCGCGCATGGTGGCGGCGCATCCGGGCATCTTTATGTTCGACGAGCCCATGAGCGCGCTCGATGCGTACCTCAAAAGCGCCCTTGAGCAGAACATGCTCGACCTGTTCGATGTATGCAACCGCACCGTGCTCTACGTGAGCCACGACATCGACGAGGCATGCCGCCTGTGCCAGCGCATCTGCGTGATGCACGACGGGCATGTTGAGGAGATCGGCTCCGTCGAGGACGTGGTCCGCCGTCCGCAGACGCTGGCGGCACTGCGCCTGACGGGCTGCAAGAACACAAGCCGGGCGCGTAAGATCGGCGACGAAGAAGTTGAGGCCCTCGACTGGGGTATGACCTTTAACGTGGGTCGCGAGGTTCCCGATAATGTGGCGTACCTGGGCATTCGCGCAAGCTACTTCCATGTTGACAATCGCGCTGAGCGGGGCCGCAACAGCTATGACTTGCACGTGGCCCGCGTGAGTGATTCGCGCTTTGAGCGCTTGGTGCTATTGGACGTGCCGCGTGCCGATGCGCCCACGCGTCTGCAGTGGAAGGTCAATAAAGTGGGCATGCCTGTCGACGAGCTGCCACAAGCAGGCGAGACGCTGCGCATGCATTTTGATGCCAGCAGGATTCATCTGGTTTGTCGGTAGGGCAGAGGGCGGGCTGTCGAGGATTCTCGGCAGCCCGCCGTTTCGTTCCCTACCGTTCGCCGAATGTAGAATGGTGATTAATTATCAAGCAAGATAATAATTTATTAAAAGGCAACGGGTACCTCTGTCGTACGAATGTCAACGGTGTTCGCATAGTCGATGACCGTTGATATAGTTGACCTCAACTTGTAAAGGAGGGTGCGCACATGCCGCAGACGACATACATTCGCCGCGTTGCCGCGCGCGCCCTGTATATGGCTCGGAGTCGCATATGAGCGGGTATGTTCACGGCTCCGGGAGAGACGACGCACAACTAAATAATCGACCGCAAAGCAGGTTCCCCAAAATTCCGGGTTTAGGCGCGGCTGGGTTTTCGCCACCCACCGTGCAGCAATACCGTAGCTATTCATTTTTGGTTCGAGAGGGGAACCGTCATGGCTGAAGAATTTGATTTCCATCCGATGTGGGAGAGCCTCGGCATGAATCTTGCCGACCACGACATGCTGCTGGGCGCCGTGGGCCAGATGTACGGCGATATGTTCCTGACGCAGAACAATCGCCCCAAGTCCACGTCCTACCTGGACTTTGTGGCCACCAACATCCACAGTGGCCGTATTAAGGAGATGCTCGACAAGAAGGAGGCTGGCGAGGCCACCAAGATCGTCGGTTCGTTCTGCGTGTACGTTCCCGAGGAGATTGTACTTGCCTGTGACGGCATTCCCGTGGGTCTGTGCTCGGGTGCCGATTGGGCAACCGATAAGGTTGAGGAGCACCTGCCACGCAACACTTGTCCGCTCATCAAGAGCTTTGCCGGCTTTAAGCTGGGCGAGGTCTGCCCCTACATTGAGTCGAGTGACCTGGTGGTAGGCGAGAACACCTGCGATGGCAAGAAGAAGGCCTACGAGTTCTTTGCCACGCAAAAGAACATGTACGTTATGGATATTCCCAACGTGCACGATGAGTCGACGCTCGTGACTTGGAAGGCCGAGGTCAAAAAGCTCGCCGCCAAGATCGAGGAGGAGTGTGGCGTTACGATTACGCCTGAGCGTCTGAAGGCCGCTATCCACGCCGTCAATGAGAAGCGTCGCGCCCTGCAGCGCCTCGCTGCCACGCGCGCTGCCGACCCAGCGCCCATCAGCGGTCTCGACAGCCTGCTGACCGTTCAGGCCGCCTTTATGGACGACACGCCGCGCTTGACCGGCGCCATCAACGACATGGCCGCCGAGTGCGAGCAGCGCGTTGAAGCCGGCGAGGGCGTGGCGCCCAAGGGGACCAAGCGCATCCTGTACACCGGCACGCCCATGGCCGTGCCCAACTGGAAGCTGTTCAACCTCATTGAGAAGGCCGGCGGCGTTGTGGTAGGCGAGGAGTCCTGCACGGGCTCGCGCTACTACAAGGATTTGGTCGACGAGTCCGGCGAGACGGTCGACGAGATGCTCGACGCCATCGCCGAGCGCTACTTTAAGATCAACTGCGCCGTCTTTACGCCCAACGACCAGCGTATGAAGGACATTGTCCAGATGGCCAAGGACCTGCATGCCGACGGTATCGTCGACGTGGCCTTGCAGTTCTGCACGCTCTACGAGATGGAGTCGTTTGCCGTGGAGAAGGCCGCCGAGGAGGCGGGCATTCCGTTTATGCACATCACGACCGACTACGCTGGCGAGGATGCCGGTCAGCTGCAAACCAGGATTGAGGCTTTCTTGGAAACCATTTAGGGCTATCCGTCTCGGCGGTTTCCCCAGGCACCCGATCTTGCCGTTCAAACCGTCGCTTGCTACCAAAGTATGCGGCGCTCATCTTTCACGGCAACCTCGGGCACCTGGGAAAGCCGTTTCCTTGGTTGGTTAAAAGGTTTGTTAAGGAGTTATATGTCGGAAAATATTGAGCAGCCGTTGCCGTCCACGTTTGAGGAGTTCAACGAGCAGCGCAAGGCGGCGTTTATTCGCGTCAAGGATTACAAACAGGCCGGCAATCGCCTGGTCGGCTTTTTGTGCAGCTATACGCCGCTCGAGATTATCGATGCCGCGGGGGCTGCGAGCGTGGCCTTGTGCGGTACATCCGACGAGGTGATTCCCGAGGCCGAGAAGGTGCTGCCGGCAAATCTTTGTCCGCTCATCAAGTCGACGTACGGTTTTGCCTATTCGCAAAAGTGCCCGTTTACGTACTTTAGCGACATGATCATCGGCGAGACCACCTGCGACGGCAAGAAGAAGATGTACGAGCTACTCAACGAGCTCAAGCGTACGCACATTCTGCATCTTCCGCAGGGCCGCGACCGCGCCTACGAGCGCGAGGGCTGGTACGAGGAGTGCCGCCTGCTCAAGGAGGAGCTCGAGGGCTTCTACGGCATCACGATTACCGACGATGACCTGCGCGCTGCCGTCCGTCGTCGCAACCGCTTGCGTGCGGCCCAGCTCGAGATGTTTGCGCTGCAGGCCAACCAGCCGGCGGCCATGAGCGGCGTCGACCTGATGAGCACCATGTTTGCCGGTACGTTCAGCTTTGATATCGAGGCCTATACGCAGCAGCTGGAGCAAAAGGTTGCCAAGCTGCACGAGGCCTACGACGCGGGCGAGCGCCCGGTTGCGGCGGATGCCAAGCGCATTCTGATCACCGGCTGCCCGGTGGGCGGCGTGATTAACAAGATCGGTCGCACCATCGAGTCCAACGGCGGCGTGGTCGTGTGTATGGACGACTGCTCGGGCGAGCGCACGGCGGCCATGATGATCGACCCGGAGGCTCCCGACATCCTGCGCGCCATCGCCGACCGCTACCTGGATATCAACTGCTCGGTCATGACGCCCAACGACGGTCGTATGGAAAACACGCTGGCCATGTGCGAGAAGTATCACGTCGATGGAGTGGTCGAGAGCGTGCTGCAGGCGTGCCACACCTTTAACGTGGAGAGTGCCCGCATGCAGGAGGCCGTCGAGGGTGCGGGTATTCCGTACATGAAGATCGAGACCGACTACAGCAACGGCGACATGGGCCAGATCGAGACCCGCATCGCCGCCTTCATCGAAACCCTCTAGCTTCCTCAGGCGCCGGATCTTGCTCCTCAAACCGTCGCTTGCGTACCCAAAGTACGCTGCGCTCCTCTTTCGGGGCAATCTCCGGCACCTGAGAAACCTAGAGCTAAGGCGCCTGAACGCGCCGCTACCTTTGATGTTTAGATTGGGAGAGGGCCATGATAGGGATCGGGATCGATATCGGGTCTACGGCGGCTAAGGCCGCTGTGGTCGATGGGGAAGGTTCGGTGGCGTGGACGTGCGTGCAGCCAACCGGGTTCTCCTCGGTTGATGCGGCCGAGCGTCTGCGCGGCGAGCTTGTCGCGGCTGGCTATGACGTGGCTGCCGACGACGTGCGCGTGATCGCGACCGGCTACGGCCGTGTCGCCGTGCCCTACGCGCACAAGGTCGTGACCGAGATCACCTGCCATGGCACCGGTGCCGTAGCGCTCTTTGGCGACCACGGCACCGTGATTGACGTGGGCGGTCAGGACACCAAGGTCATCCAGCTTAAAGCGGGCCGCGTGGCAAAGTTTGCCATGAACGACAAGTGCGCTGCCGGCACGGGGCGCTTGTTGGAGATTATGGCCGATCGCCTGGGCATTTCTCAGCAGCAGATGGCAGAGGTGGCGCGTTCCGGCGAGCCCACCAAGATCAGCCGCATGTGCTCGGTCTTTGCCGAAAGCGAGGTCATTAGCCTGATCGGTCGTGGCGAGCCGCGCGAGAACATCGCACGCGGCGTGATCGAGAGCGTCGTATCGCGCGTGGCGACTATGGCCTCGCAGGCAGCGGGCGCCCCGTACTACCTGACTGGCGGCCTGTGCGAGAACGCTTATGTCGTGGAGCGATTGGGTGCGCTGTTGGGCTCGCCGGTGACCACCTCGCCCCAGGCCCGTTATGCCGGCGCCATCGGTGCGGCCATTCGCGCGCAGGCGCTCGCTTAAGGGGCTGGGTCCATGCGCATCCTCAACATCTCGGCCCAAAAACCCGATAGCACGGGAAGCGGCACGTATCTCGCTGCACTGGTGGCCTCGCAAATTGCCGCGGGCCACGAGGCGGCGGTGCTGTGCGGTGCTGCGCCCGGGGACACGCAAGGGGAGCTCGATTCCGCCGCGCGTGTGTTTGCGGTGCCGTTCGAGACGCCCGAGCTGCCGTTTTGCATTTGCGGCATGTCGGACGTGATGCCGTATCCTTCGACACGCTATTGCGACTTGACGTCCACGATGGCCGCGTCCTTTGAGCGCGCCTTTGGTGCGGCGATCGACCGGGCCATCGCCGTCTTTAAGCCTGATGCGATAATCTGCCATCACCTGTATCTGCTGTGTGCCTTGGTGCGGGAGCGCGTGCGGGGCATTCCCGTGTGCGGCGTGTGCCATTCGACCGATATTCGGCAGATGTTGACCCATGGACTCGCCCATGATCGCATTGTCGCGGCGGTCCGCTGCCTCGATGCCGTCTTTTCGCTTCATGCCGAGCAGGCCGACATGATCAGGCGTGTTTATGGCGTTGATCCGTTGCGTGTTCATGTGATTGGAACAGGCTATGACCATCGGGTGTTTTGCCGCGATGGACAGATGACAAAGGTTCCCGGGTCGCTCGTCTTTGTGGGCAAGGTGTGCGTTAAGAAGGGCGTCGAATCGCTGGTACACGCGATGGGGCGCTTTGGCGAGGACTCCGATGCGGCACGTGAGGTACGCCCGAGTCGGCTTGTACTGGTGGGAGGCCATGGCGATGCGGATGAGTATGAGCGCATCGCTCGGGCTTCCGGAGATTCCCCCGTGCCGGTGAAGTTTGCTGGCCGTCTGAGTCGCGACGAGCTGGTGCGCGCCTATCGCGAGGCCGAGGTGTTTGTGCTGCCGTCCTTTTACGAGGGGCTGCCGCTGGTGCCGATCGAGGCGATGGCCTGTGGATGCAAAGTCGTCATGACCGATCTGCCTGGCGTGCGTCCATGGCTCGAGACCGCCTTGCCAGGCGCGCCCGTAACGTGGGTAACGCCGCCGCGCATGACGGATGTCGATACACCCGATGCGCGCGATTGTCAGCGGTTTGAGCATGCGCTGGCAGACGCCGTGGCCCAGTCGCTCGCGGAACCCATTTCGACCTTTGACCCATCTGCGGTTTCGTGGGATGCCTGCTGGGCGCGTATACTGGAGCAGTTGGCAACCTTGAAAGGAGGTATCGATGGATAAGGATCAGATTAGGCTCACGTCTATGACGGCCGCGAGCGGTTGAGCCGCTAAGTTGGCTCCTGGAGCCCTCGCCCAGGTCCTGGGCGACTTGCCCAATGTGCATAACGACAACTTGCTCGTGGGGTTCGATACCTCTGACGATGCGAGCGTCTTCCGCGTAGGGGAGAACCTGGGGCTTGTGCAGTCCATCGACTTCTTCCCGCCGATGGTCGACGACCCGTTTCTGTTTGGCCAGATTGCCGCGGCCAACTCGCTGTCGGACATCTACGCCATGGGCGGGCGGCCGAGCCATGCCATGAACCTACTCTGCATACCCAGTTGTCTGGGCATCGAGGTTGCAGGTCAGATTCTGGCGGGCGGCGCCGACAAGTGCGTCGAGGCGGGTTGCTCCATCGCGGGCGGCCATACCATCAACGACGACGAGCCCAAGTATGGCCTGTCTGTGAGCGGCTTTGTCGCGCTCGACCGCATGCTCGCCAACAGCGGCGCACGCGTGGGCGATGTTCTGCTGCTGACCAAGGCAATCGGCTCGGGTATTATCACCACGGCCATTAAGGGCGAGCTCATCGAGCAGGACGAGGCCGCAGCCATGTTTGACTCGATGCGCACCCTCAACGAGGCACCGATTCGTCTGGCCGAGGGGCTCGAACTTCACGGCTGCACCGACATTACGGGCTTTGGCCTGATCGGGCACGCGTGCGAGATGGCCGAGGGCTCGGGCGTGCAAGTTGAGCTTGCGTCGGGATCGGTGCCGCTCTTTGATCAGGTGCTCGACATGGCGCGTCTGGGCATTATCCCCGCGGGCTCCTACCGCAACCAGGACTTCTTTGGCCCGCGTGTGGCTGCCGACGAGGATCTGGAGCCGGGCATGCTGGATGCGCTGTACGATCCGCAGACGTCTGGTGGCCTACTCATCGCGGCACCTGCTGCCGATGTTGATGAGCTTGCGTGCCGTCTACATGCTGAAGGACGTATCGCCGCCGTCGTCGGTCGCGTGTGCGTGCCGGTGCCAGGTGGTCCTGCCGTTCGCGTTGTCCGTTAACGACACGTTTATTGAGCTCTGTACCGTTCTAAACCGATTTATTCGAAAGGAAAAACTATGTCTACCAAAATTGAAGTCAATGCCATGGGCGATGCCTGCCCGCTGCCCGTCGTCAAGACGCTTAAGGCACTCAAACAGCTTAATGGCGAGGGCGCCGTCGTGACTGCGGTCGATAACGAGACCGCCGTCAAGAACATCTCCAAGATGGCGCAGGAGAAGGGCTGCACGGCCTCGGTCGAGAAGATCTCGGACGCCGAGTGGCACGTGACTGTCGTGACCGCCGGTGCCGTGGCCGTTGCGGACCCCGAGCAGGACGGTGTTGCTTTTTGCGACGCCAGCGCCGGCAAGGGCAAACTCGTCATTTCCGTCTACACCGATTGCATGGGCCGTGGCGACGACGAGTTGGGCCACAAGCTCATGAAGGCGTTTATCTTTGCCGTGACGCAGCAGGAGGAGCTGCCCGCGACTATGCTGTTCTACAACGGCGGCGCCAAGCTCACCGTCGAGGGCTCGCCGGTGCTCGATGACCTGAAGGGCCTGGCCGAGCAGGGTGTCGAGATTCTTACCTGCGGTACCTGCCTCGACCACTATGGCATTAAAGACCAGCTTGCGGTGGGCGAGGTCACCAACATGTACGTGATCGTGGAGAAGATGGAGCAGGCCGTGCGCGTCGTGCGCCCGTAGCGTATTGGTTGGAGTTGCCATGAGGGAGAAGCGCCCGGCGCTTGTCATCACGTTTCCCACCACGGCGGCCGCCATGGGCTGCGAGTCCCTGTGTATCGAGCGCGGCCTTCCCGGGCGAACGATTCCCGTGCCCGGGGAGGTCGCCGCTGGCTGCGGTCTGGCGTGGAAAGCCCTGCCTGCAGATGAGGAGCTGCTACGCGGCGAGCTTGCCGCGGCAGGCGTTCCCACCGAGGGCTTTACCGTGATCGATATGTGGGAGGTCGTGCGGTGATCTACCTGGATAACGCGGCGACGACCATGCACAAGCCGCAGACGGTCATCGGCGCCGTGACGCAGGCGATGTGTTCGCTCGGCAATGCCGGGCGCGGCGCCACGTCAGGTGCCCTCGATGCCGCGCGTACGATTCATGGTTGCCGCGCCAAGCTTGCGCGCCTGCTGGGATGCCCGCGCGCTGACCATGTGTGCTTTGCACCTAACTCGACGGCGGCGCTCAACACCGTTATCAATGGCGTGGTGCGCCCCGGCGACCGTGTGGTCACGACGGTGCTTGAGCACAACTCAGTGCTGCGTCCGCTTAATCGTCTTGCGGCTGAGCGGGGTGTGACCGTTGAGCATGCGGGCTGCGACGCGAACGGCGCGCTCGACTACGACGAGCTCGGGCGGTTGGTCACGCCGGGCACGCGTGCCGTGGTGGTGACGCACGCCTCCAATGTGACCGGCAACGCGGTCGACATTGCGCGCGTGGCTGCCATCGCGCATGCGGCCGGCGCGCTGTTGATCGTCGATGCTTCGCAGTCTGCCGGCGCGATGCATGTCGATATGCGGGCTATGGGCCTCGACGTCGTGTGCTTTACCGGCCACAAGGGGCTCATGGGTCCACAGGGCACCGGCGGCTTGGCCGTGGCGGAGGGCGTTGACGTGGCTCCGTGGGCCATGGGCGGCACGGGCGTGCACAGCTTCGATGCACTGCAGCCGCTCGAGTGGCCCACGCGCCTTGAGGCGGGCACGCTCAACGGTCACGGCATCGCGGGACTTTCCGCAGGTCTCGACTTTATCGAGGCCCAGGGCGGGGTCGAGGCGATTGCGGCGCATGAGCGCGCGCTTGCCGAGCGCTTCCTCGCCGGCGTTCGCGAAATCCCCGGCATTGCGCTCTACGGTGCGTTTGACCAGCCTGTGCGCTCGGCGATCGTCTCGCTCAACGTGGGCGATATCGACTCTGCCGAGATCTCGGACGCGCTTATGCAAGGGTGGGGGATTGCGACGCGCCCCGGCGCCCATTGCGCTCCGCTCATGCACCGCGCGCTGGGGACCGAGCGCCAGGGCGTGGTTCGCTTCTCGTTTGGTTATTTCAACACGGATGAGGAAGTCGACACGGCGATTGAGGCTCTGCGCGATTTGAGCTGCGATTAGACCAACCTTCTGCGCCCTTAGATAAACCGTTTGCGCAACCTTCCCGCATTGTCGCTTATACAGGGTATTGTGAGATGATGGCCCGCACTGGGTCCTCGGTATCTTTGCGAATTGCGGGAAGGTTCCTATGAACAGGATCACTGCTGCCCTCTATAGGTTTTTGGTCGTCTATCTTTCGGTCGCGATGGTCGTGACCTCGATACCCCTTGCGCCCAGCACGGCCTATGCCGATGATACCGAGGCGCTTGCTGTCGAAAACGAGGCCCAAGAGACCGACTCGGACTCTGACGCTGATGCCAAGGCGAGCTATAGCGCGTCGTCTTCGGACGAGGGTAGCTCATCCACGTCTTCCGACCAAACGAATAACGCTCAGGACAAATCGTCCAGCTCTGATACCAGCACTTCCACGTCGAGCCTGGCCCAAGATCTTTCGAGCTCCGCGACCGATTCCGATGCAGCAAAGACCTCGCCTGCAACGGCGGAGCCCCCGTCCGACGACAGCGAAGTCGATGCCCTCGTGTACGAGGATCCTGTGGTCTGTGAGTATGCCAAGCTTATGCCGAACGGCTATGTGTATCCGTGTGATGCTGGCGGAAGCGTTACGGTAGAGATTGATGAAAACGACCCGAATGAGAACTCTGTCGATGGTAAATTGGTGACCAACCTGATCGTTGATTACGGAGTGGATGGGGTCCCCGGATATATTTGTGAGTACTCCTCCAATCTGCGCTCGGTACGTTTTGAGAACAGCTCTATTTCTTCAATTGGACTACACGCCTTTTCTGGCTGCTCGAATCTTGCCGATATCAGCTTTTCCGGTATGACCATTGGGGGCATCGGAACAGAAGCGTTTTCTGGGTGCGGATCGCTTACGAGTCTGAACATTAATGACGTTGCTACCATCGGCTCTATGGACGATGCCGCGTTTGCCTGGAGCGGGCTGCGGTCTACGGGGCTTGACAAGGTCGTTGGTCTCAGTTCGATTCCTGAGAACGCTTATAATGGCTGCAGCGCTCTGACCGATACCGGTCTGGGAGGGAACACATCTATCACATCAATCGGCGTTAATGCGTTCAAAAACTGCTCTCGCCTTGCGACGACGGGACTCGAGAACAATACGACGATCAAGACGCTTCGCGAAGGCTGTTTCTCCGGGACCAATATGAGCGGCGGGCTGACGCTGCCCCTTTATTCCAAGATCGAGGAACTGCCGAGTCGTGCGTTCTATGGCTCTAAGCTTGAAACTGTGTACTTTGGATGCGACCATGTGGTGCTCATTAATTCCACCACGTTCCCCAAGCAAAACATGACTGTCATGGTCCCTGCCAAGATGGTTTCGCAATACGCAAGCGGTCGCCCCAAAGAGGTTTGGGAGAGTTGCAATGGTAGCCTGCCCGTCCCCGTGGGCAAGATGCTTCAAAAGATTAAGGTCTCGCGTGATCCCGACAAGATGACCTATCAGCAGGGTGACACCATTTCGCTCGAGGGCATGAGCGTCACGTTTCAATATCCTCATTCGACGATGGATAGCGACTACGAAGCGCTCATAAAGGACGAACTCGGCGAATACCTTACGGCGACCCCCTGCGATGGTGATGTCTTCGACGAGTCGATGGACGGAGAACCCATACAGCTGGTGTATGACGATGGCTACACGCGCCTTGTTGCGTACAGCAAGGACAACCTGCAGCAGGCGGCCTACGAGTATGCCAAGCTCATGCCCAACTACTATCTGTATCCGTGTGATGCAAACGGAAATCTTACGGTAGAAATCGATGAGAACAGCCCGCGCGAGAACTCCGTCGACGGTCGAATGGTAACGAATTTGATTGTCGATTACGGGGTTGATGAAGTCGACGCACAGCTCTGCGCCGACTCTACCAATCTGCGTTCAGTGCGCTTTGAGAATAGCTCCATTTCTAAAATTGGACTGCACGCTTTCTATAACTGCCCGGATCTCACCGATATCAGCCTTTCCGGCATGACCATCGGTACCATCGGGAAAGAGGCATTCTATGGCTGCAAGTCGCTTACGAGCCTGAACATCAGCGAGACTACTACCATTAGCTCGATGGGCTATGCCGCATTTGCCGACAGTGGGCTGGTGGCCACGGGGCTCGACAAGGTTGTCGGCCTCACATCGATTCCCGACAGAGCCTACGAAGGCTGCAAGGCTCTGACCGATACCGGCCTGGACAAGAATACCTCCATTACAGCGATTGGCGTTTGCGCGTTCAGGTTCTGCTCGAACCTTGCCACCACAGGGCTCGAGAGCAACACAACGGTCGAAACGCTTGGCCACACCTGCTTCTACGGTACCGACTTGAGCGGCGGGCTGACGCTGCCATATAATTCCAAAATCGAGGAGTTGCCGGAAAAGGCGTTTGGCAGTACCAATCTCGAGACCGTGTTCTTTGGGTGCAACCATGCGGTGCTCATTAACACCGACACGTTCCCCAAATACAACATGACCGTCATGGTCCCCGCCAAGATGATTCCGAAGTATGCTAACGGACATCCCAAGGCTGTTTGGGAGAGATGCAATGGCTGCCTGCCCGTCCCGGTGGGCAAGGTGCTCGAGAACGTTGAGATATCATGCGACCCCAACAACATGACCTATGAGACGGGGGAGACCATTTCGCTCGAGGGCATGAACATCGAGCTCGATTACCCGCATTCGGTATCGATTTGGGACTACGAGGCCCTCATACAGGAAGAGCTCGGCGAGTACCTTACGGCCACCCCCCGCGACGGCGACGTCTTCGATGAGTCGATGGACGGACAGCCCGTAAAGCTCGTGTATGACGACGGATATTCGCATTTTGAAACCCAGACCAAGGGCACGCTACAGCTTAAGAAACCCACGCCGACATCGTTCCAGATCTCCTATGCCCAAAAAATCGATAAGGGCGAACGCAAGCTGATGGACGGCGTTGAGCTTCCCGATGTTTCCGGCACGATTACGATCGATGCAGGTGCCGAGGTCACGCTCGATGCCGGTGCTTTGGGGATGCTCAACGACAACATCACGTTTAAGGGCTGGTATGACACCGAGTCCGGCAAGTACATCTCCAAGGAGCCGGTTTACACGTTTACGCCAGATAAGGACCTGTCCCTCGAGGCTCGCTTTAAGCTCAAGGACTATGCGGTGCATATCAACGATGCACAGGCGACCGATTCGTCACAGGACTTTGCGCATCTGAGTGTTACCGCTCAAAACTGCTATCGCAATGCCGGCGAGACGGTCGACCTTTCCGCCGCCACGGATAACGCGTTGTTCCTGGGCTGGTATCTGGGCGAGGGCGATGATGCGTACGCCGTGAGCGATCAGCTCGACTTTACCTATACGGTGGACAAGGCGGACGCGATTGTGTCCGAGGACAAGACTGATGCTAGGATCGAGATCACGCCGCGCTACTGCGCTCCGCAGGCGAGCGTTGTGCTGAGTGTGGACGGGGTCGATGAGAACGGGCAGCCGCTCGGACAGTTTCTCTCTACCGGTCTTTACGGTATTGGGTCGCGCGTAACGGTCGTGGCGGTGCCAATGCCTGGCTATGTGTTTGACTACGCGACCGATGCCCTCGGCAATGTTGTCTTTACCGGCGACGATGGTCCGTCCTACACGTTTGTGCTCGAGGGGGATGTGCAGTATGCCGCGCATTTCCGCGAGGCGACTGACCCCGACGAGTCACTCGCGGCGCTTAAGGCCGCGCTCATCGCCGCGATTACGGCTGCGGCCGTCCTCGCTACCATGTATGGGCTGGACGAGATCGTCGACCCCATCGCGGCCGATGCGGTAATCGAGATCGGTATGGCCGACAACATCGAGGATGTTGCCGCTGTGGGCACCAAGGTGCTCAAGGAGATTAAAGACATCATCGACGACCACAAGAAGCCCAAGCCTCATGGCGACCACAAGATCGAAATTATTGCCACCGCGCAGCCCGAGGTTGGCGGCGTCGTTACCGGAGGCGGTATCCACTATGAGGGGACGGTCGCAACGCTGGAGGCTGTCGCCAATCCCGGCTATCGCTTCGTATGCTGGAAAGAGGACGGCGTTGAGGTCTCGACATCTCCTCTCAAGACGATGACCATCACGGACCTGACGCCCGAGGTCGTAAAGATGACGGCCGTCTTTGAGAAAAAAGTCGAGGTCACGGCGGTCGCCGAAGCCGATGGCATTCAGGCCGATTTTTCGACAGGCTGCACCGCAAGCCCCGTGACGCAGAGCATTACGCGTGGCGACCAGGCCATGGTCACCGCGAGCGAGGGCCCCGACTATGCCTTTGTGGGATGGTTTGAGGACGGCATTGAGGTTTCGCCCGAGCGTACGTATATCTTTAAGGCCGAGGTTGATCGCCATCTGGTTGCACGCTTCCGCAAGGCGGATAAGACCATTCTGGTAAACACCGATCCCCTCGACAGCGCCGAGGTACTGTGCGATGGCGTGCCGGTCGTGGATGGCAAGGTTCGCGCGAAGGATGGGGACATTCTCACGTTTACGATGCGGCCTAAGGTGCGCCCCGACAATCCGGAGAAGACGTACCGGTTTGTGGAGTGGCGCGAAACCGATGCGCAGGGCATCACGATTGCTAACAAGCAGGAAGTTTGCGAATACCGCGTCAACGGCAATGCCCGGATCGAGGCCGTGATGGACGGCAGGGATACGCATACCGTGCGTGCCGAGGCCGACCCGCTCGAGGGCGGCACTGTTACGCTGAAGCGTGGAGAGACTGCCGGCATGGTCCTCGAGGTTCCCGAAGGCGAGCGCGTGACCGCGGAGGCCACGCCATCCGAGGGCTATATCTTTGACGGTTGGTATTTGAGCAACGGCGGCTCGGATGCCACCTCGACGCTGGTGTCGAGCGAGCGCTCCTATACCTTTGAGCCCATTACCGACTGCGTGATCCAGGCGAAGTTTACGCGTGCCTGCAAGGTGGACGTTGTCGTTGAGCCTGCCGCGGCCATGGCGGGCAAATATTTGGTGCATGGCGAGGGCTACTGCATGAAGGGCGAGCCTGCCACACTGTCCATTGAGCTCACGGCCGAGGCGAGCAAACAATTTACCTTTAAGGGCTGGTATGACGCCAAGACGGACCTGCTTTTGGGCACCGACCCCAGCTACCTCGAGTTCTATCCCGAGGACGCGGAATGCACGGTGCGTGCGGTGTTTGAGGAAAACACGTATACCGTGACGGCGAAGGCAAAGAAGACCTTCGTTGAGCGCGGCACGGTAGAGATCGAGGGACACCCCGGGGCATCTTCGGTCACCTGCGGATACGGCGACACGGTGATGCTCAAGGCGAAGGCCAACGACGGCTACCGCTTTGAACATTGGAAGGATGACTCCGGTAAGGAGTACGACACTGCCGAGCTGGTCGTTAAGGTTACCAAGAGCGATGCCTATACCGCGATCTTTACCGACTCAAAGCCCGAGGTTATGGTGACGGCCGATTCGTGGCTCGGCGGTACCGTGACGTGCAACGGGATCGTGGTGAAGCCTACGACCGACAAATTCAAGCTGGGGGAGACCCTTGCCCTAACGGCTAAAGCCCATCCGGGCTTTTTGTTCCGGGGTTGGTACGTTAATGGTCGCCTGAAGAGCCTTAAGCACGAGACCTCGTTGGTTGCGAAGGCTCGCGGTAAAACCGGGCATTGCGTTATTACTGCTGCCTTTGTGCCTATCGATGCCGTCTGCGTGCCCCTCGCCGATCCCGCGGAGGGCGGCACCGTCAAGGCGAACCGAATCCTTGCCGACCGCGGCGCGGAGGTTGCCCTTAAGGCGACGCCCAATCCCGGTTACGTCTTTACTGGTTGGTATACGGCCGACGGCACGTTTGAGTCTGCCGATGCGGAGTTCACCTGCCATCAGGAGCGCACCCATGTGCACGTCGCTCGCTTTATGGCAAAAAGCTATGAAGTCGACGCCACGACGGTAGTCGATTCCGGCACCGGTTCGCTGGTCGAATCGAGCGTCGCCGGCTGGGTCGAGGGTACAGGTACCGTTGAGGCGGGGCACGCCGCCACGCTGACCGCGCATGCGCTTTCGGGCTATGCGTTTGAGTATTGGGCCGATGCCTCGGGCGCCGTGGTAAGCCGTGACAGCACCTATCACGTGGTGCCGACGTCTGACACGACGCTCCAAGCCGTGTTCTCGGCAAAACAATACACGGTGGACGTCTCGTGCGAAGAGAGCATGGGCTCGGTCGAGGGAGCGGGGACGTATGCCGCCGGACAGGTCGCAACCGTGCGTGCGGTCACCGCCGAGGATACGGCTTTTGTGGGCTGGTTCCGTAACGGCACATGCGTGAGCTCCAAGAAAACCTATCGATTTACCGTGCGTGAGGATACGTCGCTCTATGCCGTCTTTGCGTCGGGTTCGTATGTCGTGCATACCGTTGCTTCGCCTGCCGAGGGCGGAGCCGTGAGCGGCTTTGGTGGCTATGAGGCCGGCGACCGCGCAACGCTTCGTGCAATCGCCAACACCGGGTATTCGTTTGCGGGTTGGACGGACGACAAGGGCGAGACAGTCAGCGAGAACGCCGACTATACCGTTAAGGTTACGGGTGACGCCACCTATACGGCGACCTTTACGCCTAAGTCCTATCAGGTCGTTTTGAGCGCGAGTGACGATAGCGTTAGCACCCTGAGCGGCGAGGGCTCCTATCAATTCGGGGATACGGTCGAACTCAACGCTACGCCTATGGGTACCAAGCGATTTGCCGGTTGGTATGTCCTGGATGCCGAGGGCAACAAGTCGCTGCTGAGCTGCGACGCCCATTGCTGGGTTAAGCTCGACAAGGATATGGTCGAGGGGCTCGAGGACGATACGTTGGAGCTCCAGGCCGTGTTTGCCGATCCGTACGAGGTGATCGTTACGGGCGAGGTCGTGGTGAAGGACAAGGCTTCGAACAGGGGCTGCCGTGTTACGGGCAGCGGTAGCATTGCCGTGGGCGATCAGGTGGAGCTGACCGCTGTTGCCGGTATGGGCTATCGCTTTGTGGGCTGGAGCACCGATAAGGAGGGCACCTCGATTGTCGAGACCGCAACGACCCTCGATGTGACCGCCACGCAAGGCATAACGTACTACGCGCAGTTCGAATCCGATGGACAGGTGACCATTACCGTCACCGGCTCGTCCATCTTCCGCGGTACGGCCCTTCTGGTCGACGGCATTCCTGCCGGTAGCAGGTCGTACGACAGGGGCGACATGTTTATGGCGATCGCGATCCCGTGGAAGAAGTACCACTTCTCGCATTGGGTCGACGATGCGGGTGTCACGGTGAGCTACAGCGCATTCTATATCGGTACCGCCAAAGAGAACAGGCAGCTCACGGCCGTGTTCTATGAGACGGGCTGCGATGTTCAGGTCGCTACGTATCCCAAGGGCGCGGGCTTTAGCATGGTTGCGCTTGGTACCGGCGGCTCCTACCACTCCGCGGCGATTATGTTTACCGTGCCGCACGAGGGTTGGAAGTTTAAATACTGGGTCGACGAGAACGGCATGCCTGTGGGATTTACGCCGGTGATCAACCGCGTGGTGTTTGGCAACCGTACTTTTACGGCCGTTTATGAGCGGGCGTCGATGACGGTTACAGTGGTGGATTCGCGTCAGGGCGGACACGTCGAGGGCTCCTCCGAGGACGAATCTCTGGGCTATGCCGTGACCAACGAAGTCGAGAACGGTGAGTCCACGACCCTGACTGCCGTTCCCGATGCGGGCTATGTGTTTGATGGGTGGTATGCGCGCAATGACGACGGGTCGTTGGGCGGTGAGCCGCTGAGCACGGATGCTACCTGGACGTTTGTCCCCGAGGACAACATGACCGTCGAGGCGCGCTTTGCGGAGGCGCCTAAGTACAAGGTGACGGCCCGAGCGGTCAACGGATCGGTTGATCCGGAGTCTGCTTTGGTCGCTACGGATGGCAAGGTGACGCTTTCGGCGACGCCCGATGAGGGCTGCTACCTGACGCGCGTGACCGTTGCCGAAGAGGCAGGTGATGACGGTTCGGCCGGCAATGCCTATGACCTTGATATTTCCGACTATAAGGGTGGGGCGTACGAGGTCACACTGAGTGGCGTGAGTGCTCCGCAAAAGGTCACGTTCGAATTCGCGAAGGCAGCGGCTCCACAGGTCCTTGCGCAGCCGCAGGATGCGAGTGCTTACGAGGGCGATCCGGTTGAACTTTCGGTCGCCGCCGAGGCGGGGCGCAACGTTCGCGTCCATGCGGCCGTGTCATCTGGATCCGCTGCAGACGTCAAGCTGAGCTACCAGTGGTATCGCATGTCTGACGATGGTGGCAAGGCGGTGGCGCTGAAGGGCGAGACGGGGGAGGCCCTCTCGATTGCCCAACTCGATAGCGAGGGCGAGGGCGAGTACTTCTGCCGCATTACGCAGAGCTACCTGGGCACGGTGACAAAGACGGATACCGAACATGCGAAGGTATCCATCGTGCCCCGAGAAACGCTTGTATTTAACGGGCGTGTGCTGCCGGTGGCGACCGCTCACGATGAATACCGTGCGCAGATTGCCGGCGCTACGGGCGGCAAGGCACCGTATGCGTATAACTTGGATGATGTTGAGGTTCCTGAGGGCATGCGGCTGACGCTGGCAGATGACGGATCGGGTGCCTTGGTGCTCTCGGGCGTGCCTGCGGCTACGGGTGTTTGTCGCTTTAAGATTTCGTGCACCGATGACCTGGGTAATAAGCGCGTAGCGCATTTTGTGCTGGTCGTGAAGGCGAAGGAACCATCGCTCGCGTTTGAAGGCCAGAGCTTTGTCTATAACGCGACGGCGCAGGCCCCGGAGCTTTCGGGTGTGCCCGAGGGTTGCGAGGACGATGTCAAACTGACCTATGTTGGCACGGGCGATACGCATTACTCGTCGGATCAGGCGCCGGTGGATGCCGGCACGTATCGTGCGGTGGTGACGCTCGACGCCAAGGGATATGTCGGTAATGCCTCCTGTGACTTCACGATTGAGAAGGCCCCGGTCGATATTTCGATCGAGACGTCTGATGTGACATACGATGGCGCACGACACGGTGCGGCGGTTGCGGTTGCCGGCCTTGATGCGTCTGCCTATTCCGTTACCTATCGCGGCATAGATGGAACGTCCTATGGTCCGACGGCGCTGGAGCTGTGCGACAGTGGCAACTACCGCGTCACGGTTAAGGTGACTGACCCCAACTATCAGGGTAAAAAGTCCGCCGAGTTCTCGATTGCAAAGGCAAGCCAGGTCATTACGGGAACGACGAGCTATTCGGGTGTGTACGGTGGAGACCCCATTGTGTTTAACAACGTTGCCCAGACTCCCGTGAGCTTTGAGCTGGTCGATTCCGATGACGATGCGAGCCCGGTTTCGATTAAGGGACGCTGTGCGACGGTGAAGGCCGCCGGTACGGCGCATGTTGTCGCCCATGCCGCTGCCTCGCGTAACTATCTTGCCGCCGAGGACGTCGAGTTGACGGTTTCCGTTGCACCTGCCCAGTTACTGGTGAAGGTCGACGATGCCGAGCGCTTTGAGGGTCAGAAGAACCCCGAGTTTACCTCCAGCTTGGTGAGTCGTTGCGACACGTCGGACGTAAAGGTTACGTACTTCTGCTCGGCGAATGAGAAATCGCCGGCGGGTGAGTACCAGATCGACGCGGCGGTCGCCGATCCGAACTATGATGTCGCAGTCGACCCCGGCACGCTGACGGTCAAGAAGAAGCCCGAGCACTACAAGGTGACGGCGAAGGCAGTCAACGGTTCGGTCGACAATGCTTCGGTTTCGGTTGTTGAGGGCGGGGACGCGATCCTCTCGGCGACGCCCGACGAGGGCTGCTACCTCGAGCGCGTGACGGTCGCGCAGGCAGGCTCGGATGCGACCGTTGACCTCGACATTTCTGATTACAAGGGCGGGGCGTACGAGGTCACGTTGAGCGATGTCACCGCATCGCAGGAGGTCACGTTCGAGTTTGCGAAGGCGGACGCTCCGCGTGTGGTCGCGCAGCCGCAGGACGTAAGCGTCCATGAGGGCGATTCGGCTGTGCTCTCGGTTGCGGCCGAGGCAGGCAAGAACGTCGACGATCACGCGGCCTCGTCCACGGGTTGCGCTGCCGAGATTGAGCTTTCCTATCAGTGGTTCCGCATGGTGGATGGCGAGGCCGTGGCGCTCGAGGGCGAGACGGGGGAGACGCTCTCGCTCGCGGACCTCGATGGCGAGCAGGCCGGCGAGTATTTCTGCCGCATTACTCAGCACTACCTTGGTATTGAGAAGCAGACGGACAGTGATTGTGCCTCCGTCTCCATCGTGCCGTGGGACACCCTTGTGTTTAACGGCGACCTGCTGCCTGCAGCGAGCACCCACAGCACGTACCTCGCAACGATTGCCGGGGCCACGGGCGGCAAGGCTCCATACGAGTACGCATGGGATAAGACGAAGCTCCCCGACGGGTTCAAGCTCTCCCGTACTTCGGGCGGCCTGACGCTCTCCGGTGTTCCGTCCAGGACGGGCGTTTCCACCTTCGATATCACGTGCACGGATGCCCGTGGCGAGGCCGTGACTGCCTCCTTTGCGCTCGTTGTCCAGGCAAAGCGCGTAAAGCTATCGTTCACGGATGGCGACTTTACCTTTAATGGTGCGCCGCAGGCGCCCGAAGTTTCCGGTGCCCCCAAGGTCTGCAAAGGCGACCTTAAGGTCTGGTACTTCGGTACCGGAAGCACGCAATATTCCTCGACGGAGGCCCCGACTGATGCCGGCACGTACCGCGCTGTGGTAACGTTGCGAAGCCATGGTTACGCCGGTGCCGCTGCCTGTGAGTTCGAGATCGCTCCGGCAAAGCTCAAGGTGAAGGCTGACGACGCCGAGCGCTTCGAGGGGGAGGCGAACCCAGCGTTTGCCTCGAGCCTAGAGAGTGCGGTTGACACTTCGGGCGTGAAGGTCGAGTACTCCTGCGATGCCGATGAGAGCTCTCCTGCTGGCGAGTACCAGATCGGTGCGACGGTCACCGACCCGAACTTCGATGTCGAGGTCGTGCCCGGAACGCTGACGGTGAAAAAGAAGCAGGAGCCCGTCGATCCCGACCCGGTGGTTCCGGACCCGGACAACCCGGATCCCGATCAGCCTGATCCTGGTCCTAACCCCGACCCGGATAATCCGGAGCCCGATAACCCTGATCCGGGCCCCAAGCCTGATCCTGATAATCCCGATCCGGACAACCCCGAGCCCGATAACCCGAACAAGCCCGAACGCTTTGAGGTGACGACAAAGGCGGTCAACGGATCGGTCGACAACGCTTCCGTCACCGTTGATTCCGGCGGCGACGTGACGCTCTCGGCGATGCCTGACGAGGACTGCTACCTCGAGCGGGTGACGGTCACGGAAGCCGGCTCGGACAAGGCCATCGATCTCGATATCTCCGGCTATGAGGGCGGAGCGTGCGAGGTCACGCTGAGTGGCGTCACTGCGTCGCACGAGATTACGTTCGAGTTCGCGAAAGCGGACGCTCCGAAGGTGATCGCGCAGCCACAGGACGCGAATGCCCACGAGGGCGATGCTGTTGTGCTCTCGGTTGCTGCCGAGGCGGGCAAGGGCGTCCTCGACCACGCGTCCTCGTCCACGGGTTCTGCCACTGTTGTCGAACTGTCCTATCAATGGTTCCACATGGTGGGAGGCGAGGCCGTGGCGCTCGGGGGCGAGACGGGGGAGACACTCCTCATTGAGAACCTTGATGACTATTGCGCCGGCGAGTATTTCTGCCGCGTCACCCAGCGCTATCTCGGCACCGAGGCGCAGGTGGAAAGCGATCGCGCTGTCGTTTCCGTTGTGCCCCGGGATGCCCTCGTGTTCAACGGCGGTCTGCTGCCGGTCGCACGCGCGCATAGCACGTATCGCGCGACGATTTCGGGTGCCGCGGGTGGCGAAGCTCCGTATGAGTACGCGTGGGACGACGCTAAGCTCCCCGACGGGTTTAAGCTCACCCGCACAGCGGGCGGTCTGACGCTCTCGGGCGTCCCGTCCAAGGCCGGAGTGTCTACCTTTGACATCACGTGCAAGGACGCTCAGGACAAGACCGTGACCGCGCACTTCGTTCTGGTCGTTCAGGCGAAGCGGGTCGAGCTCGCATTTGCAGGCGGCGACTTCGTCTATAGCGGTGACGCCCAGGCGCCCGAGGTCACGGGGGTTCCCAAGGCCTGCGAAGGTGACCTGAGGGTTAGGTATTACAGGACGGGCGGCACGCATTGTTCGTCGAGTGAGGCCCCGACCGATGCGGGCACGTATCGCGCCGTTGCCACGCTGCGAAGCAACGGGTATATCGGCGCCGCCTCGCGCAAGTTCAAGATTGCGCCGGCGAAGCTTAAGGTGAAGGTCGACGATGCTGAACGCTTCGAGGGGGAGATGAATCCCGCCTTTACCTCAAGCCTAAAGAGCTCGGCCGATACCTCGGGCGTGAAGGTCGAGTACTCCTGCGTCGCCGATGAGAGTTCCCCGGCGGGCGAGTACCAGATCGAGGCGACGGTCACCGACCCGAACTTTGATGTCACGGTTGAGCCCGGTACGCTGACGGTGAAGAAGCAGGAGCCTGTCAACCCGGACCCGGTGGTTCCCGATCCGGACAAGCCCGAGCCCGACCAGCCTGACCAGCCGGAGCCGGGCAAGCCTGAGCCCGATAAACCGGAGCCTGATCAGCCGGACAAGCCGGACCCGGAAAACCCGGATAAGCCCGAGCCTGACAACCCGAGTAAGCCAGAGCCGGAAAAGCCCGGAACGCCCGATTCCGACCAGCCGGATTCAAAGGATCCGACAAAACCCGGTAGCTCGGATGACTCCGCAGCCGATAAGGCAAAGGCATCGGGCGCGGAAAACTCCGGCAGGAAGGAGTCTTCCAAGTCGAGCGCTCAGCAGCTCGCCGATACGGGCGATCGTGCGCCGTTGGCTGTCGCTGTGGCCGCGGGTGCTGTTGCGCTTGTCGCGCTGGGGCTCGAGCTGCTGCGCCGTCGTCGCTCTGACGCGTAGCAGCTCTAAAGGGGCAACCAGATTGATACTTTGCATCATCTGGCCTGCTCAAGCGTTTATACTTGCGGGACGGGTATTTTGCCCGTCCCGTTTTTGTTTCGACCCGAAAGGTGTGCCTATGGCTTCATCCGCCCCGCGCGGCCTGCGCTCCGACCATGTCGTTACCGTCGGCATCGCTCTATTCTCGATGCTCTTTGGCGCAGGCAACTTGATTATTCCGCCGCTGTTGGCGCTTCAGGCAGGTTCTGCCACGCCGGTCGCCATGCTCGGCTTTCTGATTGCCGCCATTGGCCTGCCCGTCATGGGCTTTATCGCTGTGGCGCTTGCCGGTACGGCGCGTGAGCTTGCCGGTCGTGTGCACCCCAAGTTCGGTGAGTTCTTTGTCGCGGCGGTGTACCTGGCCATCGGTCCGTGCCTGGCCATTCCGCGCACGAGCTCTACAGCCTTCGAGATGCTGGTGCCGTTGCTGCCTGAGGGCGTATCGCTCGATACGGCTCGCCTGGTGTTTGCCGTCGCCTTCTTCGTCGTCGCGTTTGCGCTTACGCTGCGCCCCGGCGTCATCACGCGCGTGCTCGGTCGCATTACGGGCCCCGCGCTCATCGCGCTCATCGTGCTGGTCGTAGGTGCTGCCGTGATCTCGCCTCTGGGACCGGCTGCTGCCCCGCAAACTCCCTATGATGCCGGCGCTGCGGTCCAGGGCTTCTTGACCGGCTACCAGACCATGGACCTGCTTGCGTCGCTCGCCTTTGGCATCATCATCGCCGAGACCATTCACGAGTTGGGCGTGACCGATGACAAGCGTGTCGCTTTTGAAATTTCGCGCTCCGGCGTGATCGCCGGCGTGCTCATGGCCATCATCTATTGTGGCTTGGCCCTTGCCGGTATGCAGCTCGGCACCGTGATGCCCGATGCGACTAACGGCGCCGCCATCCTCGCTCGTTCGGCTTCCATGCACTTTGGGCTGGCCGGCACGGTCGTGGTCTTCGCAATCTTCTTCCTCGCCTGCATGAACGTGTGCATTGGCCTCATCAGCTGCTGCTCGCGTTACTTCTGCGAGACGTATGTGGTCGAAGGGGGAGCGGAGGCTTCTGAGGAGGCCATGCGCCGCCCCTTCGCGATTCTCGCCTTTGTGTTCGCCGCGTTTTCGTGCGTGCTTTCCAACGTAGGCCTCGACGTGATCCTTATGTTCTCGGTGCCTATGCTCAACGCCCTGTATCCCGTTGCCATCGTGCTGGTGCTTTTGGGCCTGGCGCACGGCTTTTGTGACGCGCATCCGCAGGTGTGGGTTTGGGTTGGTGGCGTGGTCGCCGTGCAGAGCGTGATTACCTCGGTCCGCGATGCGTTCTTTGCGGGTGCCTGGCTGCCGTTCGATGCTTTGCCGCTGGCGGACATCGGTGCCGCATGGGCGCCGGTCGCCGTGGTGGCGTTTGCGATCGGCCTGGCCCACAGCCAGTTTGTCGCACATGGTTGATTTCCGATCTCAGCCGAACACATTAGGCGGACAGGCCGTTCCCGCAGC
>CAUFMB010000006.1 GCA_959026535.1 uncultured Collinsella sp. | reverse complement strand
AGACCGGAGGGGCGCCGGGGGCGGGAATCGCGCACTCCATATTTTGTTCACAAATAAATAGATCCCTCAGTCGCGTCACTGAGGTTAAAACTGAAGCATTGGCTTCTGATATTGGCGATGACCAGCTGTTTTATGAGTATTGAGACATCGGTCATCTCTGGAGCGCTACTTTACTCCAAAGGCATCAGCTATTTGTTTCCCATCGGTAAAAGGCGGGTTTTGTTCGCCAAGCGTTCTTATATATAGATAGATACGGGTTCGAACCCGTGCACCGGCAACAAAAAAGACGGCCAACCGAAGTTGACCGTCTCAACAATCTTTGGGTGGGCCGTCAGGGGTTCGAACCCTGGACCTTGGGATTAAAAGTCCCCTGCTCTGCCAGCTGAGCTAACGGCCCGCGGGAGGCATTGTACCACGGTCTGGGACTATTCCCAACTCCATTGGCCGTTCTGGAAAATCACAACTTCACGTCCATCAGGCGTAATGCCCGTAATATCGATGTCGTCCGTGCCGATCATAAAATCGACGTGCGTGCTCGAGACGTTAACACCATGCTCCAGGAGCTCCTCCTTAGACATGTCGTACCCACCCTCGATGCATTCGGGGAAACCGACACCTAGCGCGAGATGGCAGCTAGCGTTCTCGTCATAGAGCGTATCGTAGAACAGAACACCACTTTCGCGGATCGGCGTGTTCTTGGAAATGAGCGCGACCTCTCCCAGGTGAGCAGCGCCCTCGTCAGTATCGATGATACTTGCGAGCGTTGCCTTGCCCACGCGGGCGTCGTAGTCCACCACGCGGCCGCCCTCGAACTTAATCCAAAAATCGTCGACTTTATTGCCGTGGTGGATGAGCGGCATGGCCGAGTACACGATACCGTCAGCGCGCATGCGATCGGGCGAAGTGAAGACTTCCTCGGTGGGAATGTTGGGGAAGAAGGGGTGCCCATCGGGCGTCTTGCCCTTGCCGCCGGCCCACTCGTGACCCTTCGTCATGCCAATCGTCAGATCGGTTCCATTTGCCGCGGTGTAATGCAGGCAGTCGAAACGATTGTCGTTCAGGAAACGCAGGTTCTTTTCGAATGCGGCGTCATGGAGCTCCCAGTCGCTCTCTGGGTCCTGGCCATCGGCGCGAGCGGTGTGCAGAATCGCATTCCACAGCTTATAGATTGCAACCTCATCGGCGTCTCCCGGGAACACCTCGCGCGCCCAAGCCACGACCGGAGCGCCGGCGATGCACCACGGATTGATGTTGTAATCCAGTCCACGGCGGAAAACTTTGCACTGCGTATTCCTCGCCTTGGATGCCGCGGCCGGCTTGGCTGGATCGATGCCCTTGAGGGCTGCAGGATCCGCACCCTCGATAAAGATAAAGCAGGCGCCATCTTGGGCCAAGGAATCCAGCTGCATGCGCTTCCACTCGGGCGTCTGCTCAAAATAGCTTTTATCGACATGCTCGTACGCGAGCCTCGTCACGGCATCATCGGCCCAAATGACCGTCACGTGGCCAGCGCCGGCGGCATAAGCCTCCGCGACCACCACGCGCGCAAACGGCGCGCACTCGACCGGAGACTGAACGACAACCTCCTGGCCGGGCTTGACGTTTACGCCCTTGCGGACAACCAGGCGCGCATAGTTTTTAATCTTGGGCTCCAGGGCCTTCATGCCCTCCAGAGCTTCTTCGACCGTCAGGGCAGCTCGAATCATGTGCCACTCCATCTATCTATAGGACAATAAAAAGGCGCGCCGCAAAAACGACGCGCCTTATATCTTAGCGATAAGTGTGAATGCAAACGCTACTTCTTCTTGGAGTCCTTTTTGTCCTCCTCGGCAGCTGCGCGCTCGATAAGAGCGTTGAGCTTGTTCTCGGACATGCCCTCGGCCTGCGCGCGATACATGTTGCGCAACGGACGAATACGAGCGAAGTCATAGATAAAGTCACCCAGGATGATGACATAGGACAGAACGATGCCGACCATCTGAACAGGACTGGACACCGTGCCGCCGGGAGCGAAGTAGAGCGAAGCCCCAATTGCCACGACGAGCACCATGCCGATAGCGAGCACAGCCCACCAAATACGGCGGCGTTTGGTGTAGTCCTCATCCTGCTTGAGAAGGATATTCGACACCGTGTAGATGCGGTCCTCCTTGGCGCGCTGCTTAGCCTTGCGGGCGCGCTTCTCCTCTTTAGAGAGGCCCTCGAGGTTCTCGCCCTTCTCGAGCTCTTTGCGGCGAGCTTTAGACGAAGCTGGCACGACGCGGACAGAGCTCGCTGCCTGACGGGCGGGCTTAGCAGATGCGGCGGACTTGCGCGCAACCCCGGTAACCTCGTGGGATTGCGTGCGCTTGTTCGTGGCGCTACGGGTACTCACTTATGCGTTCTCCTTCATGCTTGTGAACTGGGAGCCCGTGATGATCTGGAAGGCCTCGCGATAGCGCTCGGACGTGCCATCGATGACCTCGGCGGGCAGGTGCGGGGTCTCCCCCGTCATATCCCAGTTGGCCTTGAGCCAATTGCGGACGAATTGCTTGTCGTAGCTAGGCTGGATCTTGCCCTCCTCGTAGCTGGCAGCAGGCCAGAAACGGCTGGAATCGGGCGTGAGACACTCGTCGATCAGCGTGACCTTGCCATCAATAACACCAAACTCGAACTTGGTGTCGGCAATGATGATGCCACGGGTCGCGGCGTACTCGGCAGCGGCCTTGTAGATCTTGAGGGAAAGGTCGCGAATCTGCGTGGCGATGTCCTCACCCACGATCTCGCAGCAACGCTCGAACGAGATGTTCTCGTCGTGGTCACCGATCTCGGCCTTCGTGGACGGCGTGAACAGCGGCTCGGGAAGCTTGGAGGCCTCGGTCAGACCCTCAGGCAGCTGGATGCCGCAGACGGTGCCGTTCTCGTCGTAGGTCTTCTTGCCCGAACCGGTCAGATAGCCGCGAACGATGCACTCGATAGGAATCGTCTGGGCCTTTTTAACCAGCATGGCGCGGCCAGCGAGGTAGTCACGATACTCAGCAAACTCCTCGGGGAAATCCGCCGGGTCGATGGAAACGAGATGGTTGGGGACGATGTCGGCAAACTTATCGAACCAGAATGCCGAGATGCGATTGAGTACCTCTCCCTTAAACGGAATCTCGTCGGGAAGAATGAAGTCGAACGCAGAAATGCGGTCGGTGGCGACCATCAGCAGGTTTTCACCGGCATCGTAAATATCACGAACCTTGCCACGGGAATCCGGACGACGCTCCATCGTTGTCACGTGAGTCACTCCTTACCTAAATACGACAGAAATGCGGGTTCTTTCCCGCATGTTTTCGCAAACTCGGAGCGGCAGGGACGCGGCCCCTCCTTCACCGAATAGCGAAAAGCTAGTGCTCCATTGTAGTAGATGCCGCGTCTGCCGTGTGCTCGCGGGGCAGATGAATTGTAAAAGTCGTACCCTTTCCAAGCTCCGACTCCACGGATATGTAGCCATGGTGACGCTCGACGATCTGCTTGGTCACGGCGAGGCCAACGCCCAGGCCGCCAGCTTCGCGGGCGCGGCTGGCATCGGCGCGCCAAAACCGCCCGAAGATGCGCGACAAATCGTCCTTGGCAATACCGATGCCGGTATCAGAAACGGCAATGCTGACGTGCTTGCGGTCACTGAGCACCGACACCACGACCCAACCGCCCTCGGGGGTGTAGCGCATGGCGTTGCTCATGAGGTTGATAACACATTGCGTGATCATGTCGGGATCGGCCTCGACGACATCGTCGTGACCCTGGGTCTCGTCCGCAAAACGCAGGCGCAGATCGCGGTCGACAAACAGGCGCTCCTGGGCATTGACGATGGAACGCACGAAAGGAACCATGTCCACCGGCTCAAGGTTGAGCGGAGCCGTGCTGTTTTCCATGCGCGACAGGTCGAGCATCTGCTGCACCAGACGAGCCAGGCGGCGCGTCTCGGAAGCAACGGTCTCCAAATGCTCATCGTCGGTGGGATACACGCCATCCTGCATGGCCTCGACCGTTGCGAGCATGGCCATAAGCGGCGTGCGAAGCTCATGTGCAACGTCTGAGGTCAGGCGCTTCTCGTGTTTCATATCCTTCTCGAGCGAAGTGGCCATCTCATCGAAGGTCTCACCCAGCTGATCGATCTCGTCATCACCGCGCAGTCCCGTGCGAGCCGACAGGTCGCCGTCACGGATTTGCTTTGCGGTACTGGTGATGCGATGAATCGGCTTGGTGAGCATGCGCGACACGAGCGATCCGATAACGACCGAAATGCAGATTGCAACAACCGCGGCGAGGGCCATGGCGTTAAAGGTCTTCTCCCTAAACGCAGAGTCCGCCTTGGTGAGCAGAGCGTCGGAGCCGATGGCCCACAGCTTTACCTGTCCGACATGCTCGCCGGAAGACGTTACAATCTCGACGTTAGCAACGCTATCGGAGTCGGTTGGAGCAGACGAGACCGGGCTATGCGATGCCCTCTTGCCGCTCGTGTCGTCGGTCGTAGCCTGGTTTTCGCGTACATCGGCGGTGGCGCTTGCCGAGGGCCAGGAATCGTCATAAACGATCACGCCCTTTTTATTGACTACCTGCATGCCCAGATCGTCGGAAACCAAACTCGACGTTGCGACCGTGCGCAGTTCTCCCGCGGTCCAAGAGCCGTTTTCCTCATATGAGATCGCCAACTTCTCGGCAGCGGAATTTGCGATTTCGACGATATTGGAGCGCGTGTAATCCGAAAAGACCGTGCCCCACACAACAGAGACAACGCCCACCAGCACCAATACCGTCATGAGCGATGTCAGAGCAAAAGCAAGTGCCATGCGCGAGGGATAGCTCATCGTTGGCCGTGAATCGGAACGAGGCGTGTTCCAACTAGCCTTGGAACCCGCCTCGCTCTCCTGCTTGTGCTTTTGTCCGATTTCAAAGCGCGCAGGTGTCATATGTGATTTCCCTATTTCTCGTCCGACTTATCGGTCTTGGCCGGAGCCTCGAAGCGATAGCCGACACCATGGACGGTGTAGAGCCACTTGGGCTTCTTGGGATCATCGCCCAGCTTGGCGCGAAGATTCTTCACGTGGCTGTCGATGGTGCGCTCATAGCCCTCAAAGTCATACCCGAGCACTTTCTCGACCAGCTCCATACGGTTGTAGACACGACCGGGATGACGAGCAAGCGTGGTGAGCAGCTTAAACTCGGAAGCCGTCAGATCGACTTCCTTGCCCTCGACCAAGATCTTGTGGCCCGAGATATCGATGACCAGATCGCCGAAGTCGAGCACCTCGACGGCGGGCTCGTCGGCCTGATGGGCACGGCGGAACAGAGCACGAACGCGGGCGACGAGCTCGCGCGGCGAGAACGGCTTAATCAGATAGTCGTCGGCGCCGAGCTCAAGACCGATAATACGGTCCTCGATCTCGCCCTTAGCCGTCAGCATGATGATGGGGACATCCGAGGTATCGCGAATGGTGCGGCAAACGCGCTCACCGGGGATCTTGGGGAGCATAAGGTCGAGCACGACCAGGTCGAACTGATGCTTCTCGAACTCCTCGATCGCGGACTGGCCGTCGCCGACGCCCACAACCCAGTAGCCTTCGCGCTCGAGATAGGCAGCGACGGCGTCACGGATTGCCTTCTCATCCTCGACCAGCAGAATCTTTTTTGCATCTGAAGCCATAACACGGCCCCCCTGTCTCAATTAGCTAAGAACAAGCCCATTTTAACGCACCTGAGCCCGCCGGATGCCGCTATGACGCGGCAGCTCGGCGGGCGGTACTCACAATTACAACGCGTTTATTCCCCTGTTGGCGCCTTTTTAACCCCTCTAAGCTTAAAGAGAGAATAGGCGTGCAGTGACCGTCTCTGGTATACCCTGGCTGTTGCGCACCGTGGCGTACGTAAGGAATGAGTCCGATTTTCCCGCCGTAGCTGGATAATCGCCATACTCCAAAGCGCGGTCGGGCGACAGCAGCGAGCCATAGGTCTTGGTAGAGGTGTCGATCAGAAAATGCGACGCCTGTACCTTAACAAGGTATTTATTCTTCTTGCCAGCCGCACATGCGAGCGGCTCGCGTGACAGAAAGAGGTATGGCCCTCCCTCATTACCGATATACGTGCCCATATTGCCCAGGCTGCCCACGCCACTATAGGCCGCCTCGATAGAAAACACGAAGGTATCGCCCATATATACGGCCTCGAAAGGCGAGACTGACGAGGGAAGGACTAGCTGGGCACGCTTGGTGTTGTTGCCGTCGGTCAGATCGATTGCCGTTATGCCGTAGTAGACGCCCTCGTCGTTGCGGACACGCGGCGAGATGGTCAAAATGCCGTCGCTCGCGCGCGGGGCCGATGCAAAGCGGCCCGTCGATTTCCAAATTGTCTCGGCCTTGGATTCATCAAGCGAGCGACGATAGCAAAACGAATCACTACTCGTTTTATTGCCGCCTGCCGAAGGCATTTTATACCAGATGACTGATGACCCGAACGCCGTAAACAGGGGCGGATCATAGTCCTTGCCACCTCGATCGAGCTCAACCACATCGCCAGAGAGCGAAGCGCCCGACAGATTTTGAGCGTAGAGCTTCCACGATGAATTGGCAAAGTTCATCTCAACCCACGCGAATACGCCGTCGCCGGCACGGACATCGTAGAATGCATATCCCGTGCCCTCGATAGGATCCTCGATTAATGTGGTAAGCGAGCCATCGCCCAGGTTGAGCACACCGAGTGTGTTGGCGTGCAGTGCCGATGCGGGCGCCATCATCGCCGCGGCGTAATCGCCGTCGCAGTAGTACAGCAGCGTACCCAGAGGCAGCGTCCACGACGCCGCCGGCTCAAGATCGATGTCGACTGCCTCGTACTCATCCGTAATCGAGATGATTTTGGAATCGTCCTTGATAACCTGCGGCTCGCCGGCGGCATCATCGCTGGTACCCGTTTTTTTCGAGCATCCGGCAAGCACCGTGGCAGCGCCCGCGGCAGCCCCACCGAGTACAAAGCCGCGACGCGATATTCCGTTCTTGATGTGATCGGCGATACCCATTAGGCGATCTCGGCGCGAGCGGCCTCGATAGCGCGCGTAAGCTGGTCGGCGCAGGAGGTCTTTTTCATACCGCAGGTATTACCGGCGAGAACCTCGATTACGCGATCGGCAGGAGCGCCCTCGACCAGCCTGGAGATGGCCTTGAGGTTACCATCGCAGCCGCCGGTAAACTCGACGCCCAGCACCTTGCTGCCATCGTCAGAGAGATTGAGGTGAATATTGCGAGCACACACGCCCTGAGGCTTGTAATCAAACGAAATCATGCGATCCCCTCTCAGAATGTTATTCGAGACGACTATTATCCCCGTCTTTCCCTAAATGCAACGAGGCGCTTTGCCGGCAACACACATTACCAGCAAAGCGCCCTAAAAAGCTAACGTTATGCCCGAACCTACTCGAAGCTCAGCTGCTCCAGACGATCAAAGACCGTGTCGATACGGGTGAGGAAGTCCCACGGATCAAAAATCTCGTCGAGCTTTTCCTGGCTGACGGTACAGCGCGGATCAGCCTCGAGACGCTCCTTAAAGGTAGGGCCGGAGACACAATCCTGTACCTCGTGCCAGGTTGCCATGGCGTTCTCCTGCACAATGGTGTACGCGTCCTCGCGGGTGATGCCCGTGTCGACGAGGGCGAGCAGCACCTTGGAGGAGAAGATGAGGCCGCGGGTCTTATTGAGGTTGGCCATCATGCGGGCAGGGTACAGCTGCAGGCCGTCGATAACGCGGATGAGGCACTGGAACATGTGGTCGAGGGCAATGAAGCTATCGGCCTGGGCGACGCGCTCGGCAGAGGAGTGCGAAATGTCACGCTCGTGCCACAGGGCGACGTTATCGAAGGCGACCTGGGCGTTGGACTTCACGACGCGCGACAGGCCGCAGACCTTCTCCATGGTGATGGGGTTGCGCTTGTGCGGCATGGCTGAGCTGCCCTTTTGACCCTTACGGAACGGTTCCTCAGCCTCGAGTGTATCGGTCTTCTGCAGATTGCGAACCTCGGTAGCGATGCGCTCACAGGTGGCCGCGGTGGTGGCAAGAACGCCGGCGAGGTAGGCGTGATGATCGCGGCTAATAACCTGCGTGGACAGCGGGTCGTGAACCAGGCCCAGGTGCTCGCAGACATATTCCTCGACAAACGGCTCGATGGAGCTGTACGTGCCGACAGCGCCCGAGATAGCACCGAAGGCAACATTCTTGCGGGCATCCTCAAGACGGTCCAGATCGCGCTTGAGCTCCCAGGCCCAAGAGCCAAACTTCATGCCGAAGGTCATCGGCTCGGCGTGGATGCCATGAGTGCGGCCGGCACAGAGCGTGTTGCGCTCCTCAAAGGCGCGACGCTTGCAGATCTCGCCGAGTTTTTTGACGTCCTCGATGATCAGGTCGCAGGCCTGGGTGAGCTGGTAGCACAGGGCCGTGTCGCCCAGATCGGAGCTGGTCATGCCATAGTGAACCCAGCGGCTGGGCTTGGGGTCGTCCTCGGGAACATCGGCATCGATGTATTCCTTCATGTTGGTCAGGAAGGCAATGACGTCGTGGCGCGTGACTTCCTCGATCTCATCGACCTTCGCCTTCTCAAAGTTGGCATGGTCGCGGATCCACTGGGCCTCGTCTTTGGAAATACCGATCTTGCCGAGCTCCGCCTGGGCCTCGCAGGCCAGAACCTCGATTTCCTGCCAAATGGCGTACTTGTTCTCGAGGGAGAAGATGTGTCCCATCTCCGGGCGGGTATAGCGATCGATCATAGCGGCTCCTTTTTGGTTATTGGCACGTTGGTCGTAACCCAACCATTGTACCGTGCGCAGGTGCAAGTATGGGCAGTAGGCATTAACCTAACATTTTGGAATTGGAGCGACCATGAGGACGTCTGCGCATTTGCTTCGCAAATACGCACCGGCTGCGGTCGGCAGACCCGGTCCGCACACACGCACGGGCACAGCGGGTTGGACCCGACGTTCCCGAGGTCCCCCGTACTCGATGGAGCGGGCAACGGGACGTCCGCGCGCCCGCGTCGCGGACGCGCACCGGCTGCGGCGATCTCCTCGGATTCACGGAGACGATGGGGAAAACTTTGTTGAATTGGCCGTCCCGAGTTCTCCCGCGCTCGGTGGAGCGGGCAACGGGACGTCTGCGTATTTGCTTCGCAAATCCGCACCGGCTGCGGCCGCCTATCGGCGACCTTGCCTGCTCGCTATAAACGCTTCGCGTTTATTTAACGCTCGCACCCTGTCGGGTTCGAGTCCCGGCACTTTATTGAAAAAAGCACGGTAACGAAACGTTACCGTGCCTGAAATTCGAATGGAGCGGGCAACGGGACTCGAACCCGCGAGTGTCAGCTTGGGAAGCTGATGCCTTACCACTTGGCGATGCCCGCATATGTGGGGGATAGTATAACGCGGTTGTCTTGTTCGATACAAGGGTGGCGATGCTTGTTTTAGCTGTGGAGATTCGTTTAAAAATCGCGTCAATTGTGGAGACGAGGACCTTTGACTTCCTGTTCACCTTATCTTCTACCTGCGCTTTTGCTTGATTGTTGTATTTGAGCTCAATTTGTCAGGAATTGGGCAAGCTTTTGGTCAGGCTCCGGTACTTACCCGCATGAACCTCGGGGGTAGCCTCATCCTACGCGTCGCAGCCTCCCCGTGCGGCGCACGAGGGATAAGGAGCAGCCATGTCCAACGCACCCACGCACTCTGTCCACAGCGCAATCGCAACAGGTCCGCTGCTCCTGCTCCTCTTCCTGCTGTTCGGCTGCCTGGCACCGGGAGCCGCATTTGCCGTCGATGGCTACGACCAGCTCGGCTTCCGTACTATTAGCGATGATTGTGGGCCCTTCTTCATCGGCAAATATGAAGCTCAAGACGCCTCGATTGCCTACTGCATGAACCAGGAGCGCCCCGGCCCCACCAAGCCGGGCGGCCCATGGCTCAACTTTGATCAAGGCTGGGTGTGGCTCGACGACGAGTTCGCGGCAATCGTTTGTCACGGATATCCCACCACCACGTCGTTTGGCGGTTACCATCTTTCACCAGATCGCGCCCGCGCCGCCACCCAGCTTGCCGTATGGATGCTCAACGGCACTACCCATGTCGACGGCACCTACTCCTACACGACCGCTCAGGGCAAAACCAAGAGTGGACACTTTACCGCCGACAATGAAGTCGTGGCGGCTGCGCGGTGGCTCCACGACAGCGCAAAATCAGGAAGCATCAAAGCCGCTCCGCACCGCGCGCGGCGCTATCTAGGAGCCGTATCGGGCGGCAGCAAACGTCAAGACATGCTCTATGTACTGCCGGCGGTCTCTGTTTCCTTCCAAAAGCAGTCTGCAAACGCTGCCATTACCAGCGGAAACAATACTTATCAGTTTGACGGGGCAACATTCGATGTTTTTGAGAGCGCCAGCGGCGCGCGTGTCGGCACCATCCAGATGGACAGCAACGGTCGAGCGCAGGCAACACTTCTGCCCAACACGGCATACTACCTAGTTGAAACAAAGGCGCCGGCCGGCTATGTCCCCCGTCGTGATCGCATCGCCTTTACCACGGGGAATGACGGTGGACAGGTCGCCATTGATGAACAGCCCGGCACCATCAACCTGCGTATCGTAAAACTCGATGCCGCGACGAATGCCGGCCCCCAGGTGGGATCCTCACTCGCAGGAGCAGAGTTCACGTGTGTGTCGCAATCAACCCCTGGATGGGCGCAAATCCTCACGACCGACGAAAGCGGTCAGGCCACCCTCGCCGATGTCCCCTTAGGAACCTTTACCATCTACGAATCAAAAGCCCCCGAGGGCTACCTGCCATCCAACGACAGCTGGACCTATACCGTTGGAGCCGACCAACTCGGCGATTCAGGCGTGGTCGAGATCGAATCGCGCGTTTCCGATATCCCCATTGCGTTTGACCTTGAGATTTCCAAATTCAAGGACTACGGCAATAGCGATCAATCCGGCCTGGAGCAGCCGGCAGGAGGTGTTGTCTTTGAGGTTGTCAGCAACAGCTCTCAGCAGGTTGTTGGCTCACTGACTACAAACATCTATGGCTTTGCCTCCACCAAAGACCAGACCGAAGCATGGTTCGGCACAGGCAAGCGACCAGCCGGTGTCCACGGAGCCGTCCCATACGACCGCGCCGGCTACACGGTTCGTGAGGTTCCAGAAACCGTCCCCGAGGGTTTTAAACGTGCGGGGGAATGGGCCATCGAGGCCAATCAGATTTCCGACGGCGCCGAGCTTCAATATATCGTGGACAACCACGCTCTGTCGACACATCTCCAGATTGTAAAACGCGATGCCCAAACAGGCGCTTCTGTTCCCCTAGCCGGATTCACCTTCCAACTCCTCGACAGCAATCACAAACCTGTCTCACAAACATGCTGGTATCCAGCACATAACGTAATGGACACCTTTACGACTGACGCGACCGGGACCGTCACACTGCCCGAATCGCTCGTGCCGGGCACCTATTATGTACGCGAAACCTCGGCCAAAGAGCCCTATCTTGTCGGCGGAGAAATCGAGGTAAACATACCCGCCGATATAAACCTAACGCCCGTTGCAATCGTCTCGTATTATGACCACGCCGCGACCGGAAACATCAGGATCGTTAAAACCGATGCCGTAGACGGCAGCAGCCTCGCGGGCGCCATCTTTGAGATCCGTGCCTCAGGTGATATCGTGCGCCCCGACGGTAGCATTGCCGCGCTCGACGGTGAGACTGTCGCTACCGTCACGACGGATGAAACTGGAGAAGCACGCGCGGACGACCTCCCGCTGGGATCTGGCACCGCACGCTACGAGGTTGTCGAGACTCAAGCGCCGACCGGCTTCTTACTCGACCGGACGCACCATATCGTCGACCTTACCTATGCCGACCAGAAAACACCCGTTGTGGAAGCACGGCTTAACGTATCCGACGATTACACCAAGGTTGATATCTCCAAGGTCGATGCAAGCGGAGAGCAGGAAGTGGAAGGCGCACAGCTCACCTTATATGGTCCCGATAAAACCGAAATAGACTCCTGGACTTCATCCGACAAGCCGCACCGCATCGAACATCTTGCACCCGGCACCTACTCGTTGCGCGAAATGATGTCTCCACGGACCTATGACCTTGCCGGGGAGATAACGTTTGAAATAAAGGATACGGGAGAAGTCCAATCCGTCTCGATGAAGGATGCGCCCATCGAGATCAAAGGACAGGTCGACAAGCGTCAGGAGCTTGTCCAACCTATCGAAAAGGGCCTGTTGGCCAACGGCGATGGTAAAAATCGCGCCGCGACGCAAACCAATACGGACGGACTTTTCTCCTATACCATCGACGCTCGAAACGATTCAGCTACCTGGGTTGATGAGTTTACGATTACCGATGATCTTGAGTGTGCCGGGGACGATACAGCGAGATTCGTCTCAATCGAAACCCCCGTCGCCATCGGTGACCTCAACGGTCTGTGCAACGTGTGGTATCGCACGACGCCGTTGGACTCGACAGACGTCGATGAGCCGGCAAACGCGACTCTTGACGATGGGCACGAAAATCCTTGGCTTGAGTCCGACGAAGTAAAAGAGAGCCTTGGTGAGGACTGTCGCCTCGTCGATTACGACGGCTGGCGCCTCTGGAAGGCGGATGTCCCGACCACGGAATCCACCACACTAGAGGCGAAAGAACTCGACCTTGCGTCCAATACCGTCGTAACGGGCATTCGCATTGAATACGGTGCGGTAGCCGCCGGCTTTACGACTCGAAGCGATGCGGATTCTTGGACCCGCGATGATCTCAAAGATGAGCACGACGACCTTGACGATGCCAAAGCAATCCTTGGCACAGACGCTCGGGGCGCAATCGTGCACATGCAGGCGACGTCGGCTTATACGCCCCAAACCGCACTCACCAACAGCGCGCGCGTCGATCTTTGCCGCAACGGCGGCGGCGATAAACTTGAGTCACATGACGAGGACCGTGTCATTCAACGCTGTACCCTACCGCAGGATCTACCGGCAACAGGATCAGTTCCCATCACCGCTTGCATCACCGCGCTTCTGACCTCGGGTGCCGCAGCCCTATGGTTCGCTCGCCTTAGGTCGATCCCAAAGAACCGCTAGCACGATGAAAAAAGCGGGCGAGCCAGTCCCCCCGGCTCGCCCGCTTTCAATCATTTAAATCGCCGTATCTACTCTGCAGACGAAGATCCACCATCAACGATCGCCTGCTCGGACTCAGGAATCCCATCGGCACCCGTGCTCTGTTCTTGCTCCACCTCTTCGCTGATTGCGGAGGCGGGGGTCGAGCCCTTCGCGCCCACGATGTAGGCCGCCCCAAATCCTAACGCAATGGCGATCAAGGTCAAAATCACGTAGACAGGCCAATGGCGCTTAATATACGAAAACACGTTGACTCCTTAGAGCTCCGTCTACGAACGGCGGATAACCTCGGTCACGACCTCGGATACCGTGGCAATGTTCGTCGGATTGACATTGTGGGGCAGGTCGTCCTCGGTACGAGCGCAAGCCAGACGTGTGCCGTCCACGCCGGCGATGGTGAGGGCTCGGCGGCTCGCCTCGAGCGCGGCATAGGCATCGGTCTTGGCATAGGGCATCTCGAGCGCGCCACAATCGACATGGAACGACTTGCACACCTTGCTGACCAGATTCATGATGCGGCGATCGCCCTTGAGCAGCTGCTGTTCGCCCTCAACCGTCACCACCGAAAGCCTACCGGCGCCGACGGATTCAAGATTGATGAAGAAGACGCCGCGGAGCTTATCGCGATGCGAAGCCAAGAAGGCCTTCATGCCGGCGCCATCACAATCCGAGGCGCCCGTTGCCACAAACCAGATATCGTGACCGAGCAGCTCATCATCGCCCATAGAGGCGACAGCCGAGAGCATATCTTCGGAAGAAGCGCCGTCGGAAGACGTAGCGCCGCCCTTCCAGCCATCGTTATCGTCCTCGAAATTATCCCACGAACCGATGCCGCGACCGGACTTCTTGGCATCGTAATCGTCTTCGACGCCCAGCCAATCACTCATGCTGTCCTGTTCGTTTTTCTTTTTACGACCGAACAGGCCGCCCAGGCCGCGCTTGCGAGGCTTGGGTGCCGCCGGGGCGGGAGCCGAAATGGTCTCGATCGGCTGAGCGCCCGACGCAACGGGCATAGGAGGCGCAACGGGTGCCGATGTGGGTTCGGGACCCTGAGCGGTAGCAAAGGGGTCGTTGACCTGTGCAGAGGGGTCGGGAAGGTCGAACAGCGACGTGCGAGACGCAACGTTTGCCTGCTTCATCGACGGCAGCGACGGATCGGGGACCGAAGCCAGCGGAGACGAGGAAGGTGCAGGCGACGGAGCCGACGCCGGATCGGGAACATTCATCTGCGGACGCGGTGATGCCTGGGAGGAAATCTGGGCCATAAGGGAATCGACCGTTTCGTCCTGGGTGGGAGCAACATCGTCAACCGTGGCACCGGAACCACTCGGGGCCGGCATGGTGAAAATCTGCGTGGAGTAAGGCCTCGACTCATCTGTCTCGGGAGCCTCGGAAACCGCAGGCACTTCCTCCTGCTCGACCTCGGTCGAATCATCTTGCTCGGCTGCCGCGTATTGCTCTTCGTCAGAGTTGGCCTCGACGGGCTCGTCCTCGGCAGCATCTTGGATTTCGGCAGCATCAATAGGCTCGTCATCGTCTGCCGCGTCGCCCTGCTCATCGGAAACAGGAAGGGGCTCGGCAATCGCGGTGCCTTGCTTTTCAAACGTTATCGTGGAATCGAACTGCGCGGCATCAAACGACATGGTGCTATCGACGTGCTGCTGAGCCTCGAAAGACGTCGTCGCCTCAACAACATCCGCGGACGCCGGTTGCTGGGACTCAAAGGACGTTGTAGCTTCGGCAGCGTCGACGGGCACGGACTGCATAGTCTCGTTCTGCTCGAACTCCTGCGCTGCGCGCTCGCGTGCCGCCTCGGCTGCCTGCTGTTGAGCGATAGCCTCCTGCTCGGCAGCCTCGCGTGCGGCAGCGCGCTTCTCCTCGAAATCGTCGACAAATTTCTTGCCCTTTGCAAGCGCACCCTTAAAGAAGTTGGAAGCGCTGGCGCCAATCGAAGAGAACGCGGATGCAATATCGGCATGGGGCGTTGCCGCGGGAATCTCGGCCGAGAAATCAGTATCGCTCTCGTAAGACACGCACCTCGGCTGTTCAGCGTAATCGTCGTCAGACTCGTCCGCAACGTCTTGCGCCGACGCGGCGGGAGCCAAAATGTCCAGTCCTGCCGCGGGATCGATCGCGGACACCGCCTCGGGCTCGGCAACGGCAGCGGTAACCGCGGCAGACTCATCATCCACGGTGACAACGGGCGCAGGTTCGGGCTCAAACGTCGGCTCCTCGCCCTCCTCATAATCGAGCGTGCAGGACTCGGGAAGCATTCCGAGCGCACGGATGGCATCCGAACCAAAGCGGATGTTGCCGGCGGCATTGCGATAGAGCTTGGGCTCGGGCTCGGCCACGACAGGCTCCTCCGCCGGCTCGGCAGCGAGAACCTCGTCATTGAACTCTTCGGCCTGGACAGCCTGATTCTGATCCTCGGGCACGATGGCGCCAATCAGCGTCTCGTCGGCAGACGCACCCTCAAAGCCCTCGATCTGCTCGTCGAAAGCCTCGCCCTGTTCGGGCTCGGTCTGAGCGTCGGGAGCAATCGGCTGACCGAACTCGTCCTCGGCGTAGGTAGGCTCTTCATACTCGATGGTGTTGCCGTAGTCGTTTTGCTGTTGGGCCGCGGCATACTCCGCCGCTGCGCGCGCCATCTCCTCGGCACGACGCTTCTGCTCCCCAAAATAGGTATCGAACGGAACATCGTCGGGAAACTCGTTTTCGCCCTGGAAGGGAGCAACGTTGTCCATAACGCCGAGCATAGCGGCGACAGAAGACTTGTTGCACACCGCGCCGGACGTATAGGGAAGAATGTAGCGGTTAGAAATGATGTTTGCCGCGTTGGCGAGCGCAACGAGGGAAGCGAGGATCGCGACAATCCACAGCAGAACCTTGAGCGCGCCGGGGAGCGGCAGGATACGCAAGATGGCAACGGCAGCAGGGGCAACCGTGGCAACGGGCAACAGCTTGGCGATGAGCGCACGATAAGAAGCATAGGGCTCGCGGGCGAGCAGCTCAGCACGGGGAGAGTCGTAGTGTGCGACAACGACCACCGGGCGGTTGCGCGGAGACGCGAGCGGGCCCGAGGCCTTGTGGTAGGCGATGACATTTTGGCTCACGCCCGTCTTGCCCAGGCGCGAAACCACAGGGTGGCCCGTGCGTTCGAGCACGTAAAGAACGGCGCCGGCAATGGCCAGCAAGGTGCCGACCAAGCCGATGCCGCCGCCGATGCCCATCAGTAGGGCGCCGGCAAACGCAAGAATACCGGTAACGGCAAATGCCAACCTACTGGGCGCCGGGGCATTGAACTCCTGAACCTCGGGATCAAAGCCGTGGTTGCGGAAGATCTGAGCGATATCCTCGGCAGCCAAGCGCTCTTCTTCGCTGCATGCCGGCGTAATGCCGGTGTTCTGCAGCAGGTGGTTAATATAGTTCTGGGTGTTCGCCATGTGCGCTCCACATCCATAATCCGACAAATAGGCCCAATGCATGCACATTAGAACCGTATATAGTCGAAAGTATACCCCGAGCGAGCGCAAACGACCGAAGTCGGGCCATCTTAACGCCCCGAGCGGACAAGGATATAGCCTAATCTCCATATCGGACTAAAATCATGGCAGCAAACCACCTTCTCATGCGAGGACTCTATGACGGCAAGCGACGCGACCGCGACAATTAAAAAGGAAAATTCGGAGCCCAGTTTCGATAAAACGGCTCAGCGCATCCTCAATCTTTTCTTTGTGCTCAACAGCTCCCCCGAACCGCTGACGACCGAGCAGATCGTCTTGGATTCTGACCTGGGATATGGCTCGGGCAACATCGACTCTGATAAGCGCAAGTTTCGGCGCGATCGTGACAAACTGCTCGAACGCGGCATCCTAATCAAGGAGGTTCGCCCTGCCGGCGCGCAGGAGACCGAGGAAAGCTCGTGGACAATCGACCGCGAGCACACGTTTGCGGCAGGCGGCCTCATCACCGCAGACGACGCCGACATCCTACTCAACGCCATCGACCAAACGCTTGCAAGCGGCTCTTCCACCTTTGCCGCACCGCTTGCCGATATTCGCTCCAAAATTGCCTACCTCACCGGCAGGACGACGGTGGACGAAGTACCGATCCGCCGCTCTCCCACCGTCGATGCGGTATGGAGCGCCTTTGCCGAGCGATGCGCGCTGCGATTTTTATATCAGAACGGACGCGGCGAGCAGAAAGAACGTACCGTCTGTGTCTACGGCATGTTCGAACGCGAGGGCGTGGCGTACTTCTGCGGCCTCGACAATGTCACCGACGACATCAGGACATTCCGCTGCGACCGTATCGTTCGCGCATGGCGTCCTTCGAAGGCCTACGCCATCCCTGCGGACTTCAATCTCAACGACTATCTGTTCTTTGAATTCGATTTCGCCGACCGACCGCCCGTTGCAGCCACGTTCTCGTTCGCCCCTCAGACGCAGATCGATATGATCAACGGCCTCACGCGCGGGCGAGGTGAGCTCACACACACCGATGCGGGATGGATCTGGACCGTTGACGTGCGCGACCTTGAAGCCGCCGCCTCATTTTGCATGGCCCACGCCATGGACGGCATGAGGCCCATGGCCCCCAAATCGCTCAAGCAGGCGTGGAACCACCTCATTGAAAGGACGGTGCACGAGTATGCCCGTGCGTAAACTCACCAGCGAGCAGAGACTCTCGCGCGGCATCGACATCATGGAGGCCCTCTACGCCGCCGGCGAGAGCGGCATGACACGAACCGAGATTTGCGGCCGCTTTGACATCACGGGAGTATCGCTCGACGAGATTCTCGAGATCGTCTCGACGCTCGCGGACCGAGAATCTGGTGCGCGCATCATCTGCGAATGCCACGGCGAGCGTGTGGTCCTCACTGGTGACGCCGGGCGTGTGCTACCGTTGCGCTTGAGTGCAGCCGAGGGCGCTGTGCTCAACCACGAACTTGAATCGTTGGGGATCGAGCCGCAGACGGCAGCTCGGATTCGACACGCCCTTCTACCCGAAGAGCTCGGCTATAACCAGCGCGTCTTTGACACCGTCAACCACGGGTCGCACTGGCAGCAGCTGAGCTGTGCCATTCAGGACGGCGTTCGCTGCCGCATCTCATATCGCTCGATGGACGATGCACGGCCACGCGAGCGTCTGGTCGACCCCTTGCGCATTACGGCAAACGGCGACCAAACATACCTGATTGCCTGGAACATCGCAGTCGATGAGCAGCGCACCTATCGCATGGATAAAATCGAGGGACTCGCCTTAACGGAAGACTCCGTCGTGCCTCACGCACCGGACGTCGCATCCCTCCACGATTCCCTTGCCCGGACGCAGCGCAGCGCAAAGCTCTTGATGCCATTCGATATGGCGGAGCATCTGGACTGGGCCGGCATCACCCGAATCGAGCACAGCGGGGCAGACACGGCAACGGTAACCGTGCATTACGGCTCCGAGCGTTGGCTACTGAGTCAGATAATCGCAGCGGGCGGAGCCATCCGCATCTTGGATGACCCCGCCCTGTCAAAGCGTCTGTGCGATATGGCAAAAACCCTCGTCTGTCCGCTTTAGCGCCGCCGCTCGTGGCGTGCGCGCCACAGTTGCAGATAGTGCCCGATCTGCGCCGATTCGATGCACTGGTAGGAGCTCGTGGGCAGCGACGTTAAGAACTTCTTTCCGTAGCCCTTCGTCACTAGGCGCGGGTCGGCCAGAATCAGCACGCCGCAATCGGTCGACGAGCGGATAAGGCGGCCGGCCGCCTGCTTGACCTCGAGCACCGCCTCGGGCAGCGAATAGCGCGCCCAAGCGCGGTCTTCGCGCAGGTTGCGCTCGCACGAGAGCGGGTCCGTGGGGCTCGAGAACGGCAGCTTGGGAATGATGACGCAGCGCAGCGTCTCGCCGCTGGCGTCGAATCCCTCCCAGAAGGCCTTAAGAGCAAAAAGCGACGAGGTCGGCTCGTTGATAAACCGGTCGCGCAGGCGACGAGGAGATGAGTTGCGCTGCTGGCAGTTGAGCTCCAGACCCGCACGGGCCATCTTGGGCTCAACGCGGGCATACAGGTCTTCCATGTCGCGCCGATTGGTGAACAGTGTGAGCACCGATCCGCCCATGGCAAGATGGGCGTCGACCAGCACGCGCTCGAGCGCCGTAAGATAGCTCTCACGATCGCGCGGATCGGGGATATCGCCCGCAACGACTACAGCCATGTTCGAATCGAAGTCGTAGCTCGAATCCAAGTGCAACGATGAGGATGTTGAAGCACCGATGCGATCGAGGCCGACCGCGTGGTTAAAGTGTTCAAAGCTTTTGGACACCGTCATGGTCGCCGAGGCAAAGATAGCCGTGTGAACCTCGGGCAGCCATTCGGTTGCCAAGGCCTCGCCAATGTCGATGCGCTCTGCGGTCATTGACTCTCCGCCGGCACGCAGCCTGCGATTGACCTGCAGCGAATACACGTAGTGTTCATCGGTGCCATCAATGATGAGTTTGAGGTTCTCGGCCAGCTCGTGCAGGCGGCGCGAGATATCACCCAGGTCGACAACAACCTCGGGCTTGTCGGCGGCGGCGGCTTGCACCAGCGCGTCGACGCTCTTGTCAGCCTGTTCCAATGCGTCGATGGCAGCGTAGGCCGACTGTAAGAAATCATGCCAGTCGTCAGATTCGCGCAGCTCGGGGCCAATCCATAGATTGGCATTGTCATAACCCCCACGGGCACGGCGACCGAGCTCGCGAACGCCATCGAACACGTCGGCGATTGCCATGCTCGCGCGCGCAACCGTCGACGTTGCCTTGGCAGTAAGGCCCAGATAGAGCGTAGAGCCCTCGGAGGTTGCCAAATCACGGGAAACCTGGCTTAGCGCGCCGGTGCTCGAGCCACCCAGGCGCTCAAACAGAACGCGTGATTCGTCCGCCGACACCACGCGCGCCCACTGACGGCGCGCCTCGCGCTCGATAGAATGGGCCTCGTCGATTACCCAATGACGAATCGGAGGCAAAATCCTGCCCTCGGCCGCGACATTGCGGAACAGCAGGGAATGGTTGGTGACCACCACATCGGCATGCGCCGCACGGCGACGAGCGCCGTGGACCAAACATTTATCAGGGAAAAACGGGCAGAGGCGACGAGCACACTCGCGCGAGGCCGTCGTAAAGTCGGGGCGGTTGACGCTGCGCCACCGAATGCCAAGTGAGTCGAGGTCGCCATCGGCTGATTGGCAGACGTACGCCATAATGACCGCGACCGCCGTGAGCGTGTCCGCCGGATCGCGCTTGGTGGTAATCTCGACCTGGCCGCGACTCATGCGCTCAAGCTTGCGCAGGCACGGATAGTGGTCATAGCCCTTGAGAGCGCAAAATGACAGGCCACCGTCCAGTTGCTCGGCAAGTTTTGGCAGCTCATGGTACATGAGCTGGTCGGCAAGATTGTTCGATTTGGTCGCAATACCAACCGTAATGTTGTTACGGCGTGCTGCCTCGGCAAAAGGCACCAGATAGGCCATCGATTTACCGACGCCTGTGCCCGCCTCAATTACACGATGAGTGCCCGTGACCAGCGCATCACGGACCTCGAGCGCCATCGCGATCTGCTCATCACGCGGCTCGTAGGTGGGGTACATGCGATTGACCAGGCCACCTGGCGCATAGTCTGCCTCAATCTCCTCACGACTCGGCATCTTGAGTACCGGCAGTTCGTCGGCGTCCACCCGATCGTCGGCGCGATCGGCCTTGAGAACGTCAGCACGAGCGGCGCTGAGAGAGAAGATATAACCAGGGTTCTGCCCCGCCAAGAATGAGAAGATTGGACGATAGGACCAAGGCACGTCCGGATGCATGTCGGCTAGGCGCGCCATGAGGCCCTGGGGCAAGTCGGTGAGTGCCACGAGCAACACGCGCCATACGCCACACAGGGCGTCGACGTCGGCATTGGCACGGTGTGATACCGAGTCACAGCCAAACAGATCGGCCATAAAAGACAGCTTGTGCGAGGCCAGGCGCGGAAGCGCGATGCGCGACAGCGCCAGCGAATCGATCCAAATATCGCTCACGTTGACGCCGCCTTTGACCGACTCGATAAACGAGCGGTCGAACGTGGCGTTATGTGCGATTACCGGGCAACCACCGACAAAATCGGCGAGAGCGGCTACGGCCTCAACGGCCGACGGGGCATCTGCCACATCGGCATTTGTAATGCTCGTGAGCTCGGTAATCTCGGCGGGAATCAGCTGTTTGGGATGCACGAAGGTATCGAAGCGGTCGACGACCTCGCGGCCCGAAAGACGGGCCGCCGAGATCTCGATCAGCTCATTGTCCTGCACCGAAAGACCTGTGGTCTCGGTATCGAGGACGATCACATCTTCCTCGATAAGGCCGAAGGACTGCGTTTTGGCGCGTTCGGCAAGCGTGGCATAGGAGTCGATGACAAACTGCGGCGTTCCTGACGAAACCGCGTCCTCGATTAGCATGCAATGCCCGCTCGACGAAGGCCCATACGGATCAGGCTGTCACAGACCTGCGGGAACGTCATGTCGTCGGTGTGGCGGATCTCATCCGGATACAGCGACGTATCGGTCATGCCGGGAATGGTATTGGTCTCGAGGATGACGGGGCCGTCCTCACTCACAATAAAGTCGCTGCGCGAGATACCCAGGCAACCGAGGGCCTTGTGAGCAGCGCAGGCAAGCTCCTGAGCGCGAGTGTAATTCTCGGGTGAAATCTGCGCCGGAATGCGATGGATGTCCGTAGGGTCGACATACTTCACGTCCAGATCGTAGAACTCGCAGTCCTTGGGCTTACGAATCTCGACAATCGGCAGAGCGCGCACGTCGTCCTCGCCGTACACGCCGACGGTGATCTCGGTACCCTCGATGCACTTCTCGACCAGCACTTTGTCGCCGTACTCAAACGCCTTGGCAATTGCCGCGGGCAGCTCGGAGGGCTCATGGACCAGGGAAATGCCATAGCTGGAACCGTTGACGGCCGGCTTCACAAAGCAGCGCTCGCCACAAACCTCGACGATATGATCGATATCGACTTCATCGCCCACCTCGAGCGCGAGGCCGGGGGCAATGGGAATGCCCGCCTTGGCGTACAGGAGCTTAGAGACCTCCTTGTCGGCACCGCAGGCGCTGGCAAGCACGCCCGAAGCCGTGTAGGGGATACCCAGGGTCTCCATGGCGCCTTGCATGGCGCCATCCTCGCCGCCGGCACCGTGCATGGCGATAAACGCCACGTCAAAGCCGCCGGTTGCCATGGTTACCATAAAGTCATCAGCGGCCGTGTCGAGCAGCTCCACCGAGGTGTAGCCGGCTTCCTTCAGTGCCACCACAACGTTCTTTCCCGAATTGAGCGAGATCTCGCGCTCAGCGGAATGACCGCCCGCCAAGACCGCTACGTGCATGTTCTCTAGGCTTTTACCCGGCATGGGCAGACTCCTCCTCTATAATTTCTGCAGCTGATACCATATTGTAGCGATACCCTCTACGTTTCCCCAAAATCGAAAGGCTTCCATGAATCCCAGGACTAAATCTCAGGACATTCGCGACTTGAGCCAAAACGATATTCGCGAGCTCGTGGCCGAGCTTGGCCAGCCCGCCTTCCGCGCGAAGCAGCTCATCGAATGGGTCTTTGAGAAGAACGTTTGTTCGTTCGACGACATGACCAACCTTCCCAAGGCTTTCCGCGAGCAGCTTAAAGAGGCTTTTGCCTTTGATACGCCGACTGAACTCACCAAGCAGGTTTCCAAAGATGGCTCGCGCAAGTATCTGCTCGAGTACCACGACGGCATTTCCGTCGAAACTGTCGGTATGCCCCGTCGCAACAAGCTTTCCGTCTGCGTTTCCACCCAGGCAGGCTGCGGCATGGGCTGTGCCTTTTGCGCTACCGGTCTCAACGGCCTCAAGCGCTCTCTGACCGCTCAAGAGATCGTCGACCAGGTACTTCATGTATCCAACGACTTTGGCGAGCGCGTCACGAGCGTTGTCTTCATGGGCCAGGGCGAGCCGTTTGCCAACTACGACGAGGTTCTCAAGGCGTTGCGAATCCTCAACGACCCCGATGGCATCGGTATCGGTGCTCGTCACCTCACCGTCTCTACCAGCGGCGTTATTCCCGGTATTCGCAAATTTGCCGACATCCCCGAGCAGTTCACGCTTGCCGTTTCCCTGCATTCCGCCATCCAGTCGACACGCAATAAGCTAATGCCCGGTGTTAAGAAGTACACGCTACTTCGCCTTCACGAGGCGCTTCAACTCTACACCGAGAAGACTGGCCGCCGCCCGACCTATGAGTATGCCATGATCGAAGGCGTCAACGATACGAATCCCGAGATGCAGGCGCTCTGCGACTTCTGCGAGGGAACGTTGTGCCACGTTAACCTGATTCAGCTTAACGACATCGAGGGCAGCCCGCTCAAGCCGTCGCCGATTCATAAGGTTGAGGATCTTCAGCGTCGTCTTGAGTCCCGTGGCATCGAGACCACGATTCGTAACTCCCGTGGTAACGATATTGACGCCGCTTGCGGACAGCTGAAGCAGCGCTTCAAAGTTCAGAAGAACGCATAGGGGAGTCGCACCCCAAAACGTTTCATGTGAAACATCGAACGGCCCCGGTTACAGGAGATGCAACCGGGGCCGTTTTATTTATTGACCTTAATTTTGAATCAGCTGCTACCTGTCCCATTTTTTACGGCCAAAATAAGGGGTCCTTGCCTCGTGAATCAGACAAGGACCCCTCAAAATATGCTAAGTAATTGTTAGGTACCTAATAGCCTACATTTTCCCATTGGTTACTAACCCAACCTTGATTAATCTTGGGATTCTTCGTTACCTGAGCCGTACGCATGGCAACATCTTCTGTCATAACATCCATTTTCTTCTTGGATGTATCGACAATATCTTGCGCACTACGAAGCAAACGACCTCGAAGTTCATCGTCTGTCGCGATCTTATAGCCAGCAAAGGCACCAGCCGCGACAGTCGTCGCCAATGCAATCGCAGTTAAAATCCTATTCCTCATCTTGGCCTCCTTGATCAAACTGAATCATTTCGCCAAGAATACGAGAGAGCTCTTCCTCGTCTTTAAACTCAATCTCAATCTTATTCTTTCCACGCGAGCTCTTAACACGCACGTTGGTATTAAAAACCTGACGAAGCACGCGGGCAGCCTTTTTAAAAGACTGAGGCGTTGCAGGCCTCGGCGTCTTAGGTGTCTCTCCGGCAGAAAACAACGGAGCAAGATTTTCTGTCGCTCTTACGGAAAGGCCCTCTGCAACAACCTTCTCTGCAAGTCGAATTCGAGCGTCCTCATAGGGAACTGCAAGAATCGCACGTGCATGACCAGCAGTAAGTTTGCCCTCAAAAATCATCTGCTGAACAACTTCAGGGAGATCGAGAAGGCGCAGCGAGTTTGTAATTGCAGAGCGTGACTTGCTGACTGCCTTCGACAATGCCTCCTGGGTCATACCGCTGGCATCGATAAGCTGGCGATAGCCCTTAGCCTCTTCGACGGGATTCAGATCAGAACGCTGAAGGTTTTCGATCAGAGCAAGAGCCAGCATCTCTTCATCATTAACATCTTTAATGATGACAGGCAGCTCCTCAAGACCAGCAAGCTTTGACGCTTGGTAACGACGCTCACCAGCGATGATCTCATAGCCGTTTCCATGCTTGCGAACCAAAAGCGGCTGCAAGACGCCATGTTCTTGGATTGATTCGCTCAACTCGCGAAGTTCAGTTTCGTTAAAGTGAATTCGTGGTTGGTTTGGGTTGGGAACGATATCCTCAATAGGCAGTTTTGTTTCAGATGCGGCATTTGAAGCCGAAGCAGCCGAACCACCGGTCTCATACTCGGCCTCTGAGACCAAAGCATTGAGTCCACGTCCCAATCCTCCACGTTTCTTTGCACTAGGCACGCTTGATCACCTCTTTTGCAAGGTTCATATACGCTTTTGCACCCTTATTTTGAGGTGCATATGTAATTACCGGCTCTCCAAATGACGGAGCCTCAGAAATTTTTACGGTACGGGGGATTAGGGTCTTAAAAGCCTTATCACCAAAGTACGACTGAACTTCCTCAACAACCTGATTCGACAGAGAAGTACGCGAGTCATACATGGTCATTAGCACGCCATAGGTGTCTAAGCCCTTGTTCAGACGTGATTTAACCATCTTCATTGACTCAAGCAGCTTCGTAACGCCCTCGAGTGCGTAATACTCGCACTGAATCGGAATCAAAACGCTGTCTGCTGCGGTCAAAGCGTTGATGGTAAGCAGGCCGAGCGAAGGAGGACAGTCAATGAAAATAAAATCGAACTCGTCTTGAATGGGCTCAAGCAAATCTTTTAGGCGGGTTTCACGAGCAATTGCGCTTACGAGCTCAATTTCGGCACCTGCAAGCTGAATTGTCGCCGGAATAACGAATACCTTTTTGCAATTTGTATCAAGAACAAGCGATTCTGCCGGCACGTCATTCAGCAATGCATCATAGATGCATTGATCAAGGTCTTCTTTTTCAATTCCGAATCCACTGGTGCTGTTTCCCTGCGGATCAAAATCGACAATCAGTGTCTTGCGTCCCTGTTCACCCAGTGCTGCTGCAAGGTTTACAGCCGTCGTTGACTTACCGACGCCGCCTTTTTGATTGATGATTGCAATAATACGCGTGTCTTTTGCGCTCTTCGAACGCTTAACGTCGCGAAATCCCACGGTCCCTCCTGGTGTGTATTAAAGCTGTCAAACGGAGGATGTTTCACGTGAAACATTCCGATTCGATCTCAACCGCCATGTTTCACGTGAAACAGTGCAAGTTGTTAGTATCCATTATGTTTCACGTGAAACATCTAGGCAAGCGGATTCTTCTTTGCCATTCCATTTGCACGAGGCAATGAAACGGATGCTGGATGACTCTTCTTAAGAACAATGAACTCCCTGTGGCCCAAGCCCTCTGGCAAATCGATTGAGTCATTCAGAAGCAAAGTGAAGCCACAGATCTTAGCGGCCGACATGCCGGAAGCAAGCTCCTCATCAGATGGATTGCCCTTCGTGATAACAAATAACCCTCCATCTTTGAGATACGGGGCCGCATACTCAACAAGAATCGGTAGAGGGGCCAGCGCGCGGGCGGTTACGACAGAGAACTGCTTCTTATGGCTTCGAGCATATTCTTCAAGGCGATCATGGACTGCATGACCATATTTCAATCCGAGAGCATGAACAAAAGAATTGACAGCATCAACTTTTTTGCCAACAGAGTCAATATAAGTAGCTTTACGATGCGTGGCTATCGTTAATGGAATACCAGGGAAGCCTGCGCCTGTTCCCATATCGAGCAAAGCTCCATCAGGAGCCTTATTGACATAAGGAAGCAAAACAAGTGAGTCGAGGATATGAAGTACCGCAGCATCTTCAACGTTAAGAATACGAGTGAGATTGGTTGTCTTATTTGTTTCCAGAACCAAATCCAAATGCTGGATACATTTCCTCAGCTCAGCATCAGTTACACTCAAGGAATACTCTTTACAATAGGAAGTTAGACGGCTGAGCATCTCGTCAGTCTGCTGATCAGTAAGTACAAACAACAGAAGCTCCTTTCTGACAAAAATCAGTGTATCGAGAACTTTTGACAAAAAAAAGGGGACGTGGAAACCACGCCCCCTTAGCATAAGCTCGAGTAGATTATCGAGCAACAATCACCACATGGCGATCAGGGTCAGAGCCCTCAGAATGGGTATCGACAGCATCATTGCCACGAAGTGCAATATGAACCAGTCGGCGCTCATAGGCATTCATGGGCGGAAGCGAAACACTCTTATGGGTACGGATGGCACGCTCGGCGGCCGACTGAGCCATTGAGGCAACCTTGTCCTGACGACGGCTCTTGTAGCCCTCAACGTCAACCACAACCGGATACCTAAAGCCGAGCCTGCGGCTCACCAGCAAAGAGAACATGACCTGAAGAGCATCAAGGGTACGACCATGACGGCCAATGAGAACAGCAAGATCAGGAGCGGTAACATCCAAAATCAGTTCGCCCTCGTCGCCCTCGTACTCATCAATAGGAGAGTTGGCGGCATCGAAGTGCGAAAGGATGGAACGCAGAATGGAAATCGCAACATCGGCAATGGTGTCGAGCTCCTCATCGGTCAGCTCTTCACCGGCCTTGTAGCGCTGTGCAATCTCGGGATAATCGCCCGCAATCTGCGGGGCAACCTCCTCAAGCATATCCTCGATGATCTCTTCAGACATAACGTACTCCAAAAGTTAGGTACCTAAATAAGATTGATATCCCGACTACTTCTTCTTGTGCGGACGCGGCTTCTTCTCGCGACGGGTAACCTCGACCTGCAACGGAGCGTTCTTGAGGCGCTCCTCCTCATCGGCCTTGGCCTTGTCGATAACCTTCTGCGTCACGAAGATCTGCTGGATAACCTGCCAGGCATAAGACACATCGTAGTACAGCAGAACGCCGACGGGCAGGCTCCAGCCCATCCAAAGCATCATGACGGTCATGACGACAGCCATCATGCGCATGCTCTGGGCCTGCTGACCAGTCTGATTGCGGGACATATACAGCTGCGGAATCAGGGTCAAGACAGCGAACAGAATCAGGCAAACCAGCGCAGGCAGCGCAACCATAAAGCCATCGGCAAAGGAAGCGCTCGGCGTGGTGGTAAGGTCAGGCAGGATGTTGAAGAACGAGAACGTGCCGTCGCTAAAGTAGTTCGGCAGGTTACGCAGTAGCGTAAACAGGGCGAACAGGACGGGCATCTGGATCAACAGCGGCAGACAACCAGCCATGGGGTTGAACTTGTTCTCGCTGTAGAACTTCTGCATCTCCTCGGCCTGACGCTGGGGATCGTCGGCATAGCGCTCCTGGATCTCGAGCATCTTAGGCTGCAGCACCTGCATGCGAGCCGTCGACTTGGTCGACTTGAGCATAAGCGGCGTCAGCAGCAGACGGATGATGACCACCAAAATGATGATGGACAGGCCCCAGTCGACCGCAAAGGTCTGGATGAGCTTGAGCAGCTCAAAAAGGATGTTAACGATCCAATCCCACATGTAAGTTTTCCTCCGATAGCGAGTGCCCGCTAAGGCACAGGGTCATAACCGCCGACGTGCAGGGGATTGCAGCGAGCGATGCGCCTCACGGCAAGCCAGCAGCCTCTCAAAACACCGTACTTCTCAATCGCCTGGATAGCGTATTGTGAGCACGTTGGGTAATAAATGCAGGCGTCAGGCAATAAGGGCGAAATAACCTGTTGATATATGCGAATAGGAGCGATGGCAACACGTCGCAAAACGTGATTGCTCATCGCTCCTCCCCGGCAACGCCGGCGCGTTTCATAAGCGAACGCAATGCCTTGTCCATCTCCTGCGGCGAGGAAACCCTCGTCTTGGGAGTCGCGAACAAGATGATGTCATAACCCGCAACGGGAAATCCACAGCTGCGGGCGGCCTCGCGCATCACACGCTTAGATCGGTTGCGCACGACAGCACAACCGAGTCGTTTAGCACCAACGAAGGCGACCCTTCCGGAGTCGCCTTCGCCAACCGATTCACATATGGTCATTCGAATCAGAGGGTGATTGAAACGACGCCCCTGACTGAACACATGCTCGAAATCTTGCCGAGACTTAATAGTCTTCATGCGAGATGTGTGTATCGCTGCTAGACAGTGAGACGCTTGCGGCCCTTGGCGCGACGACGGGCGAGCACGGCACGACCACCCTTAGTGGCCATACGGGCACGGAAGCCATGGGTCTTGGCACGCTTACGCTTATTAGGCTGATACGTACGCTTCATCTTAAGTTCCTCCTGCTGCATTTCGAGTGTCCGCGGGGGCGCGGACGCAGATATAGACACGTGAGCTTGAAGATTGTAGGGAAATCAATGTTCAAATGTCAAGAAATCAAAGGTAAAAGGTTGCAAAGAGTACACGGTTCCCCCATAAGCAGAATCGGCACTTGATGCAGCAGGCAACTTTTCACGAAATTTCATCGAGTTTTCAACAGGTCGTGTTGGAAATGTTGAGAACTTTTCGCCCGTTTTCCAAAGTTTTCAACAGGTTTTGAAAACTTGTCGAAAGATGAGAAACATTGCGCAGTGAGCTACTATTTGTTCAAAACCTTTTGAAAGATTGCGAGCGGCATGTCTGACGACTTCTACACCATGGTCGATTCCGGTGATCCGGCACCCGACAACGAGCACATCACCGGCGTGCGCGAAAAACGCAACGAGAGCGAGCAGGTCACCGCACAAGCACCGAAGGCCATGTATGCAGCGCGCATCGCGGTCTACGATGACATGCTGTCGACACCGCGCGTCATCGTCATCGAACCGCAAGACGTCCGCACCTACTTGGAAGAGACAACCAACACCGTCTACCAGTGCATGAAAGAGCAGGGAGGACGCATCTCGCTGATGGTTATCCGCGAGATTGTCGAAAACTTTATCCACGCTCATTTTGCAGAGCCCATCATCTCGATTCTCGACGGCGGCGATACCATCCGCTTTGCCGATCAGGGCCCGGGCATCGACGACAAAGAGCGTGCCTTCGATTTTGGCGTAACCAGTGCAAACAGCAAGATGAAACGGTATATCCGCGGCACCGGAGCCGGGTTTCCCATGGTACAGGAGTACTTGGAAAACGCCGGCGGCGCCGTCTCCATCGAGGACAACATGGGCAACGGCACCGTCGTGACGGTAAGTCTGAACCCCAAGCGCGTGCAGGAAATCGAGCGTGCCGGCGGGCGCGGGGCAGCCGTGCGACCCGAAACAGAGCAGCAGGCATATCCCATGCCGGGCGCCTTCGGGCAGCAACCCGCAGCAATGCAACAGGTGCAACAGCAAATGCCTCCCATGCTGCAGCCTGGCATGCCCCCCGTGCAAGAGCCCCAGGCACCCTCGGGCGCGATTCCCCAGAACATACCCGATGCAATGCCAGCGGTGGGCCAGGATGTGGGAAACTTACAGCAGATGGCGGGTGCATCGGCTGCACAGCAGATATCCTATCAACCGAACCCGCAAGGGTATCCGGCTCAATACGCGCCGCAAACGGGATATGCACAGGCATACCCCCAGCAATACCCGTTGGGATACCAGCAGCCGTACCAACAGATGCCCCAGGCGCAGTACAACCCATGGGCCCAGCAGATGCCCCCGCAGCCTTACCAACAGTGGCCGCAAAGTTTTCAACAGCAGCCGCTGCCCATGCAGAGTTCTCAACAACCAGCAGCTCAAATGATGTATCCTAATGCGGCGAATCAATATGCACAGCCGCAGCAAAACGTATTTGTGAGCGAGCGCGGCGAAGCGGCACTGGGCTATCTGGCTCAAAACCAGGAGTGTGGCGCAACCGACCTGGCACGAGCGTTTGGAAACTCGGCGCCCACATGGTCGCGAACGCTCAACGACTTGGCACAAGCCGGCTTGGTAATCAAACATGGCCAGAAATATCATCTGACCGAAATAGGCAGCGCTCGCGTGCGAGCCCAAAGTTAAGGAACGGGAGAAACAGTGGACGAGGAAGCAAGCATCATCCTGGGGGATGCCATCGCCTTTTGTCAGCGCGACGGCCAAGATGCACGCCTCATCAATATGCTGGGACAATCGCGCGCCGTGAGCTTAACCGAGGACACCTTGACGATTGAGGCCCCCTCACGCTTTGCCATCGCTCAGCTCAAAAAGCATCAGCCGACCATCGAGGCCTATCTTGAAGATATCGCCTTTGCGCCGATCGCGCTCAATATCGTGGCACCGCAAGGCGCCTCGGCAAATACGACCCCGGTCACTCACCCGGTAGCGACCGCCGCCGCGGCGGCAACGCCGGCGCTCGAGCCTCGACGCGACGATGTTTCCCGTGAAACCATGGCACCGCAGCCGGCCGCTTCGGTCGCACCGGCGGCAGAGCCAGCCCCCTCGCCCATCCCGACCGCCACGCATATGCCCGTGGCACATGAGGCGACACCCGGCGAGGAATCGGGCATTGCAATCAAAAACACGTTGTCCGCCGACGATTTCCGCCGCATGATGACCCAAATGAACGGCAGACCACCGGCGAAAAGCGCGAGTTCGTCCGCAGCGCCGGCAGCATCTTCGACGGCGACCCCGGCGGCAGTCGAGAAAAACGCGGACGGGGCACCCCTCGCAGCGAATTCGAAATTCACGTTTGAAAACTTCGTCTTCGGACCGGAGAACAGCCTTGCCTACCGATCGGCGCTCAAATTCGCCATGCTTGCAGACACGCCCGGTACCTGCACGTCGCTGTTCATCTACGGCAAATCGGGCCTGGGCAAGACGCACCTGCTGCTCGCCATCAAAAATGAGCTGGCAGAGAAATCGCCCGAGATCAAGGTGAAGTACGCCAACTCGCAGGCATATCTGGACGACTTGATGACAGAATTCGACCGCCAAAAGAAGAGCAACGCCCCCATTATGCAGGCGTACCACGGCGTCGACGTGCTTATCATCGATGACATCCAGAACATCATCGGCAAGCGCGCGAGCGTGGATTACTTCTTCCAGTTGATGGACGAATTTATCCGCAACAACAAGAAGGTCGTGATCGCCGCCGACCGCGCGCCCAAGGACCTTAATATGGACGAGCGCCTGACCAGTCGCTTTAATGCCGGTCTGCTGTGCCTGGTGGCGGAGCCCAGCTACGAGATGAAGTACAAGATTTTGCAGCGTTATTACGAGAACACGATCGCCGCCGCGCCCGAGGTGGGCAACGACTCGCTGCTGGCGGCCTACGGGGGCGACGGCGGACATCTGACCGACGCGCACTTTAAACACATGGCCGAGGTCTCGGGCACCAACATCCGCGAGCTCGAGAGCTTTTGCGAGCGTTGTGCCGGCGAAGCGGGCGATCGCGAGCGCGAGGGCGGGGAGCTCACCTTTGACGACATCGACGCCATCGCCAACCAGTACTTCGACACATCGGCCAAGAAGATCAATGTGCAGACGGTCCAGTCCGTCATCGAGGAGCAATACGGTGTGACGCACGAGGAACTCATCGGGCCTCGCCGCAACGCCAATATCGCCAAGGCGCGCCATATCGCTATCTATCTGGCGATCGAGATGTGCGAGATGACGACGACGGCCGTGGGCGCCGAGTTTGGCAACCGCAACCACTCGACCGTCAGCACGAGCTATAAAAAGGTTCAGAAGATGATTCAGGAAGACCGGACTGTCACCGAAGACCTCAAGTCGCTGCGCGATAAAATTACACTGCGCTCGTAGGTAAATGGAAACACCTGTTGAAAACTTGTCGAAACGGCGGTTATAAGGTGTCAAAAACTCGAGCCGCGGTGATGAAAAGTTTTGCGCAGGTTTTGAACGTGGAAAACATGCCCGGTTGCACACAGGTTCCTGTCGATTCTCTTTTTAGGGCTGACCTGCACTTTTAGGAGTAATCAACAGTTTCGTCAGTACTATTACTATTATTAAGATATTTATATCTATAGAAAGGTATTAAAAGATGAAGTTCACCGTCAGCCAGAGCTCGCTTACGCAAGCCATCGGCGTCGTTATGAAAGGCGTCGCTTCGGCATCCACCCTTCCCATTCTGTCGGGCGTGCTCGTTAAGGCACAAGACGGCATCTTGGAATTCCAGACCTCCAACTACACCATCTCGATTCGTCACCGCATTGCGGCTCATGTCGAAGAGGAGGGCGAGATGGTGATTCCCTGCAAGATGCTCTCCAACATCACCAAGACCCTTCCCGATGCCCCGGTCACCTTTGAGCTGTCCGAGCGTCAGGTTTTGATTGGCTGCGAGAAGAGCTCTTTCCGCCTCAATACGCTCGATGCCAACGACTTCCCCGAGTTCCCGGCATACGCCATCGAGAGCGCCGTCGAACTGCCGACCGATATCCTGTCCGAAATGGTAAGTCGCGTATGGCGCGTCACCTCGACTGACAAGGCCCGCCCCATCCTGGGCGGCGTGCACATGAAGGTCGAGAACAACACCGTGCGCCTGGTGGCGACCGACTCCTTCCGTCTGGCCGTGTGCGATACGCAGGTCGAGACCTCGACCCTCGAAGGTTCCTTTGAGCTCAACGTGCCTGCCGACGCCTTCAACGATGCTCTGAGCATCATGGCCAGCCAGGCGACCATCATGATCGGCGCCACCGACACCCAGGTTGTCTTTGAGGCCGGCAACACCACCTACGTGTCGCGCCGCATCGAGGGCGTATATCCCAATTACAAGCAGCTCATCCCCGATTCGTGCGTGACGAGCGTCAAGATCGACGTAGCCGCCTTTAACGCCGCCCTTAAGCGTGTGGCCGTTATCGCGAGCGCCAACCCCGCTGTCAAGTTTGAGATTGACGTCGAGAACGGCCAGATGGGCCTGTCCTCCATTTCCAACGACCAGGATCTGGCGCAGGAGACGATCGATGTCGAGGCCGAAGGCGAGTCGGGCACCATCGCCTTCAACTACCACTACATCTTTGGCTGCCTCAATGCCCTGTCCAAGGAGAAGGAGATCACGCTGGAGCTCAAGAGCTATTCGCAGGCTGGCATCTTCAAGTCCTACGACAAGATCAACTACCTGTACCTGGTCATGCCGGTACGCATCTAGCACTGCCCATGACCATGTTCGCACGCGATCTTTCCGTTGCGCGCTATCGCAGCTTCGACAGCTACCGCCTTGCCCTGAGCGATGGTGTGACAGTGCTCGCAGGTCCCAACGCGGCGGGAAAGACCAACCTCATAGAGGCGCTGCAGCTTTTGACGAGTGGCGCCTCGTTTAGGCATCCGACCGCAGCCGAGCTCGTGCACGACGGCGTGGGCTCATGCAAGGTCGAGCTGAGGCTCGAAGGCGATGGGCGCGTGCTGGACATGGGACTGAGCGTGGAAGATGGCAAGCGTTCGTTTAGTCGCAACGGCAAGCGCTGCGCTGCGTCCGGCGTGCGCGGGGTGCTGCCGAGCGTTCTGTTTTGCCCGGACCACCTGGATATGGTCAAGCGGGGTGCCAGCGTGCGCCGCACCGCACTTGATGACTTTGGCGTTCAGCTGAGTGCGCGCTATGCCGATCTGGCTAGTGCCTACGGGCGCTGCGTGACCCAGCGCAATGCCCTGCTCAAGGAGACCTGGTGCTGCCGCGAGATGCTCGGCGCCTGGAACGAATCTATCGCCCGCGCCGGTTCGGCCCTGCTCGTGCATCGTCTGGCTCTGCTCGACCGACTGTCGGGCCATGTGCGCGACGCCTATGGCCGCGTGGCATCCGGCGAGCCCGCCGGTGTGTCCTATGTGTCCACGCTTGGCGACCTGCCTCGCACCGAGGATCGCGACGAGCTCAGGGGGTGGGCGTATGAGCACACGCTCTCGGCGCTCGATGAGCGCGCCGACGAGGAGATCCGCCGCGGCGTGACGCTTGTGGGTCCGCATCGCGACGAGATTGAGTTTTCCGTCGCGGGCCGATCGGCCCGTTCATTTGCCAGCCAGGGCCAGCAGCGAACGCTGGTGCTTGCCTGGAAGGTGGCAGAAGTGGCAGTGGCGCGTGATATCTTGGGCACCGCGCCGCTGCTGCTCTTGGACGACGTGATGAGCGAGCTCGACGCCGGGCGCCGAGGCGCTTTTCTGCAGCTGATCGGTGATGATATCCAGACAGTCATAACCACCACCAATCTGGGGTATTTTACCGATGACCTGCTTGATCGAGCCAAGGTGGTGAGCATGGGTGAGACGTGCTAATTACGAGCGCGAGAACGGAATGGTTGCCTTTGGCGGCTTTTTGGATGCCGAGCGGCAGCGCATCCTGGCGGCCGCGACACCTGAGCGCCGCGCGCAAATGGAGGCTGCGGAGGAGTCTCGTGCGGTCTATCACGCCTGGAATGCAGTGTGCTCGGGCACGCGCGAGGGACGCCATGTGACGGGGCTGCGCTACCTGCCCGAGTCCAACGAACTGCTGGTGTACCTCGATTCGCCCTCATGGACGCAGGAGATGACACTTTTGCGCGAGATTATCCGCGCGCGCATGGAGCGCGCCGGCGCGCACGTCGACGGCCTGGTGTTCAAGACGACCGCCCCCGGCCACACACCGCCCGCTGCAAAAGAGCGCCTGCGTCCGGCCGCGCCCGAGCGTCCGCCGGCTCCGCATGCCGACCTAAACGATGCCGAGCGTGCCGAGATCGAGCACCAAGTGGCGCCCATCGAGGACCAAAAACTGCGCGAGGCCCTCGAGAACGCCATGAGAGCGAGTGCCGAGTGGGCCAAGGGCGTGCAGAGCAAAAAAGAGCCTTAAATCGCATCTGGTGGCCTTGTAGAGCCAAATACCCTCGTTCCCGAGGGTATTTTTTTACGATAAACTAGTAAGGCTGTACACATTTTCTTAACTGAAGGAGGACGTGTGGCAAACGAAAACGATTACGATGGCGGCGAGATTAAGATTCTCGAAGGTCTCGAGGCCGTTCGTAAGCGCCCGGGCATGTACATTGGCTCGACGAGCGCCAGCGGTCTTCATCACCTGGTGTGGGAGATCGTTGACAACTCCGTCGACGAGGCCATGGCCGGTTTCTGCACCGAGATTCAGGTGACGGTCCACGCCGACAACTCCATCACGGTCGTCGACAACGGGCGCGGCATCCCCGTCGACGAGCATCCTATCAAAAAGATCCCGACGCTCGAGGTCGTCATGACGATCCTGCACGCCGGCGGTAAGTTCGATAACTCGGCCTACAAGGTCTCGGGCGGTCTGCACGGCGTAGGCATCTCCGTCGTCAACGCCCTGTCCAAGCGTGTGGTCGTGCAGGTATGCCGCGATGGCAACATCTACGAGATGGAGTTTTCGCGCGGCAAGACCGTCAAGAAGATGGAGGTTGTGGGCACTTCGGAGACGACGGGCACCACTGTCAGCTTCTGGCCCGACGACGAGATCTTCGAGACCTGCATCTACGATTTCGACACGCTGCACAACCGTCTGCAGGAGACGGCATTCCTTAACAAGAACCTCAAGATCGTGCTGACCGACGAGCGCGAGGCGACTCCCCATGTGGAGGAGTTTTGCTATGCCGGCGGCATCATCGACTTCGTCAAGTTCCTCAACGAGGGCAAGGATGTCCCCGAGGCCTTTAAGGAGCCCATCTATATTGAGGGCAAATCTGATCCAGATGCGCCCGTGACCAAGATGGGCGAGGTCGAGGTGTCCTTGCAGTGGAATAGCGGCTACGGTGAGAACGTCATGTCGTTTGCCAACGACATCTACACCCCCGAGGGCGGCATGCACCTCGAGGGCTTCCGTACCGCACTCACCCGCGTGATCAACGATTACGCGCGCAAGCAGAACCTGCTCAAGGAAAAAGACGCCAACCTGACCGGCGACGATGTTCGCGAGGGCCTATCGGCTGTTATCTCGGTCAAGCTGCCCGATCCGCAGTTTGAGGGCCAGACCAAGGCCAAGCTCGGCAGCTCCTATATGCGCGCGCTGACGCTCAAGATCGTGACCGACGGGCTTGCCGATTACCTCGAGGAGCATCCCAAGCCCGCTCGCGAGATCGTCAAGAAAGCCCAACAGGCCTGCAAGGCGCGCAACGCCGCCCGTAAGGCGCGCGAGGCGACCCGCCGCAAGAGCCTGCTCGAGACGGCGTCGCTGCCCGGCAAGCTCGCCGACTGTTCGGTGCGCGACGCCGAGTTGACTGAGCTCTTTATCGTAGAGGGCGACTCGGCAGGCGGCTCGGCCAAGGACGGCCGTCGCCGAGACATCCAGGCGATCCTACCCCTGCGCGGCAAGATTTTGAACGTCGAGCGCGTGGGTGACCACCGCGCGTTCTCGAGCGACACCATCCAGTCACTCATCACTGCGATCGGCTGCGGCGTCACGACGAGCGCCGGCGACGGCGGCGACTTTGATATCACCAAGGCGCGCTACCACAAGATCATTATCATGACCGATGCAGACGTCGACGGTGCGCATATCCGCATCCTGCTGCTGACGTTCTTCTACAAGTACATGCGCCCGTTGATTGATGCCGGCTACGTTTACGTCGCTTGCCCGCCCATCTTTGGCATCAAGGTGCGCAACAAGATTCACTACGTGTATCCCAACGGCCGCCAGCCCGAAGACGAGATCCTGCGCGACACCATCCAGAGCCTGGGGCTGAACCCCGACGACAACGACGAGGACGGTAAGGCCAAGGACGGCAAGATCACTAAGAAGCGCAAGGGCTACACCGTCCAGCGCTACAAGGGTCTGGGCGAGATGGACCCCAAGCAGCTTGCCTCGACGACGATGGACCCCAAGACCCGCATTCTTCAGCGCGTGTCGATCGAGGACGCCGTGGTGGCGGACCGCGCCGTGCGCGAACTGATGGGCTCCGAGGTCGGCTATCGCCGCGAGTACATCGAGAAGCACGCACATGATGCACGATTCCTTGACGCTTAAGAGGAGGTAACGTGGCAGACGATATCAACAATAACGAGGGTATGGACGAGGCCGGCGACGCCGGCATGCCCGATGATCTGAAGCGCCTGCTTGCCCGCGCCGAGCAGGGCGAGGACGGCGATCCGGATGCTTATAACCCCGATGCCGATGATGATGAGGAAGAGGACGACGACGGCGAGCTCGAGGAGAGCTTTGGCGAAGTCGACCGTGGCGCCTCGGCCGGCGAGGATATCAACGGCGGCCAGCTCCAGATTTCGGAGTTTGGCCGCGAGATGAAGCAGTCGTTCATCGAGTACTCGATGTCGGTCATCACGGCGCGCGCCCTGCCGGACGTGCGTGATGGCTTAAAGCCGGTGCACCGTCGCATCCTGTACGCCATGAACGAGAGCGGCATCTACCCCAACCGTCCGCACAAGAAGTCGGCCTGGACGGTCGGCGAAGTTATCGGTAAGTACCATCCGCACGGCGACTCCGCGGTCTATGAGGCCATGGTCCGCCTGGCGCAGTGGTTCTCCATGCGCACGCCGCTCATCGACGGTCACGGCAACTTTGGTAACATCGATGGCGACGGCGCAGCCGCCATGCGTTACACCGAGAGCCGCCTGGCAAAGCCCGCCATGGAGCTCCTGCGCGACTTGCAGAAGGACACCGTCGACTGGCAGCCCAACTACGACGAGTCGCTCGCCGAGCCTGTGGCTCTGCCCGCGCGCTTCCCCAACCTGCTGGTCAACGGCAGCCAGGGCATCGCCGTCGGCATGGCCACCAACATCGCCCCGCACAACCTCACCGAGGCGATCGAGGCCACGTGCTACCTGATCGACAACCCCGACGCCACCGTCGACGAACTTATGCAGATCATGCCCGGTCCAGACTTCCCCACCGGTGCCATCATCATGGGCAGTGCCGGCATTAAGCAGAGCTACGAGACCGGCCGCGGCTCCATCACCGTGCGCGCCAAGGCCCATGTGGAGTCCACCAAGACCGGCCGTAGCCGCCTGGTCTTTACTGAGATTCCCTACATGGTCAACAAGGGCACCCTTCAGGAGAAGATTGCCCAGCTCGTCAACGACAAGCGCATCGAGGGTATCTCGGATATGCGCGATGAGTCCAACCAGAAGGGTATCCGTCTGGTCATCGAGCTCAAGAAGGGCGTCATCCCGCAGGTCGTGCTCAACAACCTGTACAAGTACACCTCGCTGCAGACGACCTTTGGTGCCAACAACCTGGCGCTTGTCAACGGCGTTCCCAAATGCCTGAGCCTGCGCGAGATGCTGCAGCACTACATCGACCACCAGGTCGACGTCGTCACCCGCCGCACCCGCTTTGACCTCAAGAAGGCACAGGCGCGTGCCCATATCCTCGAGGGCTACCTGATGGCTCTCGACCATATCGACGAGGTCATCAGCATCATCCGCTCCTCGCAGACCGACTCTGAGGCCAGCAGCCGCCTGATCGAGCGTTTTGGCTTTACGCCCGAGCAGACCACGGCCATCCTCGAGATGAAGCTGCGCCGCCTGACCGGCCTGGAGCGTGACAAGATTCAGGAAGAGCTGGACGGCTTGCGCCGCGCCATCGCCTACTACGAGGACCTGTTGGCGCACGAGGAGAAAATCCTGGGCGTCATCAAGGAAGAGATGCGCGAGATTTCCAAGAAGTTCGGCGACAAGCGCCGCACCGAGATCAGCCATGTCGAGAAGGGCCTGGACGTCGAAGATCTGATTGCCGACGAGGACATGGTCGTGACCATCACCCACACCGGCTACGTCAAGCGCATCCCGGTGGCCGCCTATCGCGCCCAAAAGCGTGGCGGCAAGGGCGTGTCGGGCGTCAACCTTAAAGAGGACGACGTTATCGACGAGATGTTTATCGCATCCACACACGAGTACGTGCTGTTCTTCTCGAGCAAGGGCAAGGTCTATCGCCTGAAGGTGCACGAGCTGCCGGTTGGCACGCGCCAGGCGCGCGGCACCGCGATCGTCAACCTGCTGCCTTTCGAGGAGGGCGAGAAGATCGCGAGCGTCATCAGCTGCCGCGAGTTCCCCGCCGACGAGTACCTGATGTTTGCCACCAAGAGTGGCATGGTCAAGAAGACCGTGATGAGCGCCTACGACCGTAGCCGCCGCGACGGCCTGATCGCCATCAACCTGAGGGACGACGACGCGCTGCTCGCTGTGCGTCGCGTGCGCGAGGGTGACAAGATCATCATGGCAACCACCGCGGGCAAGGCGATTATGTTCCCCGAGGACCAGGTGCGCGCCACTGGTCGCGATACCAGCGGTGTCCGCGGCATTGGCATGAAGGAAGGCGTGAGCGTTCTTGGTATGGAGATTACCAACGGTAACGGCGACCTGTTTGTCATTACCGAGCGCGGTTACGGCAAACGCACGCCGGTCTCGGATTACCCGGAGCAGAACCGCGGCGGTCAGGGTGTCTACACCATCCAGATGACCGAGCGCAAGGGCAACCTCGCCGCCATGAAGACGGTGGGCCCGCAGCATGAGCTGTTTATCGTGACGGAGGGCGCGACGGTCATTCGCGTCAAGACCGACGAGATCAGCCAAACCGGCCGCGCCACCCAGGGCGTCAAGATGATGGCCGTCGACGACAACGACCGCATCTGCGCCGTAGCGCGCATGACGGCCGCCAAAGAGAAGCCCGAAGGCGAAGGTGCCGAGGCCGCAGCCGACGCCGAAGAGGCCCCAGTCGACCTTGGCGACGGCAACGACATGCCAGAAGATCTCCTCGACGAGTAAGAGGAACTAGCTGGTAGAAAATATCAGACCCCATATATCGGCGGTCGGCGCACTGCGCGCCGACCGCTTTTTTGACAACCTTGGACCCCGTGCCCGCCGAGTGGGCGAGATGGGTTAGGTTTGTCGCGAGTTCCGCACGCAAAGAAGGCCACTTAATGTGGCCTTCGTCTTGCGCAGGACTGTCCGAGCAGCAAACCTAACCCATCTCGCCCACTCGGCGGGCACCCTCCAAAGTTTTTCAAAAAAGTTGTTGACGCGCGCGTAACGACTCGTCTAATATATCCCTTGCGCGATGGACCTGTAGCTCAGTTGGTTAGAGCGTCCGGCTGATAACCGGGAGGTCACAAGTTCGAATCTTGTCAGGTCCACCACTTTCTTTCGCAATAAACACCCCAGCGAGAGCCGAGTCGCCGCTGGGGTGTTTATTACTTTCTCCGTGGGGGTTTAGCTCAGCTGGGAGAGCGCGGGCTTTGCAAGCCTGAGGTCAGGGGTTCGATCCCCCTAACCTCCACCATGATGGACCTGTAGCTCAGTTGGTTAGAGCGTCCGGCTGATAACCGGGAGGTCACAAGTTCGAATCTTGTCAGGTCCACCATCAAAACGTTAAGAGCCCTGGGGCATTGCCTCGGGGCTTTTTTCTTATCTAACAGAAGTAGTCAAAATAGCCCCGTCCCAAATTAACTACTTTGATTTTGTGTGCTGGGCGAAAGATTGGGTAGTATAGCTATTCAATGCGGCGACCCTGCCGTGTGTTAACCGCTACGTACCGGAGGTGTTCCATGGTTCGTGTCGACATAGAGACCATCGTCATGGCCGCCGGTCCCGTGCCATCGCTTATCGTGCTTCGTGAGCGCTGCGGCAAGTCGGATTCGCCGGCACCCCTGCGTTCGCTTTCCATTCAGACCGGCTCGTTTGAGGCCGCGGCCATTAGCCGTGGCATCGATAGTGGTCGCGCCGAGCGCCCGATAACGCATGACCTGCTGCTTGACACCGTCGATGCCCTGGGCGCCAAGCTCGAGCGCATCGAGATCGTTCGTGCCGAGCCGCCGGTGTTCTATGCGACGATTGTCGTGCTGGTCGATGGTGACGAGCGCAAGATTGACGCCCGCCCCAGTGACGCCATTGCCCTTGCCGTGCGCAGTAATGCCCCCATGTTTGTGGAGGACGACATCATGAATCGCCTGGGTACCGTTTCTGCCCATGCCGAGGAAGTTGACGACGAGCAGGAGTTCGAGAAGTTCGACGAGTTCGTCCATACGCTCTCCCCCGATGATTTCTAAATGTCTGGCACGCGAGCGGAGAGGTCGCTGATGGGTACCCGCGTATCAGCTGAAGCGGCCGCCATCGCGCGTGAGGCCCAGATGCGCTCGGAGGCATCCGAGGCGGCTCGCATCGCCTATGTGACGCAGGCCCGCACGCTTCGCGAGCGCCGCGGCTCCTATATCAAGATGGTTATCATCTCCGCCCTTGTCGCGGTAATCTGTTCTCGTCTTCGTGGTACAGTTGGTGCGCTTGGGTTTTCGATTTCAACAGGCTTGGTAATCTGGGGTGTGGTCGATGCAGTCATGCTGACCAACCAGATCAAGGTACTCGACAAGCGCGCGATGGATATGATGCGCGCCCGCGACGCTGCCGCCAAGATCGCTGCCGAGGCACAAGAACTGTAACGACGCCGGATTCGATGGGAAGGTCTAGAGATGGCACAGGATATGCAGGACGCCGGTAACGTCTCCGCCGAGCTCGACGCCATGGTGTGTGACCTGATTGGCGCGTTCTTGGACGACCTTGCCGCCGGCGAGAATCCGGGCGTAGTTGTGGCGATCGAGGACGCTGCTTCCAACTGCTATCTGGCCGCGCTCGACGAGGATGGCGAGGAGGCGTGTCTCGAGGCCGCCACCAACTTTATCTCCGAGCACAAGATGGGTCTTAAGGACGAGGGCCTGGGCCGCATCGCCCGCTATGCCATCGGCTACACCGGCTGTGTCGAGATTGACGGTGGCTATCACGACGCTCTGCTCGTGAGCTTCTTTGAGACGACGCTCGAGAGCGGCTTTTCGGCATATGTGCTGTATGAGGGCATGGGCGCCGGCGATGGTTTTATGTGGAGCGACCCTGAACCTGCAGGTGAGGAAACCCCTCTCATCTAAAATCGCTAAAATAAACGAGTTTTCGGTAAAAGGCTCAATATTCCCGCTGAGCGTTGTGTTGCTGGGCGGGCCGCATACGTGTGCCGTTTGTATATGGATAGAAGATAGGGGAACTACATGCGCGTAGACAATCTGAGGAACATCGCCATCATCGCCCACGTCGACCACGGCAAGACGACGATGGTCGATAAGCTCCTGCGTGCCACGGACGCCTTCCGTGCCAACCAGCAAGTCGAGGACCGCGTCCTGGACTCTAACGACCAGGAGCGCGAGCGCGGCATCACGATTCTCGCCAAGAACATCTCTATCGAGTACAAGGACGTCAAGATCAACGTCATCGACACCCCGGGCCACGCCGACTTTGGCGGCGAGGTCGAGCGCGTGCTGCGTATGGCCGACGGCGCCCTGCTGCTGGTCGATGCCTTTGAGGGTCCCATGCCCCAGACCCGCTTCGTGCTGCGTCACGCTATCGACACCGGCCTCAAGATCATGATCGTCATCAACAAGATCGATCGTCCAGGTGCCAACCCCGAGAAGGCCTACAACGACTGCCTGGACCTTATGGCCGACCTGGGCGCCACCGACGACCAGCTTGAGTTCGCCATGGAGCACGTGGTCTACGCCAGCGCCATGAATGGCTTTGCCCGCCTTGACCCCAACGACGGCAACATGGACATGTATCCGCTGCTCGATATGATCATCGACGACATGCCCGCGCCCGAGGTTGACGAGAATGCCCCGCTGGCCATGCAGTGCGTGACCATCGACCACTCCAACTTCGTTGGCCGCATCGGTATCGGTCGCGTGTACTCCGGCACCATTCACCAGGGCGATCAGATCCTGGTTGTGAAGAACGACGGCTCCAGCGCCACCGCTACCGTCAAGCAGCTCTTTACCTTCGACTACCTGGGCCGCACCGAGTGCCAGGAAGTCGGCGCCGGCGATATCGCCGCCGTCGTGGGCATTGACCGCACCGATATCGGCGATGTCTACACCGACCCCGAGAACCCCGTCGAGCTCGAGCCCATCGAGATCGATCCGCCGACCCTGTCCATCGTCTTTGAGGCTTCGACCTCCCCGCTCGTCGGCCGTGACGGCGACATCGTGGGTGCCCGTCAGCTTAAGGAACGCCTGTTCAACGAGGCCGAGAACAACGTGACCATGAAGATCGAGGAGCTCGAGGACAAGAGCGGCGTCGAGGTCTCTGGCCGCGGCATTCTGCACCTGTCCGTCCTGATGGAGTCCATGCGCCGCGAGGGCTTTGAGTTCCAGGTCGGTCGTCCCCGCGTTCTGTTTAAGAAGGACGAGAACGGTAACAAGCTGGAGCCTGTCGAGCAGGCCGTCGTCGAGTGCCCGGACGAGTACTCGGGCAAGGTCGTTGAGGTCTTCGGTACCTCCGGCGGCATCATGACGAGCATGGATACCTCGGGCATCGTGACGCACCTCGAGTTTAAGATCCCGACCCGCGGCATCATGGGCCTTAAGAACCGCATTATGAACGTCACCCACGGCGAGGGCGTGTTCTACCACACCTTCCTGGAGTACGGCCCCTACGCTGGCGAGATTGGCAACCGCCAGAACGGCGCCATGATCTCCATGACCACCGAGAAGGCCGTTGCCTACGCTCTGGGTACGCTGCAGGAACGCGGCCAGCTGTTTGTCGAGCCGGGTACCGAGTGCTACGAGGGCATGATCGTGGGCGAGCGCAGCAAGGCCGGCGACATGGTCGTCAACATCGCCCGTACCAAGAACCTGGGCAACCAGCGTTCCTCGACCTCCGACATCTCCGTCCAGCTGGTGCCGCCTCGCACCTTCTCGCTGGAAGAGGCGCTGGAGTATATCGCCGACGACGAGCTGGTGGAGATTACTCCCAAGAACATCCGCCTGCGCAAGCGTCTGCTCAACGCCACCGACCGCAAGAAGGCTGCCGTACGCGCCGGCCAGGTCAACAAATAAACGCTGGGGCTTATAACCGCCAATAAGAAAGGGCGTCGACCGCAATGGTCGGCGCCCTTTTTGGTTCAAGACTTTGGTCTGCTGGGCGCGCAGCGGCCAGCTTCAACCCACCCGCTATGCGGGTGGAGACAAACGGCTTTACAAAGCCACCCCTCCGACCGATATTGACGATTGTTCAGGCCGTCAAGAATTCGAGTCGAAGGGGTGGTCGCCATGGCCCAGAAGGCCTACAGCCTTTCCCACACGAAGTGGATGTGCAAGTACCACATCGTGTTCACGCCGAAGTATAGGCGCAAAGTGATCTACAACCAAATCAGGAGCGACATAGGGGAGATCCTCAGGAAGCTGTGCGAGTACAAGGGGATCGAGATAATCGAGGGGCACCTGATGCCCGACCACGTGCACGTGCTGCTGGCGATCCCGCCGAAGTACAGCGTCGCGAGCGTCATGGGCTACCTGAAGGGGAAGAGCTCGCTGATGATATTCGACAGGCACGCCAACCTCAAGTACAAGTTCGGCAACAGGAAGTTCTGGGCGGAGGGCTACTACGTGTCCACCGTCGGCCTGAACGAGGCGACGATCGCCAAGTACATCAGGGAGCAGGAGTCCCACGACATCGCGCTGGACAAGCTGAGCGTGAAGGAGTACGAGGACCCCTTCAAGAGGGGGTGACCCCGCCGGTTTGACCGGCGCGCCACGGGTCAAGATGCACTAGGCCTGGACGAAGTCCGGGCCCGCGCCTTTAGACGCGAGCCCGGGGCCCGTGGGTTATACCCTAAGAGCAAACCACCCTTTTTAAGGGTGGTTCTGATTGCAATGGGGTCAGGTTGCTTTGCAGCACCATAAATATGCCTGGCCCTTTTGTGGTGGTTGGCGGCTAGGCGGAGGGAAGGCCTGGCGTGTTGGGGGCCTGCTGCGGCTTGAGGTGGGCGTTGCGCCAGGTGATTTGGATGATGTAGCCGAGCATAAAGACAAAGGCTACGCCGCTGATGAAGTCGCCTACGAGGGGGATTGCCGTAAGCGCGCCCGCGGCGATGCCGCCCACGGCCGCCATGGCGTAACGGTTCTGGCTGTGTCCGACCATGCGGGCGATCGCGCACCCCGCAAAGGCACTCGACACCAACGCGATGCCGATAACGCCGCACAAGAGGGTTCCGGCAAGCGGCAGGCCAGCGATAGAGATAATCAGCAGCAGGACGGCGGGGACGACAGCAATCGTACCCAGAAGACCGCTCACCCACAGGGGCGTGGGGCGCTGGTGGAGCATGCCGGCGGCACTGGCGGTCGCACGCGGAAAGACGAGCTCGAGCAGCAGGGCGACAAAGCAGGTCGAGAGCGCCGCGGCGACGATGCCGCCGATGATGTCGTTAGCGGTCGTGGCCGCGCTCTCGTTCTCGGTGCGGTCGATCTTGAGTGCGCCTACCTCGGCTCCTGCGGCACGCTCGGGGTCCTCGGAGACGTGCGCGTTCACGGTGCCGGTAATGCGGGCATTCTTGCCCAAGACGAGCTTATCGGCCCAAACCTCGACATCGCCCTCGACGGTGCCGTCGATGGTCACCGTATCGCCTGCAAGCGCTGCCGACTTGGCGGAGCCTCGCAGGGCAACCGTCTCGCCCATCGCGTAAAAACAGTTGGCGGCGCTGTCGGAATTGAGCACGACGTGCTGACCGACCACCGTGACGCTGCCATCAACCGTGGTCTTGGCGATATCGATGGAGCGTGCTGCCAGACGGACGGCGCCGCCTACGGTGCAGTCGCGAATCGACAGGCTCTCGCCTGCCGCGATAATATCGCGGCCGATGGAAGCGTCGTCTAGGTTAAGGCTTTGGCCGGCCCAGTACAGGTCGCCTTCGACGCCAGACGGATTTGAGTCAACTTCGGTTGCGAGCACGTTGCCGGCGGTGTCTGTGCCGGCGAACGACGTTGTGGGAAGCGCGGTCAGCGCAAGCGCTATCAGTGCGAATAGGAGGGCGGTGCGGGCCTGCGCTTTACGGCGCCGGGACGACGGTTCTAGGTTGCAAGGCATAATGAATCCTTCGTTAGATACTCGACATGTATCTAACAGGGTACCCAACGCGCGGGCGCTCTAAAAGAACCTCTCGGTTGCATTTCGAAGGGTCGTGCCGCGCTGTCTACTTTTTGCGATGCAAGAAGCGCGCGATGTCTTCCTCGGTGGGGCTTTTGATGTCAAAGCGCAGCGAGAGCCAGCGCAGGCCCATGGTCACCGCAACGCATACGACTAGCGCAGCGACATTGCTGACCAAGCCACTCATGACGAGGCTTACATAGCTTGCCGATCCGGCGATGGCCGCGATGGCATAAAAGTTAGTGCGTTGGAAAATGCCTGGGACCACGCCCATAAAGCCGTCGCGCAACATGCCGCCACCCACCGCGGTGAAGAAGCCCATCATGATGCATACGGCCGGCGCAAAGCCATAAACCAGTGCTTTGTCCGCTCCGGTGGCGGCGTAGATGCCGACAGAGATGATGTCGAGCAGGGGAATGAGTTTCTCGGGTTTATCGACGATTGCCGGGAAGATGTAGATGATGGCTGCCGTGGCGATGGAGAGCGGCAGCGCCATCGGCTGGTTGAGGATGTAGACGTTGCCCACCTGCAGTGTCATGTCGCGCAAAAGACCGCCGCCCAGACCGCAGACCACCGCGAGCGCGACCGCGCCCACCAGGTCGAGCTTGTGTTCGCGCGCAACCAACACTCCCGAGATCGATGCAGCGACAACGGCGAACATCTCGAGCCAAAAGGGGATAGCGACCATGGCATCCGAGGCATGTGAGGTAACGGTTATAGCGGCGACGACGGGCAAGATGGGGTCCTTTGAGTTACGGGTTTAGACAATGCCCGTACATAGTACATGCTTGCCGGCCACAGCGGCCCCATTCCTCGGTAAGCGGTCGGGACTGAGTGCGGGCGTGGCGTTGCTGGAATGCCAGGGGTCCAAAACATGTACGTCAGCCTCCAAAAATGTCAAAAAATGTCGTTTTTGAAGGGTGATGTACATGTTTTGGTTGGGGTGTGCTGGGATGACGCTACTCGGAAGGCGTGTCTTCGCCCTGCGCGCTCTTCCAGTTGCGGATAAGTGCCTTGCGCAGTTCGTTTTGCTTACGCTGGTACTCGGCGTCCGTGCAGCGGGGCATACCGAGTGCTTCGCGAATGCTGTTCATGGCGCGATGAAAGGCAAGTTGACTTGCGAACTGTGCCGAGGTGAGCGTAACGATTCGATATCCCATTTGGGAGAGTACGGCCTCTCGTTCCGCATCTGCGCCCTTGCGCTCGGTCTCGTCGTGAAAACCGCCCTTATATTCGATGCCGAGTTCTCTGCGCTGATAAGTAACAAGAGCGTCGATTTTGAGCGATCGGGCTTTTGTGCAATGCCAGAGACGTTGAGGGATTTCGAGCGGTTTGTTGAGTTCGATACCTCTGATACCAATGCCGCCTTCGCTTGTTGGGAGCGAGAGGGTGATGGACGATGCGGTCTCCATGGGCGAGGTTGAGTGGTCGTAGATGTGTCTGAGCGCGAGTCTGGCGCGTGTGGCACCGGGTTTGCCAGGGTGCCGATCGAGTAGCTCGACAATTTCGTCCTTGGAGGTGGTGGCTGGTTGCTCAGTGTAAGGGTCAGAGGAATTGAGCCCCATGCGATAGTCGCCGCAAACTTCGTAACCATACTCGAGGTATTCGATCCTATCCATCCACTCGGCAGCGAGCACGAAGGTGAAGGCTTCGTCGGTGATAAAGATGCCGGGCGTAAGCTCGTCAATATGGTCGTAGGGTAGGTTTTGGCCGAGAACGTGGCAGGTGACACCGTTGGTGCGAATTCGCTCGAAAGCAAATGCTACGGAGATGTCGATAATCTTGAGCATGGTGGACGGAATGCCGCAGTCGGTAAGTGCCTGCCGAATGCGCGCGATGCGTTGCTGGGTAGAGAGGCCCCGCACACCTATCTGGTAGTCGCGTTGTGCGACGGCTTGAACCAGGTTCCGCGGTGCATGATGGACGAGCCACGCCGTTTTATGCGAAATGAGAACAGGAGTATCCATTGGGGGCCTCTCGCTTCGAGCTGACACCAAACTCTTATGTCCGTTGAGGTGGGGAAATATACCGGATGCAAGCAAATCGACTCATGCTCGGTGCGCGTCGTATGCAAACGTGTACATCACACTCCAAAAACGACATTTTTTGACATCTTTGGAGGGCGGTGTACATGTTTGAGATATGGGCTGGGATCGACCACGATGGGGGCGTGGCTGAATAGGAGGGATGTTCAAATTTTGAGCTTTGCTCAAAATTTATCCGGTCGGCTTACGCCGACCGCGCTGCGCTAAAAACGCGCCACGGGCGCGTTTTCTTTACGCGTCGCGCCCTGGCGGGTTCGAATCCCTCCTCCTCCGCCGTATTTGCTTGTTAGAGACTCAAAACAAAAAAAGCTCCCATTCTTGGGAGCTTTCTCAACCAAAATGGCGGAGGAGGAGGGATTCGAACCCTCGTGACCTTATACAGGCCAAACGGTTTTCGAGACCGCCGCATTCAACCACTCTGCCACCCCTCCGCGTGGGGTAAAAACAAAGCAGGCTCAAAGGCCTGCTTTGGAATTAACTGGCGGAGAGTCAGGGATTTGAACCCTGGAGACGCTTTTGACGCCTACACGATTTCCAATCGTGCTCCTTCGGCCACTCGGACAACTCTCCGTTAAATGCGAAAGTCAGTATACACGAGGAATCGCAAAGTGCAAACAGAAAAGTTGGCATTTTTTGAAACGCTTGGCTTCGTGACGGGATTCAGGAGGCCAAAAACGGGCTCTGACCAGCATGGCTGCATGCGGCAAATTGTTCTAAATGGGTATTTATAAACGACGTGGCAGCAATTTTAAAAATCTTTGAACGGTGTTGTGAACCACTGGTATGCATTTCACGACCACAGCCCTGTAATTGCTGACCTGCGGTTTGATTTGGCTTGTCCCCGCAGTGCCGTATCTTGTCCACAGATTCGTCAAGCTTTTGGTCGGCATTTGGTTGGAAGACGCATGAAATGCCGTGTGAGTATGGACATATGTGGAGGTCATGAGGTTGTAGCTGCACATTCTTGCAGCCTGGGAGGTTGAAAGATATTATTACCGAGTCTTTTCCTGCTTCAGGCGCACCTTCACGACCTGAAGCCACATTTGCCCAGAGGAGGTGACAATATGAAGGCTTATGAACTGCTGTTCTTTGTTGACCCGTCGCTCGACCCCGAGACTCGTCTCGCTGTTATGAAGCGTATCGATACCACGATCGCTGAGGGCGCTGGCAAGGTCGACTCCGTTGACGAGTGGGGCAAGCGCAAGCTCGCCTACGAGATCAACGACCTCACCGATGGTGACTACACCCTCATCAACTTCCACGCAGATCCTACCCAGATCGCCGAGCTTGATCGCGTCCTGCGCATCACCGACGCTGTGGTCCGCCACATGATCGTCCGTCGCGACGACCAGGAGTAAGACTGTCGTTTTGGACTGGGCTTGTGCCCCAAGAGGAAGTAGTGAGTTATGAGCATCAATCGAGTGAACATCACCGGTAACCTCACGCGTGATCCCGAGCTGCGCGCCACCGCTGGCGGAACCCAGGTTCTGTCCTTTGGCGTCGCCGTGAACGATCGTCGCCGCAACCCGCAGACTGGCGAGTGGGAGGACTATCCCAACTTTGTCGACTGCACTATGTTCGGCACGCGCGCCGAGGCCGTGAGCCGTTTCCTGGCAAAGGGAAACAAGGTTGCGATCGAGGGCAAGCTGCGCTACAGCTCTTGGGAGCGCGACGGCCAGCGCCGGAGCAAGCTTGAGGTCATCGTCGATGAGATCGAGTTTATGAGCTCCCGCGGTGGCCAGGGTGGCTACGATCAGGGCGGTTACGCCCCCGCAGCCCCTGCAGCGCCCGCACCGCGTCCTGCCGCACCGGTGGCTACGCCGCCCGCGGTCGACGTCTACGATGAGGACATCCCGTTTTAAGGGCTGTTCACCTATTTTTGAGTGAGAGGCGGCTTCGGTTCGCCGAAGTTGCCAAACGAAAGGTATTTTGACATGGCTAATGATTTTTCTGCACGTCAGCCGCGTCGTAAGTACTGCCAGTTCTGCAAGGAGAACACTGAGTTCATCGACTATAAGGACACTCAGCTTCTCCGTAAGTACATGACCGACCGTGGCAAGATCAAGCCCCGTCGCGTCACTGGCGCTTGCACGCAGCATCAGCATGACATCGCCAACGCCATCAAGCGCGCCCGCGAGATGGCTCTCCTGCCGTACACCGTCCCCGTGGTTTCCTCTCGTGGCAACCGCGACCGCGGCTAAGAAGGGAGACACATCATGAAGGTTATTCTTCTCGATGAGATCAAGGGCAAGGGCGGCGAGGGTGACGTCGTAGAGGTCGCTCAGGGTTACGCTGAGAACTTCCTGTTCCCCAAGAAGCTCGCTGTTGCCGCCACCAAGGGCAACCTCAAGCAGCTTGACGAGCGTCGCAACAACATCGCCAAGCGCGAGGCCGTCCGTCTGGCTACCGCCAATGAGACCAAGGCTGCCTTCGAGGGCAAGACGGTCACCGTTGACGTCAAGGTCGGCGACGAGGGCATCCTCTTTGGCTCCGTTACCGCCGCTATGATCGCTGACGCCATCAAGGCTCAGCTCGGTATGGACATCGACCGCAAGCGCGTCGAACTCGGTAAGCCCATCAAGGTTGCCGGTGCCCACACCGTCGCCATCTCGCTGTACCGCGAGATCAAGGCCGAGGTTGTCGTTCTCGTCGGCGTTACCGCCGAGGAGCTCGCTGCCGAGGCTGAGGTCGAGGAGGCCGCTGAGGTCGCCGAGGCCGAGACCGCCGAGGTCGAGACTGAGGCTGCTGCCGAGTAGCATTTGCTGCAACGCAACAATCTTGTTCTAAGAAGGGCGCTCTGGGAAACCGGGGCGCCCTTTTGTTTTTTGCGCTGAGTGAGTGTCATGGTGAACGTTGCGTTGAAGTCCTATATACAGGACCGTTCATCCGTTTGGTTCGGTGATGATTGGCGGCGCGCGGCGCGTTTTGGGACCGTGGCTGATACTATGGATGCTCGCAAGCGATATGAATGAGGATGCTCATGGCATATGACGATAGGGAGACCGGGCTGACGGTTGAGGACCGCGGCTCAAAGTTGGGTCTTCCCCAAAACCAAGATGCAGAGGCCAATGTACTGGCCGCTATGCTGCTATCGCCCGAGGTGGTCGAAGAGGCCCAGGTCGAGCTGCAGCCCGATGACTTCTACCGGCCCATTCATAAGACCATCTATACCGCGATGGTCGATATGTACAACAGCCGCATTCCCATCGACTCCATCTCGCTGATCGATTACCTGCGAAGCATCAACAAGCTTGATGCCGTGGGCGGCGAAGCGTACATTTTGGAGTTGATGGGTCAGACCCTGTCGCTCGTCAACTGGCAGCACCATGCCGCCATCGTTCGCCGCGATTCGATGCTGCGTGAGCTGATCGGCGCCACCAACGAGATCAACGCGCTGGCATATAACGCCCCCACCGACACCAAAGAGGTCGTGGAGCTAGCCGAGAGCAAGCTGCTCAAGGTCACGGCGCGCGAGGTCAAGTCGAGCTACAAGACGCTGACCGAGTTTATGGTCGAGGCCTATGACGAGGCCGAGGAAGTGTGCCAGGCCGGTGGCCAGGCGGCGGGCGTGCCCACGGGCTTCCCGTCGCTCGACCGCATGCTCATGGGTTTCCGTGAGGGTCAGCTCATCATTATCGGCGCCCGCCCTGCTGTAGGTAAGACGTCGTTCGCTCTGAACCTGGCACTTAACGCTGCCGCTGCTGGTTATACCGTCGGCTTCTTCTCGCTGGAGATGTCGGGCAAGGAAATTGCCCAGCGTCTGATTTGCGCCTACGCCATGATCTCGATCAGTGACTTCCGCATGGGCCGCATTAGCCCCGAGCAGTGGGCCAATATCAACGAGGCCACGCAGACCTTGTCCAAGCTCGATATTCTGATTGACGATACGCCCGGCACCACAGTGACCGAGATTCGCGCCAAGAGCCGCCGCATGCTCCATAACAAGGAGAAGGCAATCATCATCCTGGACTACCTGCAGCTGGTGAGTCCTCCGCCGGGACGCCGCTCCGAGAGCCGTACCGTCGAGGTTTCGGAGATGTCGCGTGGTCTTAAGATCATGGCCAAGGAGCTCAAGATCCCGCTCATCGCGCTGTCGCAGCTCTCGCGTCAGGTCGAATCCCGTACCGGCAAGCGCCCGCAGCTTTCCGACCTTCGTGAATCGGGCTCCATCGAGCAGGACGCCGATATCGTTATGTTCTTGGACCGCTCCGCCGACGAGGCCGAAGCCTCGCGCGACGATCGACCCGACGAGGACGTTACGCGTATCGTCGTGGCCAAGAACCGTTCGGGCCCGATCGGCGACGTCGACCTGATGTTCCTGCCGGCATCCACCAAGTTCTATGAGCTTGATGGGGCACATGCCGAGGAGTAGGACAGGCGCCCGTTGCACGGGTATACTGGGAATGTTTTGTGCTTCTGCGTGCCGGCGTGGCGCGTAGACAGTCCATGAATGTAAGGAGTAAACATGCCGTCAACCGTTTTGGTCGGTGCCCAGTGGGGCGATGAGGGCAAGGGTAAGATTTGCGATCTGGTCGCCGGCGACTTCGATGCCGTCGTGCGCTACTCGGGCGGCAACAACGCCGGTCACACCATCGTCGTCAACGGCAAGAAGTACGGCCTGCACCAGGTGCCTTCCGGCATCATGTATTCCGACCACGTGTCGGTGATCGGTAACGGCTGCGTCGTCAACCCCAAGGTTGTCCTTGAGGAGATCGACATGTTCGAGGCCGACGGCATCACCACCAAGAACCTCAAGATTAGCGGCAACGCGCATGTCATCATGCCGTACCACATCGATCTGGATGGCGCCTTTGAGCAGAAGCTCGGCAAGAAGAACATCGGTACCACCAAGCGCGGCATTGGTCCGTGCTATCAGGACAAGATGGCCCGCATTGGCCTGCGCATGCAGGACATGCTGGACGAGACGCTGTTCCGCGACAAGTTGGAGACCGCTCTCGCCCGCGTGAACCCCGAGCTCGAGCTCATCTACAACCTGCCCACCTACACCGTGGACCAGATTTGCGACGAGTACCTGCCGATGGCCGAGCGCCTGCGTCCCTACATCACCGAGACGAGCCTGCTGCTCAACAACATGATCGATGAGGGCAAGAACCTGCTGTTTGAAGGCGCCCAGGCGACGCTGCTCGACATCGACCACGGAACCTATCCGTACGTGACGTCTTCCAACTGCACCGCCGGCGGCGCCATCACCGGCTCTGGCGTGGGCATGAAGAACGTCGACCGCGTGCTGGGCGTCATGAAGGCCTATATCACCCGCGTCGGTTCGGGCCCCATGCCCACCGAGCTTTCCTATGAGTCCGAGGCTGGCCACACGCTGACCGAGGAGGGCTATGAGTACGGCGTGACCACCGGTCGCCGTCGTCGTTGCGGCTGGTTTGACGGCCCTATCGCCAACTATGCCTCGCGCGTCAACGGCCTCACCGACATCGCCGTGACCAAGCTCGACGTGCTTTCGGCCTTCGACACCATCAAGGTGTGCGTGGCCTACGACGTCGATGGCGAGCGCTACACGAGCGTGCCCGAGCATCAGGTGCGCTTTGAGCATGCCAAGCCCATCTACGAGGAGCTCCCCGGCTGGAAGTGCGACATCACCGGTTGCCGCAGCTTTGATGAGCTGCCGCAAGAGGCTCAGGACTACGTGGCGTTTATCGAGGATCTGGCACACACCCGCGTAACGTTCATTGGCGTTGGCGCCGGTCGCGAGCAGATCATCAACCGATTCTGGAAGTAATCGGTTTATACGGTTATTGCGATATACCCCTTTGCAGCCCAGACGGGCGGCCGAGGGGTATATTTGCTTGTAAAGGGCTCGCGCGGAGCGGGCCATTCATCCATAGAGGAGGCACCCTTGAAGGCGGACACTCAAACCATCGACATCCTGTTGTTGGGCAGCGGCGGCCGCGAGCATGCTCTGGCAGCCAAGCTCGCAGCATCACCGCGCGCCGGCAAGCTCTACATCGCGCCGGGTAACGGCGGCACCGCGAGCTGCGGCGAGAACGTGGTTCTCGACGACTGCGATCCTGCGGCCGTGGCGGCGTTTGCTCAGAGCCACGGATGCGGACTCGTGGTAATTGGCCCCGAGGCTCCGCTCGTGGCGGGCACGGCCGACGCCGTGCGCGCGGCGGGTATTCCCTGCTTTGGCCCGGGTGCCGAGGGCGCCCAGATGGAGGGCTCTAAGCTGTTCTCCAAGCAGCTCATGGAGCGTGCGGGCATTCCGACGGCAGCCTATGGTTCGTTTACCGACGAGGCTTCGGCTCTCGCCTACGTGCGCGAGCAGGGCGCCCCGCTGGTCGTCAAGGCCGACGGCCTTGCCGCGGGCAAGGGCGTTATCGTGGCGACCGAACTTGAGCAGGCCGAGGAAGCCGTACGCGAGTGCTTTGGCGGCACCTTTGGCGATGCCGGCAACACCGTGGTTATCGAGGAGATGCTGACCGGCCCCGAGTGCTCGCTGCTGGCCTTTACCGACGGCAAGACCGTGCGCCCCATGGCCACCTCGCAGGACCACAAGCGCGCGCTCGAGGGCGACAAGGGTCCCAACACCGGTGGCATGGGCGTCTACAGCCCGGTGCCCATCGTGACTGACGAGGAGCACGCCACCATGGTGAAGGTCATGGGGCAGACCGTGGCCGAGCTCGCTGCCGAGGGCATCGACTACCGCGGCTGCCTGTATGGCGGCTTTATGCTCACTCCCGCCGGCCCCAAGGTGCTGGAGTTCAACGCCCGCTTTGGTGATCCCGAGACGCAGGTCGTGCTGCCGCGCCTTAAGAACGACCTGGTCGAGGTCATGCTGGCTTGTGCCAACTGCGAGCTCGATCAGATTGAGCTCGACTGGCGTGACGAGTGGGCCGTGGCCGTTGTCCTGACGAGCACGGGCTACCCCGGCAGCTACGAGAAGGGCAAGGTCATCACCGGTATCGCCGATGCCGAGGCCATGGAGAACGTGACCGTATACCACGCGGGCACTGCCGTGGTGGACGGTCAGCTCGTGACCAATGGTGGCCGCGTGCTTGCCGTGACCGCTCTGGGCGACACGTTCGAGAACGCTCGCAACCTTGCCTACGAGGCCTGCGAGAAGATTGATTTTGAGGGCAAGACCCTGCGTCACGACATCGGCCTGCGCGCGCTGCGCGGTCGCGACGCCTGGGATGCCTAAAATCCGAGAGGAATGAGACGGATGGACGAGAAGAACGAAGAGCTCGTGGACGCGCAGATCGTCGAAGAGGACAGCCGCATGTATGGGCACGCCGAGGGCGAGCCTGGTGGCGAGGTCGCTGACGAGCCGGCGCTGGTGTTGGGCGATGACGACCCGCACGATGCCGAGCTGCACGAGAAGATTCTTTCGGAGGAGTGCGCCTGGAAGGGCAAGATTCTCGACGTCCACCGGCTTGAGGTTGAGCTGCCCAACGGTCACCGCAGCGCCCGCGATATCGTTCGCCATCCGGGTGCGGCGGCCGTTGTGGCACTGACCGAGAGCGGCAAGATCGTACTGGTGCGTCAGTACCGCACCGCCATCGACCGCGTGACGGTCGAGATTCCTGCCGGCAAGCTCGACCCGGGCGAGGACCCGCTCGATTGCGCCAAGCGCGAACTGCATGAGGAGACGGGCTTTAGGGCTGGTCGTATTCGCTTTTTGACGTCGATTGTCACGTCCTGCGGTTTTTGCGATGAGATCATCCATATCTACTTGGCTACCAAGCTCGAGTTTGATGCGCCCAACCCCGATGATGACGAGTTTGTCAACGTGGACCTGGTGCCGCTGCACGAGCTGATCGACGCCGTACTCGACGGCAAGATCGAAGACGCCAAGACCGTCGTAGGCGCCTTGGCCTGTGACAGCATCGCACACAGGCTGGGCGGAACTGAGCTTTAAAAGCGAGGGCGACCCTGGGGCAAACGCTACTGATTATTTGCCCCAGGGTCTTACGTTATTGTTTTATCTCCGAGGACTGCATGTTTAAGAGGTTTCTTTCGTATTACGAGCCCCAGATGGGGCTTTTTGTTGCTGATACTGTTTGTGCTCTGGTGCTTGCCGCCATTGACCTGGCGTTCCCCATTATCCTGCGCAATTTGACCGGTGGGCTGTTTACTCAGGGTCAGGCTGCCATTATGCAGGCGCTCGGCATGATCGCGGTGGGCTTGGTGCTGATGTATGCCGCCCGCTGCGCCTGCCGTTATTTTGTGAGCTATTGGGGTCACGTGATGGGCGCGCGTATGGAGTCCAAAATGCGCGAGGACCTGTTCGACCAGTATGAGCGCTTTAGCTTTGCGTACTTCGACCGCAACAGCTCGGGCGACATGATGAGCCGCGTGGTCAACGACCTGTTCGATATCTGCGAGGCGGCGCACCACGTGCCCGAGTGGATCATCATCTGCGGCATCGAGATCATCGGCTCGTTTGTGATCCTCTTTACCATCGCCCCGGTGCTGGCGCTTGCCATGGCCGTGGTGACGGCGGCGTTTGCGGTCATCATGTTTTGGCAGAACATGCGCATGCGCGAGGTCTTTAGCGACAACCGCAAAAAGATCAGCGGCATCAATGCACAGCTGCAGGATTCGCTGGCGGGCATGCGCGTGGTCAAGAGCTTTGCCAATGAGGAGACCGAACGCTTCAAGTTCCGCGCCTCCAACAATCGCTATCTTTCGTCCAAGGAGAACATGTATCACGCCATGGGCGTCTATACTGCGACGTATGGCCTGCTCTCGGGCGTGCTCTATGTGATCGTGGTGCTGCTGGGCGGCTGGCTGGTCGCCCAGGGGCAGCTGCAAGCGGTCGATATGGCGACCTTCGCTCTCTATATTTCGCTGTTCTGCACGCCGCTCGAGACACTCGTTAATTCGGCCGAAACGTATCAGAAGGCTATCGCCGGCTTTAAGCGTATGGACGAGGTGCTCTCGACCGCGCCGGATATCCAGGACAAGCCGGGCGCTACGGATCTGCAGGTGACTGCCGGCGCCGTGGAGTATCACGACGTGTGCTTTAACTACGAGGATGTCGAGCTGGGCGAGGGCGATGCCGACGAGCGTCCCGTTATCGACCATATGGACCTGTCCATCAAGCCCGGGCAGACCATCGCTTTGGTTGGCCCTTCGGGCGGCGGCAAGTCCACGACCTGTTCGCTGCTGCCGCGCTTTTATGACGTGGCTGCCGGATCCATTAGCATCGACGGCCAGGACGTGCGTGATGTGACGCAGCAGAGCCTGCGTCGCGCCATCGGCCTGGTGCAGCAGGATGTCTATCTGTTTGACGGTACGATTGGCGAGAACATCGCCTACGGCAAGCCGGGCGCTACGGCGGAAGAGATCGCCGAGGCGGCCCGTCGTGCCAACATCGATGCCTTTATCGAGTCGCTTCCACAGGGCTATGACACGGTCGTGGGCGAGCGCGGCAGCCGTCTTTCGGGCGGACAGAAGCAGCGCGTTGCCATCGCGCGTGTGTTTCTCAAGAATCCCAAAATCTTGATCTTGGACGAGGCGACGAGTGCTTTGGATAACGAGAGCGAGGAGGCGGTGCAGGAGTCGCTCGAAGAGCTGGCACGCGGCCGTACCACAATCATCATCGCCCACCGTCTCTCGACCATTAAACACGCCGATGAGATTGCGACCGTTGAGCATGGTCGCGTTGTGGAGCGTGGCACGCACGAGGAGCTTCTCGCCCGTGGCGGCACCTATGCCCGTTACTATCGAATGCAGTTCGAAGGTGCGCGTGCGCACGAGCTCGACTGATTGATATGACAGGAAGTTTATGGCTGACAAGAACCCTTTGACTCCGGAAGAAGTGACGGAGTTATTCTCCGAAATCGATGCATCCGGCGTCTTGGATCCCACGCTCGCCAAAAAGCGTACCGAGCGCATGCGTGAGAAGGAGGCTGCGGCCAAGCGCGGTGACAAAGCGGCGCTAGCGCAGCTGCGCAGCGAGGACCGCGCGAGCCAGGCAAAACATATCGACCCGCTGTCCGAGGACGATCCTTCGGGCTCGCAGGTGAGCCATACCATTACGAAGACCGCGATGGCCGTGGTCATCGGTATTTTGGTGCTGATCGTGGGCATGCAGATTGGCTACGGCGTGATGCGTCGTCTGAACACCGCCAACCTGTCCGAGAGCGTTTCGGTCGATACCGTTTCGACGGCGCTGAAGGGTGGACTTGAATGGGGCAACGGCTTTACGCAGTTCCCGCTCGACTTTACCGTCGATGAAGCCGATGAACGCACGGGCACGGTCGAGGTGACGGTGTTGGACACATCGTCTGCCAACGAGCTCGAGCTGCTGTCCAACGGGCAGATTCAGGCCGCGGCGCTTGCGACCAACGCGTTGCTCAACGATAAGATCGACCGCGTGGTGTATAACGTTCACGCCTATATCGACGAGGATAGCAACATTCAGCACGATTCCTTCTTTGGCATGTTCCCCGCGCGCGGCCACCAGAGCGCCATTTTGACGTTCGTGTGGACCAAGAGCTCATCCAACGCCACGAGTATCGACTGGAAGATGCGCATCGTGAGTATGGATGACACCATCGCCGAGCGCATTCAGAAGCAGGTGAACTCGGTGTCGTCGTTGATTGAGGACCCGGTGGTGAGCCAGACCAAGATTGACGAGGAAAAGGCCGAACGTGACCTGGAGCATCGTCTGCATGGCCGCGAGATTTTCCGCGGCGGCAAGCCCGATCGCACACCGTCCGAACTGCTGGAGCAGGACAAGAAATAATAAGACGTCATCATCCCGCGTGAGCCACAAGCCTCGCGGGATGATTTTTTAAGGCTCTGTTAGACCAGGATTGACATACATGTGTCCCCACG
>CAUFMB010000005.1 GCA_959026535.1 uncultured Collinsella sp. | reverse complement strand
CCGTTGCCGCGCCCCGCAGCGCCCGCTTCCCCCGAGAACAATTATCAGTGCAGGTCAGAGCTATGTCGTTTTGGGGCGTGCTCGGCCTTCTGCAAAAAGCCTACTCACTTGGTTTTTCTGCTAGAAGACCGCCACGAGGGAAGGCAACTCCCCCGGGTAGTCGTTGGGGACGTTCTTAAACGACTAGTCAAACAAGAACGTCCCCAATGACTACTTTGCGGGCAGCTAAAAGAGCCCCATCCTAAATTAGCTACCCCGCCAACACCGCAGGTAGAGCAAAAGTCAGCGAAAGCCCGCCAGAGCGAGCAAGGTGCCTTGAAGCGAGGCGGCATTGACCTTCTGGTCATGCCGCCGAAGCTGAAAGGTAGATTGCCGCTCTGGCGGGCTTGCAGCGTCGAGCCGTTACGGCGTTTGGTAAAACGCCGTAACTCTAAATCCGCTCCGCGATCTCGTGGATGAAGTAGTCGGTCTTTTCCCAGCCCAGGCACGGATCGGTGATCGACTTGCCAAAGACGCCGCCGTCGACCGGCTGGTTGCCATCCTCCAAGTAGGACTCGATCATAAAGCCCTTGACCAGCTTGGAGATGGACTCGTTGCGGCGGCAGCTGTCGAGCACCTCCTTGCAAATGCGATACTGCTCCAGCGGACGCTTGCCCGAGTTATCGTGGTTGCAGTCGATGACCGCTGCCGGATTGGCGTAGCCGGCGTGCTCGGTATAGCGCTCGGCCAGGCGTTCCAGGTGTTCGTAGTGGTAGTTGGGGTAGGTGCGCCCATCGAGACCGATGTAGCCACGCATAACGGCGTGCGCGAGCGGATTGCCGTCGCACTCGACCTCCCAGTTGCGGAAGATGAAGCTCTGGTGCGCCTGGGCGGCGTAAATGGAGTTGAGCATAACGGTGGTAGAGCCGGCAGTAGGATTCTTCATGCCAACGGGTACCGAAATGCCGCTCGACACCAGGCGATGCTCCTGGTTTTCGACCGAGCGTGCGCCCACGGCAACATAGCTCAGCAGGTCAACGAGGTACTGGTAGTTGGACGGATAGAGCATCTCGTCGGCGGTGAAGAAGCCCGTTTCCTTAATAACGCGCAGGTGCATATGGCGGATGGCCTTGACGCCCTCGAGCAGGTCGTCGGGAGCCTCGGGGTTGGGGTTGTGCAGAAGACCCTTGTAACCGGTGCCCTTGGTACGCGGCTTATTGGTGTAGACGCGCGGAATGATGATGAGCTTGTCCTTGACCTCTTCGGCGGTCTTGGCCAGTCGGTTCATATACTCGAGCACCGAATCCTCGCGGTCGGCAGAGCACGGGCCGATGATGAGCACCTTACGTGCGTCCTCGCCGGTAAAGACTTTGGCGACCTCGGCGTCAAATGCCTGCTTTTTGGCGGTAAGCTCGGCAGAAAGTGGCATTTCCTCGCGGATCTCCATGGGGATCGGCAGCCTGCGTTTGAATTCCATGGCCATAGGGGTCTCCTCAATCTATAGAAAGAGCAATAAGCGTATTGTCGAATGCTCGGCATTATCCGCTGTCGCACGCTAAAGTGCAAGCCCTTGTCACCCCGAAACCTACCAAAAAGGGACAGGTTTATTTTGGCAGGTTTTATATGGGTAAACGTTGGCGCTCACCAGGATGGGATGACGCCGTGAGGGACCCTAAGCCTGCCGCCGATTCCCCGGGGAGTACCCAGTGGGCAAAAAATGCCAAATATGAGTACTGTTGCTAACCTAGTAACATATCCGTCTAGCGAGATAATAGACAAAGTGATTAATATGTTCATTAACGTTGGCAGACGGAAGCCTGCTAACGGGCGTTTTATTAATTTGAAGGCGTATAGAGGCCGCAAAGAGGTCGTTTGAGGCGGTTTTGGCTGTTACTAAAAAGGTGACAGTACTCATATTTGCTATTTTTTGCCCACAGGGTTTGGAAGGGGCTGTCAATCAGGTCCCAGGGGAGGCGGCTCAAGGGCCGCAGAACAAAAACGGGGGCGCAGGTTGTCCTGCGCCCCCGTTCTCGGGCGTTATTCGTTCCCTGCGGCAGAATTTACGCCGCCTCGTCGAACTGCGAGTTGTACAGGTCGGCGTAGAAGCCGCCCTGGGCGAGCAACTCGTCGTGCGTGCCCTTCTCGACGATGTCGCCGTCGCGAATTACCAAGATCACGTCGGCGTTGCGGATCGTGGACAGGCGGTGCGCGATAACAAAGCTGGTACGGCCCTGCATCAGCGCATCCATGGCACGCTGAATAAGCTCCTCGGTACGGGTATCGACGTTGGAGGTCGCCTCGTCCAGAATCAGCGCCGGGCGGTCGGCCAAAATGGCGCGGGCGATGGTCACGAGCTGGCGCTGACCCTGCGATAGGTTAGTGCCCTCCTCGTTGATCATGAAATCGTAGCCGCCGGCGAGCGTATGGATAAAGTGGTCGCAACGCGCGGCACGCGCAGCGGCCTCGACCTCGGCATCGCTCGCATCGGGGCGTCCGTAGCGGATGTTCTCGCGGATGGTGCCGTTAAACAGCCAGGTATCCTGCAGTACCATGGCAAACTCGCCGCGCAGTGCCGCACGGTCCCAGTCGCGCACGTCGACGCCCTCGACGCGCAGCGAACCGCCGTCCACGTCGTAAAAGCGCTGCAGCAGCTTAATGAGCGTGGTCTTGCCGGCGCCGGTGGGGCCGACGATGGCGATGGTCTGGCCGGGCTGCGCCTCGCAGCTAAAGTCGTGGATGATGGTCTTGTCGGGCGTATAGCCAAACTTCACATGGTCAAACTCCACGTGGCCGGGGCGCTTCTCAGGGATCTGCGCGTCGGCCTTCTGCTCCTCCTCGGGTGCGGCTAAAAACTCAAACACACGCTCGGTGGCAGCTGCCATCGACTGCATCGTGTTGCTCACGTTGCCCAGCTGCTGCACGGGTTGCGTAAAGTTGCGCACGTACTGGATAAAGCTCTGGATGTCGCCGGGCGTGGCATTGCCGGTCAGCGCGAGCTGCGCGCCCACCACGACAACGCCCACGTAACCCATGTTGCCCACCAGGCTCATAAGCGGCATCATCAGGCCCGACAGGAACTGCGAACGCCAGCCACTAATAAACAGGCGGTCGTTTTGACGGTCGAACTCATCGATTGAGGCCTCGGCGCGGTCGAACACCTGAATGACGTTTTGACCGGCAAAGTCCTCCTCGATAATGCCGTTGACGGCGCCCAGGACCTGCTGCTGCTCGCGGAAGTACGGCTGCGAGAAGTGAATCATCACCATCAAGATAATTGCGGCTGCCGGCAGCGTGAGCACGGTGACGCCGGTGAGCGGCAGGCTGATCGACAGCATCATGACGAGCACGCCGATAATCTGCGTCACCGACGTGATGAGCTGCGTCACGCTCTGGTTGAGCGACTGACCCAGCGTATCGACGTCGTTGGTGATGCGGCTGAGCACGTCGCCCTTGCTGTGACCGTTAAAGTAGCTCATCGGCACGACGGCAATCTTGGCGGCAATCTCCTTGCGCATGCGGTAGCAGATCTTTTGCGTGACACCGGTCATGAGCCAGCCCTGGATGAGGCTGCAGACAGAGCTTGCCAGATACAGGCAGAGCAAAAAGCCGAGCGTCTTGGCGATCCAGGCAAAGTCGACATCGCCGGTACCGTTGACCTTAGCGACCAGGCCTTCGAACAGCTTGGTCGTAACCTGGCCGAGCACCTTGGGTCCCACAATGTTAAAGACGACCGAGCACACGGCAAAGGCGACGGCGGCAAGCACGGCAACCTTGTGTTGACCGATATAGCCGAGCAACTGCCGCATGGCGCCCTTAAAGTCCTTGGCCTTTTCGCCGCGACGCATGCCGCCCATGCGGCCCATGGGACCACGCTGGCGGGTGGGCTTGGGAATTTGGGTCTTGGTCTCGTCTGCCATTAGCGCTCGCCTCCTTCCATAACGGCTGCAATTTCTTCTTGGGTAAGCCCCAGCTCCTCGGCGGAAAGCTGCGACTGTGCGATTTCCAGGTACGCCGGGCAGCTGCGCAGTAGCTCCTTGTGCGTGCCGGTGCCCACTACGTGACCGTCGTCGAGCACGATGATCTGGTCGGCGTGCATGATGGTCGCGATGCGTTGTGCCACGACCACGAGTGCGGCGTCGGTAACGTTTTTAGCCAGCTCCTCGCGCAGGCGCGCGTCGGTCTTGTAGTCGAGGGCGCTAAATGAGTCATCGAACACCACGACCTCGGGCTTCTTGGCCAAGGCGCGGGCGATGGCCAGACGCTGGCGCTGACCGCCCGAAACATTGGAGCCGCCCTGGCTGATGGGGGAGTCGTAGCCGCCCTCGCGCTCGGCGATAAAGTCCTCGGCCTGGGCGATGCGTGCCGCCCGGTACATGTCCTCGTCGCTCACCATGTCGCCGGCAAACTTAAGGTTGCTCTCGACGGTGCCCGAGAACAGGCGACCCTGCTGCGGGATATAGCCAATGCGGCGGCGCAGCTCGGAAAGGGTCATGTCGCGCACGTCGATGCCGTCGAGCGAAATGCTGCCGCCCGTGACGTCGTACAGGCGCGGAATCAACTGCACGAGCGTGGACTTACCCGAGCCCGTGGAGCCAATAATGCCGAGCATCTGACCGGCATGCGTGGTGAAGTTCACGCCGCTGATGACGTCGGCGCGGGCATCGGGATACTGGAAGCTCACGTCGCGGAAGGTGAGCTCGCCGCGCGGCGCGCTGGCCACGGGCAGTTTGGGCGAGACAGGGTCGTTGATGCTCGTGGGGCAGGTGATGACCTCTTCCACGCGCTCGGCTGCGACCTCGGCGCGCGGCAGGATGACCGAAACCATGGTGAGGATCATAAACGCCATGACGATCTGCATGGTGTAGGAGATAAACGCCATCATGTTGCCGACCTGCATCACGCCGTCGGACACGCCCTGCGCGCCAAACCAGACGATAAGCACGGTGATGCAGTTCATGACGAGCATCATGAGCGGCATCATAAAGCTCATGGCGCGGTTGGTGTAGAGCTGCGTGGTCATCAGGTCGAGCGAAGCCTTGTCAAAACGCTCGAGCTCATGTTCCTCGCGGTTGAACGAGCGGATGGGCATAAGGCCGTCGAGCAGCTCGCGGGCGGTAAGGTTCACGCGGTCCACAAAGCTCTGCATCTTTTTGAACTTTGGCATGGTGAGGCCCATGAGCACGCCGACGACGGCCGAGACCGCGATGATGGCCACGGCGATGGTCCACTCCAGGCCGGTGTGGTTGGCCAGGACGCGCATGACGGCGACGATGCCCATGACGGGGGCCATCAGGCACATGCGGATAAACAGGGTTGCGGCCATCTGGATCTGCTGAATGTCGTTGGTGCAGCGGGTGATGAGCGAGGCCTGGCTAAACTTGCCCACCTCGGCCGGCGAGAAGTGCATAACCTTGTTGAAGGTCTCGCGGCGCAGGTCGCGGGCGATGGAGCAGGCGGTGCGCGACGCCACGGCACCGGTCAGAATGGTGGCGACGAGCGACACCAGGCACAGCCCAAACATCGTGGTCGCCATGTGGCTCAGGTAGGCGTTCTGCACGTCGGCGGGGTCGATGCCCTGTGCCTTGTACTCGTCCTGTACATAGCTCACGGCGCGCTGGGTGACGATGGAGCCCGACATGGAGCCCATTTTGTCCGCCATTTGGTTGGCGCCCTCGACGAGCTTGCCCTGATCGATAAGACCGCCTTCAACGCCTAGGCGCAGGCTCTTCATGGTGATCTTGCCGCCGTCGGCGTCGATCTGCTTTTGCATGCTCTGCGCGGCTGCGGCCTTCTGCTGCATCTCGGCGAGCTGCTCGGGCGTCATCGCCGCCATCTGCTCGGGGGTGGGCATGGCCTGAGCGGCGCCGCCATCGCTTGCCTCGGTGGACGAACCCATCATGTCGCCCATAGAGTTGGCGTCAATGCCCTGGTTGAGCGAAAGAACGACAGTCTCGGGCAGGCTCATAATGTCGGCAATCTTGCCTCCATCGGCACGCTCTTCCTCGGTACCCTTATACGTTCGAATGCCATTTTTGTCAGCCTTGCTAAACACGGCCTCCACAGCTTTGGCGTCCTTGGTGCTCATAAAGAGTTCAAGGTCGTCGAGCGATTCGGCGCGGATGGTGTCGGGTACGGGCGAGGCGATGCCGCCTTGCTGCACGCCCACGTCGACGATGTCGCTCATATAGGTAGGCAGCGCCAGATCGGCGTTGCAGCTGATTACGATAAGCACGATAGCTGCGAACAGTGCCAGGACATGTTTTTTAAAGAGCTTGAGAATCCTCACTCGGCATCTCTCCTTTCTTGATTGCGGTCGATAATTTCGTTGGCACGCCTTAGAAGACGCACCATCTCTTGGGTATCTGTTTCGCCGAGCTGCTCGAGGAAAGCCGTGGTGCGGTCCTCGAATTCCCGACGTTTGATTTCGAGATCCTGGAATCCCTTGTCGGTCACTATGACGTGTACGCGACGACGGTCAGTCTTTGAGTGCTCGCGCTCGACCCAGCCCTTGGCCTCGAGGGCGCGCAGAATATTGGCGATGCGGGCGCTCGAGACCCAGGCGCGATCAGCGAGTTCGCTCGGCGTGAGCGAACCGCCGGCGAGTATGAGGGCGCGCATGACGGCCATCTCGCCGCCGAGGGCTTTGTCCGCAAAACGCGAAATGCGCTGATGCATGCTGCCGAACTCGGTAAGGAGCTGACGCCCAAGTTCACGGAAATCGGTATCTTCCACCGAAAACCCCTAACACTAGAAACTATTTTCGGTGAAAGATGATACCCTTGCACGCGTGCCCTATGCGGTAGATTTTGGGACATGTCTAGAAAACTACCTTTAGGCGACCTCCGTACACCGTCGGTGCCAGCAAAGTTAGGGGCAGATCGCTAGGCATGTTCCAAAGCCTACTCAGAGGCACTTTACCCTGATAAAGCTGGCATAACAGCTAGGGTGAACGTCGTACAAAGGCAAGGAAAAAACCAAACAAATCGGTGAACGGTAGTTGTTCACGCTCTCATTTCCTGCGGCTTTGTAAAAAACGCCCTTATGATATAAAAAAAGAAACATATAACAGCCCAGATGGAGAGGGTCGCTATGTTATCCTTCTCAAACGGGTGAAATCTTGGGTTTTGGGTTGTAGTTCCAAGGTGGACAAACGTTTTTCCTGCACCAACGTGTGGTGAAGAACGGAAGAAGCCGGTAATGCAAGCCGAACATTCAAGAATTCAATAAGCAGCGGTGTGAGAGAGCGCCGCATTACACGTAACTAGGAGCGTGGTTACACAATGCAGGAGGCATGGGAAGGCTTCAAGGAAGGTATCTGGACGGGAGAGGTTGACGTCCGAGACTTCATCCAGAAGAACTACACCCCCTACGAGGGCGATGAGTCGTTCCTCGTAGGTCCGACCGAGCGTACCAAGGAGCTGTGGGGCGAGGTTCTCGACCTGCTGCTTAAGGAGCGCGAGCAGGGTGGTGTCCTCGATATGGACACCAAGACCGTCACGGGTATCGTGAGCCACCCCGCTGGCTACATCGATAATGCCCATCGCGACAAGGAGACCATTGTTGGCCTCCAGACCGACAAGCCGCTCAAGCGCGCGCTGCACGTCAACGGTGGTATCCGCATCGCTTGCCAGGCTGCCAGCCAGCACGGCTACAAGGTCGACGAGAACGTTGTCGAGCGCTACACCTTCGAGCGCAAGACCCACAACGCTGGCGTCTTCGATGTTTACACCCCCGAGATGCGTGCTTGCCGCTCGGCTCACATCATCACCGGTCTGCCCGATGGCTATGGCCGCGGCCGCATCATCGGCGACTACCGTCGTGTTGCCCTGTACGGCGTCGACTACCTGATCAAGGACAAGGAGGCCCAGAAGGCTTCCACTCCGACGGTCATGACCGCCGACAACATCCGCGATCGCGAGGAGCTGCAGGAGCAGATCCGCGCCCTCGGCGAGCTCAAGATGATGGCCGAGACCTATGGTTTCGATATTTCCAACCCTGCTACCAACACGCAGGAGGCCATCCAGTGGATGTACTTCGCCTACCTTGCTGCCGTCAAGGAGCAGAACGGCGCCGCTATGTCCATCGGCCGTACCTCTACGTTCATCGACATCTACGCTGAGCGCGACCTTGCCAACGGCACCTTCACCGAGGAGCAGATCCAGGAGTTCGTGGATCACTTCATCATGAAGCTCCGCATGGTCAAGTTTGCCCGTACCCCCGAGTACCAGGCCCTGTTCACCGGCGATCCGCAGTGGGTCACCGAGTCCATCGGCGGCATGGGTGTTGACGGCCGTACGCTCGTTACCAAGATGAGCTACCGCTACCTGCACACGCTCGAGAACATGGGCACCAGCCCCGAGCCCAACATGACCGTTCTGTGGTCGACCCGTCTGCCCGAGAACTTCAAGAAGTTCTGCGCCAAGACTTCTGTCGCCAGCTCCTCGATCCAGTACGAGAACGACGACCTCATGCGCGTCTATCACGGCGACGACTATGGCATTGCCTGCTGCGTGTCCTCCATGCGCATCGGCAAGGAGATGCAGTTCTTCGGCGCCCGCGCCAACCTGGCCAAGTGCCTGCTCTACGCACTCAACGGCGGTGTTGACGAGGTCTCCAAGAAGCAGGTCGGCCCCAAGTATCGCGCCGTCGAGGGCGACACGCTCGATTACGACGACGTTGTGGCCAAGTACAACGACATGATGAAGTGGCTTGCTGGCGTGTACGTCAACTCGCTGAACATCATTCACTACATGCACGACAAGTATTGCTACGAGCGCATCCAGATGGCTCTGCACGACAAGCACGTGCACCGCTGGTTCGCTACGGGCATCGCTGGCCTTTCCGTCGTGGCTGACTCCCTGTCCGCCATCAAGTACGCCAAGGTCCACCCCGTCCGTGACGAGAACGGCATCATCGTCGACTTCGAGACCGAGGGCGAGTTCCCCAAGTACGGTAACGACGACGACCGCGTCGACCAGATCGCTCACGACGTTGTGCACCAGTTCATGGAGTACATCCGCATGAACGACACCTACCGCAACTCCGTGCCCACGACCTCGGTTCTGACCATTACCTCCAACGTCGTGTACGGTAAGAAGACCGGCTCCACGCCCGACGGCCGCAAGGCTGGCCAGCCGTTCGCCCCGGGTGCTAACCCCATGCACAAGCGCGATAGCCATGGCGCCATCGCTTCGCTGTCTTCGGTTTCCAAGCTCCCGTTCCGCGATGCTCAGGACGGCATCTCCAACACCTTCTCCATCATCCCGAGTGCGCTCGGCAAGGAGGACCAGGTGTTCTTTGGCGATATCGACCTTGATCAGCTGGGCGAGTAACTATTGTTAGTGCTATACTAACAATAACGATTACTGATTAGTGCGCCGGTTTCGGCCGGCGCCTATCGATCGAAGGAGACACATTATGAAGGTTTCTGAAGTTTCCGAGACTCAGGCCGATAACCTGGTCCACATGCTCGACGCTTACGCCGAGAAGGGTGGCCACCACCTGAACATCAACGTCTTCAACCGTGAGACGTTGCTCGACGCTCAGGCTCACCCCGAGAAGTACCCGCAGCTGACCATCCGCGTTTCCGGCTATGCCGTGAACTTCCACACGCTCACCAAGGAGCAGCAGGACGAGGTCATTGCGCGTACCTTCCACGACAAGTTCTAAAGGGTTCAACTCCTGTAGGATTACTGGGGCCGGTTTTGGGTTATTTCCCAAAACGTCCTCGGACATGCAAAGAGGCTCCGCTGCGCGCGTTGCGCGGCGGAGCCTCTTTGCGTCCTGCGGGATGTTTTGGGAAATAACCCAAAACCGGCCATGTGGGGTCCTTTGGAGTCACCCTTTAGGCGGAACTCTCCTAATTATTTGGATGAGTCGTTTACTTACTTGTGCTGTTACCGTCTTCCCGCTGTTGTTGGGGTATGCTTTGTTCGTATGTAAACGTATGACATGTTGATGGGGGAGGGTGCTATGGCTCGCGAGAGTGCTCGTTCTAAGGATACGGCTAAGCCTGGCATCAAGGAAGTTGCGGCGGTGGCGGGGGTTTCGCCTACTACGGTATCTCGCGTGCTTAATAATCGCGGCTATATTAGCCAAGAGACCCGCGATAAGGTCCATGCCGCGATGGAGCGCATCAACTATACGCCCAACGATATCGCCCGTGCCATGCTCAACGGTCGCCTGAATCTTATCGGTATGATCGTTCCCTTTGTGAGCAGCCCGTTCCATGCTCAGGTTGTGCAGGCGGTCGAGCGCACGTTAGCGGAAAACGGCTTTAAGATGTTGCTGTGCAACAGCGCCAATCGACCCGATCTTGAGCGTTCCTATATTGACATGCTCCGCCGCAATATGGTCGACGGCGTCATCGTCAACTCCCTCAATATCGGTGCCGAGGCATATGCCGAGATGGGCTTGAGCCTGGTTGGCATCGACTGCGATCTTGGCGAGGGCTCTGTCCAGATTGCAAGTGACAGCTATGGCATTGGCGAGCTCGCCACGCGCCGTCTGATTGATGACGGCTGCAGGCGTATCCTGTGCCTGCGCAGCAATAGCCGCATGCGCATGCCTGCCAATAAGCGTACCGATGCCTACCTCGATGTTGTTGAGCAGGCCGGTTTGTCCGCGCTTGTCCGTGAGGTTGAGTTCGTTAAGCCCGACGACGAAAAGGGCGCGGTCGTTGCGAAGATCCTCGATGAGAACCCCGATATTGACGGCATCTTTGCGGGAGACGATACGATGGCGGCCATCTGTCTCAACGTGATGAAGCAGCGCGGCTTGAGCGCTCCAGACGATATTAAGGTCGTGGGCGCGGATGGTGCCCGCCGAACTATGACGTTTATGCCTGACTTAACAACCGTACGTCAAGATATCGATCGCATCGGAGAGCTCGCGGCGCAATCCATCATCGCTCTTATTAACGGCGATAATCCCGAATCGAATATCAAGCTTCCCGTTGAACTTATTGAGGGCAAAACCGCGTAGTTCATCCCGTGCCAAAAGAATTCCTCAAACGCCTCTGATGACCGTTCACCGGCATATGTCAACCGTTTGCCGACGACTGGAACTGCGAAAAGACGTATTGGTGTGAAAACGTTTGACATATGAAAACGATTGACATATCTTGCCATTGTACCGAGTTAGTATGTCGTGGAAAGGAAGTCTCGGATGCACAAGGTGTATTACCAGCCTGAGGGAATTTGGGTAGGCGACATCATGCCGTACGGCGAGGACGGCACGTTCTATCTCTATCATCAGCGTGACACGCGTAACCCCGAACCTTTCGGAGAGCCGTTTGGCTGGGCACTCGCTACGACCAAGGATTTCGTCAACTACAAGGACTTTGGCGAGAGCCTTGAGCGCGGCGGCGACGAGGAAGTCGACCAGTACATTTATGCCGGCACGGTGTTTAAGGTGGGCGACAAGTACCATGCGCTCTACACTGGTTGCAATCGCGATAAGGTCCGCGCACGTTTGATGAAGCAGGTTCTTCTTCACGCAACGAGCGACGACGCCGTCAAGTGGGAGAAGAACATCGCCGAGACGCTGCTTCCGCCCCAGGAGGGTTACGATGACCGCAACTGGCGCGATCCCTTTGTGCTTTGGGATGAGGAGAACGAGGAGTACATGCTCATCCTCGGCACGCGTGTGGGCGAGGACAAGCGTCTGATGACCGGCCGCCTGGTCAAGTTCACCTCCAAGGATCTGACCAACTGGGAGTTCCAGGGCGACTGGTGGAACCCGGGCCTGTACACCATGTTTGAGATGCCTGATCTCTTTAAGATGGGCGACTGGTGGTACCTCGTCTTTTCCGAGTACAGCGACGGCAACAAGACCCGTTACCGCATGTCCAAGTCCATCAACGGTCCTTGGATTACCCCCGCTGACGACTCCTTCGACGGCCGCGCGTACTACGCCGCTCGCACCGCATTCGATGGCGAGCGTCGCGTTCTCTTTGGTTGGGTTCCTACGCGTGACGAGGGCGGCGACCCCAGCTCTTACCTATGGGGTGGCACCTTTATGCCCCTCGAGATCGTTCAGCGTGCCGACGGAACGCTCGGCACCAAGCTCCCCGACAGCATGCTTGGCGCCTTTGGCGAGGGCAAGGCTGTCGAGACCTTTGAGCTTTCCTGCGAGTCGGGCAAGGTCGAGCAGGTGCTCGCCGCGGATGCCGGCTCCACCTACTTGCTCGATGCCGACATTGAGCTCGGCGGTAACGCTGCCGGCTTCTCGGTCAAGTTCGCTGAGGACGCCGAGACCGGTCTTGCCTATGAGTTCCGCGCCAACCTGCGCGAGGGCAAGCTCGAGTTCACGCCGGCTCCCCAGTACCCGTGGTTCCAGGTCAACAACATGGGCCTCGAGCGTCCGTTGTTCTTTAAGGGCGAGGGCACTCACCATGTGCGTCTGGTCGTCGACGACGACATCGCGACCATCTTTGTCGATGATGTTGCGCTCAACGCTCGCTTCTGCAACAAGCAGGGCCAGGGTGTGGCGCTTACCGTCACCGACGGTGCGCTCAAGTGCGCAAACGCAACGATCGCGTCTCTGTAGCGGCAACGAACCGTTTTATGATTTAGAAAAGGAATGGAGAGGAACATGGACTACAAGGCAGTGTCCCAGCAAGTCGTCGACAACGTCGGCGGACTGGAGAACATCGAGGGCGCCACGCATTGCGTGACCCGTCTGCGTCTGGTGCTCAAGGATACGAGCAAATACAACAAGGCCGAGCTCGAGAACATCGATGGCGTCAAGGGCGTGCTGTACAACAGCGGCCAGCTCATGATCATCTTCGGTACCGGTACCGTCAACAAGGTTTACGATGAGTTTATGGCTCTGACGGGCGTTAAGGAGATCAGTGCTTCCGAGGTCAAGGGCGCCGAGGCGGACAAGAAGGGCAAGTTCTTCTCGGTCCTCAAGGTATTCTCGGACATCTTTATCCCCATCATTCCCGCCTTCGTCGGCGCTGCAATCATCATCGGCCTTAAGTCGTTGATCGTTGCCAACGGCCTCTTTGGCATGGAGGGCAGCCTCGCCGATCACAGCGAGTTCCTCAAGAACCTCGCAAGCTTCTTTGCCATTATCGCCACCACGTTCGACTACCTGCCTGTCCTGGTTATGTACAGCGCAGTCAAGCGTTTTGGCGGTAACCCGATCCTGGGCATCCTCGTCGGTATCGTCATGGTTCACCCGAGCCTTATGAACCGCAACACGTTCGTTATGGACCCGACGGGTGCTGAGTACTGGAACTTTGGTCCGCTCTCCATTCCCATGGTTGCTTTCCAGGGCGGCGTGTTCCCTGCAATTCTGACCGCCTGGTTTATGGCCAAGGTCGAAAAGATTGCCCAGAAGTACATCCCCGAGGTCGTTTCGTTCGTCTTTGTCCCGACCGTTACCCTGATTCTTGCTAACGTCGCCCTGTTCACCGTGTTCGGCCCGCTCGGTAACCTGATCGGTGACGTCCTCGCCGGCGTAATCGATATCCTGTACAACAGGATGGGCGTCTTTGGTGCCTTTGTCTTCGCCGCGTTCCTGCAGCCGCTCGTCGTTACCGGTACGCATCAGTTCATCCAGGGTATCGAGGCAAACCTTGTTGCCACGACTGGCTTCAACTACATCCAGGCCATCTGGTCGGTTTCCATCATCGCCCAGGGCGGCGGCGCCATCGGTATGTACCTCATTCACAAGAAGCACTCCAAAGAGCGCAACATCTGCATGTCGTCCTTTATCCCGACGCTGGTCGGAATCTCCGAGCCCGCTATCTTTGCTGCAAACATGCGCTATTCGATCATTCCGTTCATCTGCGCATGCATCGGTGCAGGCTGCGGCGGTGCCTTCGTCAAGCTCTTTGAGGTGCGCGCTATCGGTCAGGGTCTGACCGGCGTGCTTGGCCTGCTCATCGTCACGCCCGAGACCCTCGTGTGGTATGTGGCTGGCAATCTCATCGCCTTTATCGTGCCGATCGTCTTGATCTTTGCCTACAACAAGGCAAAGGGCGTGCCGACCACCGATGAAGAGGGCGCTGGCGCTGGCTTCGACGTTAGCTTCTAGTTGAGCCGTTCAGTGTAATCTGAGGATAAGTCCATTTGAGGAAGGGCGTTCGACTCGTGTGAGTCGAGCGTCCTTCCCCATAGACGAGAAAGTCAACGGCGATGTTTAATCAAAAAAATAAGGTGACACGCGCGGACTATGAGCAGTGGCGTGCCGGACAGGATGAGACGGCGGGTCGCATCGCGTCCGACCCCGATAGGCTCCTGTTCCATGTGGAGCCTAAGCTTGGCTGGCTCAACGACCCCAACGGTTTGGTTCAGATTGGTGATACGTATCACATCTATCATCAATACGATCCGTTCGATGCTGCGCATGGCGGTCCAGTGCTTTGGAACCATCTGACGACAAAGGATTTTGTGACGTACGAGAATCACGGCCCTGCACTGTTCCCCGATTCCGATTTGGATTCGAACGGAGCGTATTCTGGTTCTGCCTTTGTACGCGATGGCAAGATTCACTACTTCTATACCGGCAACGTCAAGCATTTTGACCGCGATGATTACGACTACGTGTTGACGGGCCGTGAGCAAAACCAGATTCATATGGTTGCCGAGAATCCCGACGAATTGGGCGAGAAGTGCATAGCTGTTGGACCGGTCAATTACCCCGACGATATCGGTACGCACGTGCGCGACCCCAAGATCCTTGAGCACGATGGTATCTACTACATGGTTCTGGGCGCTCGTACGAAAGACGACCGTGGCTGCGTGCTTGTCTATACCTCGCGCAATCTTGAGGACTGGAGCTATGCGACGCGCATTGAGTTGGGCGAGAAGTTTGGCTTTATGTGGGAGTGCCCCGATCTGTTTGAGCTCGATGGCGAGCTTATTCTCGTTTGCTGTCCGCAGGGTGTGCCTGCCGATGGTTGGCGTTACCGCAATCCGCATCAGTGCGTGTGGTTCCCCATCGAGGCCGATTGGGAGGCGCCGAGCTTTAAAATCGTCGGGCAGGGCATGCCCCCGATGGTCGATGCCGGTTTTGATTTCTATGCTCCGCAGTCCTTTGAGGATGCTGCAGGCCGGCGTTTGATGATCGGATGGTCGGGTTGCCCCGATGCGACGGCAGAAAACCCGACGGTGGCGCGCGGGTGGCAGTGCGCGTTGACGGTGCCGCGAGAGCTGAGCATGCGCGATGGTAAGCTCTGCCAGCAGCCGGCGCACGAGATTGAGAGGATGCGCGGCGACTGCGTTCGCGCGACAGGCGGTGAAACCGTTGAGGAGCCGGGACGCCTGTTTGATCTTGTGGTTTCCTGTGAGGGCGCCAAGATGGTCGAGCTCGAAATCCGCAAGGGTGTCTTTGTACGTTATGCGGACGGGATGCTTACCCTCGACATGGGTGACGAAGGCTATGGGCGCGACCAAAGGTCGATCGAGCTCAGCGAGCTTCGCGACCTGCGCGTGCTTTCGGACACTACGATGGTCGAGATTTTTGCCAACAGCGGCGAGGCGGCACTTACGAGCCGTACCTATTCGCCGGCGGTTTCGGCGATGGGGTTGCATGCCGAGGGTGCGGCGTCGATGGATTTCTACCGCCTCGCGCATTAACCGTGCGTGGAGCACGATTGGACTTGCTGGGCGGAATGTGTCGCAGTTGCCGCAGCGAACTACCGTTTATCGCGTATAGCTACCGTTTGCGGGATAAGTAACACTCATTTATAAACCGTGTAAAATCTCAGTTAAGCACGGAGTTTTCCAGGGAGACGCTGTCCTTTGTTGTGTGCAAGGGGCGGCGTCTCTTTGGCGCTTGGACGCCGTTGTGCAACAGTGCGGCGGTGCGTGCCATGTGTTGAAAAGCCAATGTTGAGATGGGTCGTGATGATAATGGGCAAGTACGTAATCGTGGTTGAGTCTGGTTCGGATGTGACGCCGGAGCTCTGCGAACGCTACGGTATCGTGCGCGTGCCTATGCATGTCACGATTGGTGACGAGACCGTCGAGGACGGCTCGATCGATCCGCTCGAGATTTATTCGCGCTGCAACGAGTTTGGCGTTATGCCCAAGACCAGTGGCTGCGCGCCTGCGGATTTTGCTCACGTGTACGACCGTATCCATGCCGAGCAGCCCGATGCGACCATTCTGCATCTTGCGTACTCCGAGGCCACGACCTGCTCGCATCAGTCCTCCAAGATTGCAGCTAAGGGCCGCGACTACGTGTTCTCCATGGACACGCGCTTTGTCTCGGTGGGCCAGTCGCTCGTCGTCGTCGAGACCGCCAAATACATCGAGGCCCACCCCGATGCCACCGTCGACGAAATCTTTGCATTTACGAATTCCGTCATGGACCGTGTGCTGCTGGGCTTTGTTCCTACCGACCTAGCCTTCCTTAAGGCGGGCGGTCGTCTGTCCAACGTGGCATTCCTTGGCGCCCACCTGCTCAAGATTAAGCCCTGCATTGAGGTGACGGGCGGCAAGTTCGTGGCAACCAAGAAGTTCCGCGGCTCTATGCTCAAGTGCGCCCGCGCCTTTATTGACCACATGGTTGCGAAGGGCGAGATTGACTACTCGCACATTGGCCTGGCGTATTCGGTAGGCCTTTCCCAGGAGCTGCGCGACGACATGGAAGTCTATGCGCACGACCTGGGCTTTAAGGACATTACCTGGACTCAGGTCGGCGGCGTCATCTCGAGCCATTGCGGCCCGACCGCCTTCGGCGCGGTGCTCACGCTCAAGGCGTAAGGCCTGGCGTCTATCGATTTCTATTGCCTCGGCGGCGGGCGGGTTGCGACAACCTACCCGCCGCTCTTGCGTGGGGTCAAATAGAACAACCCAATTGACCGCTAAACCGTTTCGCCATCATGCATATGGGCTAGAATGACTCTGGCATTTATGTAGCTAAAACCAATGAGAGGCAAGGTAGCGGGAATGGCTGAGATGACGCTCGAGGGTGTGGACGCTCGTCCTGAGGACTCTGCGTTTGTCCTGGGCCGCGTGCATTCGATTGAGACGATGGGAACGGTCGATGGACCCGGCATCCGCTTTGTGGTGTTTGTTCAGGGCTGCCCCATGCGCTGTGCGTATTGCCACAACCCCGATACCTGGTCGGTTAACGGCGGCACCATGGTGACCGTCGAGCACCTGATGGACGAGTTCCAGAGCAACCATGAGTTTTACCGCAGCGGTGGTATTACGGTATCCGGCGGCGAGCCGCTCCTGCAGCCCGAGTTTTTGGCCGACCTGTTTCGTGCAATGCACAACAACCCCGATGGCCGTGTACATACCTGCCTAGATAGCTGTGGCTATGCATTTGACCCCAACCACCCCGAGAAGTTCGATGCCGTGCTCAACGAGACCGACATGGTACTGCTCGATATTAAGCATGCCGACCCGGTCGAGCATAAAAAGCTGACCGGTTGCGATCCCGCACGCATTCTGGCGTTTGGTGATGAGCTTGCGCGTCGCAAGATTAAGGTCGTTATCCGCCACGTGGTGGTGCCGGGCATTACCGACACGGTGGAGGAGTGCGAGAACCTCGGTCGCCTCATCGCTCCATGGCACAACGTGGTGGGCCTGGAAATGCTGCCGTATCACACGATGGGTGTCGTCAAGTACGAGCAACTGGGCATTCCCTATAAGCTTGAGGGCGTACCTCAGATGGATACCGCGCGCATGCCCGAGCTGCGCAATGCCGTTATGGCCGGTATGAAAAAGCGCCGTGCGGAGCTCAGGTCGGCCATCGGCTAACAAGCCATTTTTGCCCCTTTATGATACCCGAGCTGGAACTCACGGCACTCATTGGGGACAGACTTAAATGAGTGCCCCTGGGCACCAAGTTGATTGCCAAAGAGCCCTGTCAAGTTGCGGTGGAATAGTTCTTGTTTTTCGGCTTATGCCGCCCAAATAGGAACTATTCCACCGCAACTGCGTTTTGGGCGGAGATGCGCAACAGAATCGTGCCATTTGGATAAATACGCTTGTGGTTTCTTTAAAGACACCTTAAACGTCGCTGAATATCTTTGGAAAGAAATGCCTGCTCGGTATTATGCTGCTCATATATGAACGGTAGCAGTCAGGAGACCACGTGCGAAACAACGCATCGCGGGACGAGTATGTGCCGCAGCATGGCAGCAGATATGAGACGAAGGGCACGCCTTCGCGTGGCCACGCTGACGCTCGCATCCACGTAACGAAGATTGCCGCAATTGGGATGCTAACGTTGGTGGTTATTATCCTCGGAATTACCGCTAAAACCTACGCCTCGGAGCGAATGGCACACTCAGATGCGTCAACGGTACAGACGCAAAACAAAAAGGTCTCTGAATCTAAAGCCACCGCAAGCCAAACCCTGTCGACAGCGAGTCTCAAGACGAGGCTTTCGAAGGCGGACTTTAACGATATTCCCTCAGGCGATACCGTGCAGACCTTTTCACTGGTTGATGACCAGATTCCCGCCTTGGAGGATGAGAGCCTCGCCGCGCTCCAAGATGCCCTGAGTCAGGCGCAGGAGCTGGGCGATGTGGGCGTGGTGTTCTACGACCTGTCAAGTGGCAAGGGCGTGACGTATAACGCGGACGCCGAGGTGTACGGTGCGAGCAGTTATAAGGCGCTCTATGTACTCTACGTCTGCGAATCTCTGGTCGAGACGGGTCAGGTCTCACTCGATGATTCCCTTGGCACCTATGGCGGCTACAACATGGGCTGGCAGACGGTGCGCGACCTGATCGAGGCCGCGGTCGTTAATTCGGACAACGATTCGTTTATTGCGTTACGCGCGGCGTTTGACCGTGTCGGTTACGAGGATTGGATTGTCGGTCTTGGCATCGATTACGATACCGCACTCGATCCGATGAGTGATTTTCCCACTTATTGCCCGCGCACCTCGGCCAAGTTGTGGCGCGAGATGAGTGAGTATTTGAGCAGGGGCAGTGAGACCTCCCAGTGGTTATCTGAACTGCTGTCATCAACATCGCGCTCATTTATCCGTGATGGGATTGCCGACGACCAAGCCTTGGTACGCAACAAGGCAGGCTGGATTAGCGAGGATGGTTGCTATTCGACATGCGATGCGGGCCTTATCGACATCGATGGCCGTACCTATGTCATGAGCATCATGACATCGATGCCGTGGAGCGACCGCTCGAGCGAGGTTACGGCTGCGATTGCAAAGGCTCTGTTTGATACGCGAGCTGCACTGGCCTAGCGTGTTCGTTTGACGAGGTCAAACAAAATGCTGGTACCATACCGTGGTTGAGAATTTCGTATAGGTTTGGGGAATGGCATGGCTACCATCGCGATTATCGGTGCACTCGAAAAAGAGATCATGCAGATTAAGGAAGAGCTGAGCGACGTCTGCGAGGCACAGGAGGCGGGCCTGACCGTTGTGAGCGGTGAGTTCGACGGCCTGACGCTTGTCGCCACAACGGCGGGTATGGGCACGGTAAACGCTGCCGCCGCAACACAGCACCTCATTAGCAAGTATGCTCCACAGGCAGTTGTGCTTTCGGGTATCGCGGGCGGTTTGAACCCCAAGCTCCATATCGACGACGTGGTCATCGGCAAACGCCTGCGCTATCTGGATACCGATACCGCGCTTATCGCCGAGTCTGCACCGGGGCTCGAGGAGTTTGGCTCGACGCCTGCGCTGGTCGATATTGCTGCCGATGTGCTTTCTGAGCGTGGCTTTGTCAACGCTTCGACAAATGCAGCCGCCTCGAACGAGGGCGCAAAGCAGTTCCTGGTCGGTACGATTGCCACGGGCAACCGTTTTGTGACGGGCGCTGCCATGCGCAACGACGCTATTGAGGCGACGCATGCCGATTGTGTCGGCATGGAGGGCGCGGCGATTGCCCATGTCGCAACTAAAAATGGTGTCGATTGCCTGGTGCTGCGCGCTATCAGCGATAATTGTGACGAGGCGTACGATGCGATTTGCGACCGCGAGTTCGACCTGTTCGAGTATGCCCGTACCGCGAGTGGCATTACGCTCGATATCGTTCGCCGTATCGCTGCTATCTATTAGCGCGCTCTTTTGTAAGAACCTACGACCAAGGAGTGTCCATGGCCGATTCCATTAACTACCAGCTTGCCAAGTTCGTCGCCAGCTATGGCAAGGTTTCGCAGATTCCCGAGTCCACCTGCCCCGAGGTGAGCTTCGTCGGCCGCTCCAACGTGGGCAAGTCGTCGATCATGAACAAACTCTTTGGCCGCAAGAACCTGGTGAAGGTTTCGAGCACACCGGGCAAGACGAGCAACATCAACTTCTTCGAGGCCGACGACGTGCACTTCGTCGACCTGCCGGGCTATGGCTTCGCCCGTCGTTCCAAGGCCGAGCGTGACCGCTGGGCAGAACTTATCGGCGACTTCTTCGACTCGGAGCGCAGCTTTAACCTGGTCGTGTCGCTGGTGGATATTCGTCACGACCCGAGCAAGCTCGACCATGACATGATCGACTACCTGCAGGGCAACGAGTTCAACTTTATCGTCTGCCTCACCAAGGCCGACAAGCTCAGCCGCACCCAGCAGGCCCGCCAGGCAGCGGCCATCAAAAAGCAGCTCAACGTTCCAGCCGAGAACGTGATCATCACAAGCTCCCAGACCGGTACCGGCATCGACGAACTCAAAAAGCGCATCGCCGAGGCCTGCCTCTAATAAGCGCCCCTATCAATAAAAGGCAGGCTATCAGCCCGGCGCCCCTTCAAAGCGTGGGTCCCTGTAGACGTCCTCAGCAAGGTGGGCGCAGGGACGGTCGGGATGTTCCCTCAAAATCATTCCGCAGCGCGAAGGCCCCTTGTCCGCCGCTCCGTAGGAGCAGGACAAGGGGCCTTCATGCGCGAGGACGATTTTGAGGGAACATCCCGACCGTCCCGGACAGGTATATGGGGAGGATGTCTACAGGTACTCGATTTGAGCGCCCTCGGTGTCGCACGTCAGAATATGCGTGTCACACTTGGGGAACTGCTCACGCAGCTTGACCTGCAGGAACTTTGCCACGATGGTGTCGTCGGTTACAGCCATGAGGGTCGAGCCCGAACCGCTGATCCAGATGGTCTTAGCGCCTCCGTTAAGGCAGGTGTCGCGCACGGCGTTGTAGTCGGGGATGAGGCGGCGGCGATAGGGCTCCTGGATGCGGTCGTCGTTGGCGGCAGCAATCAGGTCAAGGTCGCCGGTTTCCAGGCCGCGCGTCATGCCGGCGATGCGGCCCATTTGCCATACGGCGGTGGAGAGTGGAATCTCCTGCGGCACAACCTTGCGCGCTTCGCTCGTATGCACCTCGTAGGGCGGAATCACGGTAATAAAACGCAAGCGATCGCTCACCTCGTAGCGCAGGCACTGGGGGAGCGAATCGGTCGGCGTAAAGGAGCAGACGCCGCCGCCCAGGATAGCAGGGGCGACGTTATCGGGATGGCCCTCGACCTCGGTGGCAATGCGGACGAGCTCAGCGCGGTCGACGGTGTGGCCTGTCAGTGCGGCGGCGGCCATAATGCCGGCGACGACGCAGGTGGAGCTGGAACCCAGGCCACGGGCGACGGGCACGTCGGTCTGAATGTCGATAGCAACGGGAAAAGCCGGCTCGCCCCACGCGGCCAGAGCATCGACAAAGCTCACATAGACCAGGTTATTCTCGTTTTGGAACTCCTCGGGGCAGCCCGTGATGGTGAGCTTGTCGGCGCGCTCGAAGGTGAAGTGCGAGTAGAGGCTAACGGCCATGCCGAGGGTGTCGTAGCCGATGCCTAGGTTGGCGCTGGTTGCTGGGACGGTGATCTTGATCATTGTTGTTGGTCCTCCTGGGGGTCGGTTTCACGCTTGCTCCGCTGCTCGGACAGTCCTGCTCGCACGAAGGCCACATTTAGTGGCCTTCGGCTCGTGCGGAACTCGCGACGGAGCAAGCGTGAAACCGACCTACGCCGTCTCCTCACCGCGCTGGGGAGCCAAATTAAAAGAAAGTGCGCCGGCTTTCGCCGGCGCCTTATATGGGGTTTAGTTGGTAGCCATCTTTTTTGCAGCCTGCTCTACGTAGCTGGCCATCTCATCGACGTCGCAGACGTCTTCGAAGCGGACGGGCTTGGATTCGAGTTCGGCGAGCTGGGTCGGGGCGACCGTGTTGGTGGCCTGCTCGAGCACACGCATAGCCTCAAAATCATCTTCGGGAACGTCGAGGCCCAGGGCGTCGCAGCAGGCGCGCGGGAACTTGTAGGGGCTGGCGGTCGAAAGCAGCACGCGGGCCTTGGCACCCTCGGCGGGAACGACCTGCTCAAAGACGTGATAGCCGCAGGCGGTGTGCGGGTCGATCACGTAGCCGTTCGCATCCCAGCAACTCTTGATGGCAGCGCGGACCTCGTCCTCGCTGGCCCAACCGCAGCCAAAGACGCTCTGAATCTTTGCCAGCAGGTCGGCGGGAACCTCGTAGCGACCAGTCTGTGCCAGCTGCTCCATAAGGCCGGCAACGAGTTCGCAGTCGCCATCGGACAGGAAGTAGAGCATGCGCTCGAGGTTGGAGCTAATAAGGATGTCCATCGACGGCGAGATGGTCGTGAAGAACGGGCGGTTACGGTCGTAAACGCCGGTGGTCAGGAAGTCGGCAAGCACGTTGTTCTTGTCGCTCGCGACGATGAGCTTGGCGACGGGCAGACCCATGCGCTTGGCATAGTAACCGGCCAGGATATCGCCAAAGTTGCCGGTCGGTACGCAGAACTCCACGGCGTCGCCGGCCTCGATGGCGCCGGCGCGCAGCAGCTGCGCATAGGCGGCAAAGTAGTAGACGACCTGCGGTACCAGACGGCCGACGTTGATGGAGTTGGCGCTCGAAAGCACCGTGCCTGCGGCCTCCAGACGCTCGGCAAGCTCCTTATCGGCAAAGATGCGCTTGACGGCGCTCTGGGCGTCGTCAAAGTTGCCGCGGATGCCGCAGACGGCGACGTTATCGCCCTCCTGAGTGGACATCTGCAGATTCTGTACGCGGCTGACTTTGCCCTCGGGATAAAAGACGGTGATGCCCGTGCCCGGGGCGTCGGCAAAGCCGGCGAGTGCTGCCTTGCCCGTGTCGCCCGACGTGGCGGTGACGATCATGATGCGCTCGGCGCCGCCGTCCTGGGCGGAGGTGCGGGCCATGAGGCGGGGGAGCATCTGCAGGGCGACGTCCTTGAAGGCGCTCGTGGGGCCGCCAAAGAGCTCCATCACATAGGTCTGAGGGGCGTCGGTGCCCGGTGCTGCGTCGAGCTTGACGAGAGGCGTGACCTCTTCACTCGCGAACGTGCCGCGGTATGCCTCGTCGACACACGCCGAAATTTCTTCGTCCGTGTAATCGTTCAGTAACATTCCCAACACATTTTGAGCGATTTCAAAGTACGATTTATCAGCAAGCGAGCTGATATCGACCTGCTGGGTGCCAAGCTCGTCCGAGACAAACAAACCCCCGTCGGGAGCGATGCCGGTACGGATTGCCACCTTACTTGAGCATGATAAAGTGCGTCCTCGTGTACTATGATAAGTTCCCATATAACAGTGCTCCTCGGATACCTTGGTCCCAATCGGTGAAACCATGGTATCAGAGCGCGCAAAACAGGTTTGCAGAGGCTTTTAGAAAGGTAACCTCCACGCCATGATAAAAATTGCCAAGTTTGGCGGCTCGTCGGTCGCCGACGCCGAACACTTCAAGAAGATCAAGGCCATCGTCGATGCCGACCCTGCCCGCCGTTTTGTGGTGGTTTCCGCCTGCGGTCGCCGCTTTAAGGGCGACACCAAGGTGACCGACCTGCTCTACCTGGTTAACGCGCACGTTAAGTATCACGTGTCGTGCGAGGAGCTGCTCGAGGACATCGGTCAGCGCTATTTTGATATCGCTGACGAGCTGGAGCTCACCTATCCCATCCGCGAGGAGTTCGCAGCCTTTTCCGAGCGCGCCCGCTCGGGCGGCTACTCCACCGAGGAGCTTGTGAGCCGCGGCGAGTACTTCACCGCTCGCCTGATGTCCGAGTACCTGGGCCTGCCGTTCCTGGACGCCGCGACGGTTGTGGCGTTCCATCACGATGGTACGCTCAGCATGAACCGCACCTCCGAGCTGGTGCGGGAGTACGGCCAGCAGGGTGGCTTTGTTATGCCCGGTTTCTACGGCGCGACGCGTGAGGGCCAGATCAAGCTGCTCGATCGAGGCGGTGGCGATATTTCGGGCTCGATTCTGGCCAAGTGCCTTGGCGCCGATCTGTACGAGAACTGGACCGACGTTTCGGGCTTCTATTCTGCCGATCCGCGTATTGTTCCCGAGGCTCAGCCCATTGCGCGCGTTACCTACGAGGAGCTGCGCGAGCTTTCGTACATGGGCGCAAGCGTCCTGCACGAGGAGGCCGTGTTCCCCGTGCGCGAGGCAGGCATTCCGCTGGTCATCAAGAACACCAATGCGCCGCAGGACCCCGGCACCATCATTAGCGAGACGGCTGACGAGGGCGAGGCGGAGCCCATCATTACCGGCGTGACCGGCAAACGCGGCTTTGTCGCCATCAATGTGGCCCGCGACCGCACCAAGCCCCGTGTCGGCTTTATGCGCCGCGCGCTTTCGGTCTTCGAGCGCTATGACGTTTCCGTTGAGCACATGCCCACCGGTGTCGACCGCTTTGGCGCCGTGGTGCAGGAGCAGGACGTTCACGACTCGCTGTACTCGCTCGTGGGCGACATTCAGCAGGAGGTCGAGCCGCTCGAGATCGAGGTTGTCGAGGGCCTGGCGCTTATCGCGACCGTCGGTCGCAACCTGCGTGGTCGTGCCGGCATCTCGGGCCATCTGTTTGGCATGCTTGGCCAGGCCGGCGTGAGCGTGCGTATGATTTCGCAGAGCTGCGACGAGATCAACATCATTATCGGTGTCGAGGAGAAGGACTTCGACCTGGCGATTCAGACCATTTACCGTGCCTTCTCCGATGAGAACGGCATTGTGAAGGTCTCCGACCTGGAGGCTCCTGCGCCGGCCGATCCCACCTTGGCAGCGCTCCACAAGTAGCTGCTATCCCGGTGGATTTTTGGGACAAGTGCCAAAAATCTAGCGCGGGGCGTTTCGTTTCGGTTTCGTTTCGACGGGGCGGGTTTCGTGCCTGCCCCGTTCTTGTATACACTGGCAACAATAATCAGCCTGCTCGGCGTGCGGGCAAAAGCCAAAACCTTTAAAGGGGGAAGCATGAAACAGTACACGGTTGCTATTTTGGGCGCGACGGGAGCCGTGGGCACCCAGATGCTCGAGTGCCTCAACGAGCAGGAGTTCCCGGTCGGCAAGCTCAAGCTGTTGGCAAGTGCACGCTCCGCGGGCAAGACCGTTGAGTTCCGCGGCGAGCAGATCGTGATCGAAGAGGCTTGCCCCGAGGCCTTTGAGGGCTGTGATATTGTGCTCGGAGCCGCCGGCGACGATATCGCGAAGGAGCTGCTGCCCGAGGCCGTCAAGCGCGGCGCCGTCGTAGTCGACAACAGCCATGCCTTCCGCATGGATCCCGAGGTGCCGCTGGTCGTGCCCGAGATCAATGCCGACGATATCAAGTGGCATCATGGTCTTATCGCCAACCCCAACTGCGCGACCATCATCGGCCTGGTTCCCACGTGGCCGCTGCATCAGCTTGCCGGCGTAAAGCGCATGATCGTCTCGACGTACCAGGCGGCTTCGGGTGCTGGCGCCCCCGGTATGGCCGAGCTCGAGGCTCAGCTGGCCGCCCTGGGCCGTGGCGAGGAGATTCCCGAGCCGCGCGCGTTTGCTGCCCAGCTGGCGAGTAACCTGATTCCGCAAATTGGCGGCGTCAAGGAGGAGGGCTTTACCTCCGAGGAGATGAAGCTGCAGAACGAGGGCCGCAAGATCATGCACCTGCCCGAGCTGCGCGTGAACTGCACCTGCGTGCGCGTGCCCGTGCTGCGCTCGCACTCCGAGAGCATTACACTCGAGTTCGAGCGCGATATTACGGTCGAGGAGGCTCGTGCTGCGCTGGCTGCCGCTCCAGGCGTGAAGCTGGTTGACGACATGAGCGCCGAGGATGCGCACGATCGCTTCCCCATGCCGATGGATACGTCCGACCAGGACCTGATCTGGGTCGGTCGCGTGCGCCGCGACATCTCGAACCCCGAGGCTGCGCGCGGTATCACCTTCTGGTGCTGCGGCGACCAAATCCGTAAGGGCGCGGCAACCAACGCCGTCCAGATCGCCAAGCTGCTCTGCGAGTAGCGGTGGGCCTGTCCGGCGGGGGCCGGGCTTAGTTTTCAGAACGTCCTCGACCATGTGTGGCGCCTTGTCCTGCTCCTTCGGAGCCACGGACAAGGCGCCACACTGGTCTGCGGAGTGTTCTGAAAACCAAGCCCGGCCCCCGCCTGCGATGACGCTGCTACGAGCGGCCTGCGATGGGGCCGTTGTCGGTTGGGACTGCTGGGCTGATGTGGGGGCACGTGGCTGTTGCGGGCCCTGGTCCCGGCGGCGGCCTCGGCGCTTCGCGCCTGCTGCCTGCGGGGACTTTGGGGTGGGGCCGAATCGAAGGTGAATGGTTTTCCGAGAAGTGAACGACCTATTTTGGACCCTTGAAGCATTGGCATATTTTTGCCGCCATTTCCTGCGGTTTTATCGCATGAATCCTGCTGTTTTGCAGTCAAAAAATGCGGATGCTTCGGGGCCCTAGTTTTACTCGTTCACTTCTCGGAAAACCATTCACCTTCGTTTTTGCCGGACATCGTTTTGGGCGTTGCGACTCGGTATCGGCCGATATTGAGAGGGAAAACGCCCTCTCTTGGACAATCGAGTCTGTCCGGACGTATCTGCGAGGTTGTCTGCACAATTCGCGGTATTATGGTGCGGAGTTTTGAAAGGAGACGCTGGTGGTCACGACGACGTTTGCTTCGCCTTTGGGCGAAATCCTGCTTGCCGCTGATGGCCGCGGTCTGACGGGGCTTTGGTTTGAGGGGCAGGAGCATTTTGGCTCCACGCTTCTCCGGGAAGACTCCGAACATGTTGAAGGCGCCGACGCGGTTTCCGGTACTGGTGGCATGTCGTCGGTGAGTCCGGCAAATGGCGCGGCTTCTTCGGTGCTTGAGCGTTCTTGGGCGTGGCTGAATGCTTATTTTGCGGGGCAGGAGCCTCGGTTTACGCCGCCGTTGCATATGATTGGTACGGCGTTTCAGCGCGAGGTTTGGTTTGAGCTGCTTTCTATCCCGCGTGGCGAGGTCGCTACGTATGGTGAGATCGCCCAGCGTGTTGCGGCTCGACATCGTGTGCCGGGAAACGAGGCTCCTGTTGTGTCCCCACGTGCCGTGGGGGCTGCGGTTGCACGCAATCCCATTTCGATTATCGTGCCGTGCCATCGCGTGGTTGCCGCCGACGGCTCGCTTAACGGATATGCCGGCGGGCTTGATCGCAAGGAGTGGCTGCTTCGGCTTGAGGGCGCGTACGAGGAATAACGTTCGAGCACTTTGCATAGCCAAGACGCCGTTTCCGGTTGAGACCACCTGCTTGGACATCCATCTACGCCCGCTTTTGCAGGGCGTAGATCGACTTATCCATGTTGAACAGGTAAGCCACGACGCAGACAATAAAGAACTTCGGCAAGTCGCCAAAGCCGAAGACTTCGCAGCCAATAAGGATCGGCGCGAGCAGCGTATTGGTGGCGCTGCCAAAGACGGCGGCGTATCCCAGCGCGGCGCAAAGCGCGATGGGCATGCCGAGTTGAGCCTCGTTATGGCGACATCTGGGTAACAGAAAGGCCCGCGTTCCTCAGAGGCAAGATAGGCAATTCTGCTTCTGAGGTAGATCTCAATTCTGTCGACCGCATCAAACATTAACTGCCGGAGGGCTCGGTCAAATTCATACGTGTAGATGATGGTTTCGAATGTTGTGCCTTCGCGAAAGATGGTAATCCCGGACTTGCATTTGGTTTTGCAGGGAAACCAGTAGGCCGACAGTTTGTAGTGGCCGACTTCGACCAAAGCTCGCTCGAGTTCGTTTTGATCAGAGCACTTAAGACCCTTGTTTTCTGTCAATAGTGCTATCTGTTCGTTGATGGATATCCGCGACTTCCGGTATTTCATTTAAGCCTCTTGATAGAAAAAGGGCTGGAGTTGCGCATCGTTGAGAGGCTTTCCAGCTTTAGCAAAACAAACTTATAAGATGCGACGGGCCGCGTCAAGATAATTACCGGACGGTCTAGGAGGCGGCTGGTTGGCTGGCTTAAAACCTAGCGCGTGAAATGACGCTCCATGCTATTCAGCGCGCTTGATAGGATGACGAACCACAGTCTTAAGTTTCTCCGGTGCACATTTGCGCGGATCGGAGAGATAGATTTCGTGATGTAAGCGGGTGTCTGAGAAGTCGGGGGAATAGCCCTGCTCGGTCGCGTATTCATACATAGCGTCTACGGTTGCCGGCTCGCTGTCATAGGGTCCGGTATGCATGCATTGAACGCAGAGACCCTCGTCAACTTTAAGCAGCTCGACGGCAGAAAAGTCCAGTTTCTTTTTGGTCGTGGCTTCCGCGACTGCCCAGTCAAAATCATCTCGGCTGACGAAATCGGGCAGGCGGATGCACGAGATAAAGTTGAAATCGTCCTTGCGTACATAATCGATGTCGCCGCTCGGGGAGTCTTGCCACCAGAATCCCTCGAGCGGCGGTACTACAAAGTCGAAATAGCCCTCGATACTCCTTGAGCCTTTCTTCGACATCTTGACGGTATAGGCGATGCCGTAAAGCAGTGGCAGGGCGTTTTGATACTCGCCACCTTCGGTATTTGGGTCGCCCTTTCCGCGAACGGCAACGTAGCTCATAGGCGGGACAGTTACGATACTCGGCTTGCTTGCAGGTTTGTAGAGCTCCTTGCATTCCTTCTTAAAGTCGAACGCCATGTTGGCCGCCTTTCTGCGTATTGGCCTGCTTAGATAGTGGAATCATATCATAGAAACGAACAGCTGTTCGAATAATTCGGCTGACAGATAGAGATACGCGCGTTGTGTTTGGCGGTCGGCCTGACGCCGTCGATGATTTCTCTGCCTCCCCGGCTCCTAATCTATGGCTGTCGTTTCCCCATATAAAACCTGCCAAAATAAACCTGTCCCTTTTTGGTCGGTGCGAAATGGGTAATACTAAAGAGTTATCCGACCAGATGGGAATTAATCGATGGCTTATATCGAATTCAAAGACGTCATCAAGGCGTACGGCGAGGGCGATGCCCGCATTCATGCGCTCGACGGCGCGAGCTTTACCGTTGAGCGCGGTGAGCTCGCCATTATCCTGGGCGCCTCGGGTGCCGGCAAGACCACGGCGCTCAACATCCTGGGCGGCATGGATACGGTAACCTCCGGCACCGTGACGGTGGATGGGCGCGACGTGAGCTCCGCCAACGAGGCGCAGCTCGTGGAATACCGCCGTGCCGACGTCGGCTTTGTCTTCCAGTTCTACAATCTGGTTCCCAACCTGACGGCGCTCGAAAACGTTGAGCTTGCAGCTCAGATCTGCCCCGATTCGCTCGATGCCGAACAGACGCTTCGCCAGGTTGGCCTGGGCGAGCGCCTCGCCAACTTCCCCGCGCAGCTTTCGGGCGGCGAGCAGCAGCGCGTGTCCATTGCCCGCGCACTGGCCAAGAACCCCAAGCTTCTTTTATGCGACGAGCCCACGGGCGCGCTCGACTATAAAACCGGCAAGCAGATCTTGCAGCTGCTGCAGGATACCTGCCGCAAGCAGGGCATTACGGTCATTATCATCACGCACAACTCCGCGCTCGCGCCCATGGCCGATCGCCTGATCCGCTTTAAGAGTGGTCGCGTGGAGAGCGAGACGGTCCAGCAAAATCCCGTGCCTATCGAGACGATCGAGTGGTAGCGCCCATGGACCAGGACCGCCAAAACAGCCAAAACCACGATACGGAGCGCGCGGGTCGCGACCGGGAGTTTGCGACCTACCGCACCGCTCAGAGCTCAAACGATATGGTGCCGACGGTTTTTCGCCGTGGCATCTACCGTACAATCCGCGGCAGTCTTAAGCGCTTCTTATCTATCGTGATCATCACCGCGCTTGGCGTGAGCGTGATGTGCGGTCTTAAGGCAGGCTGCGAAGATTTGCGCGATTCGGTCGACGCCTATTTTGACCAGCAGAATGTCTATGACATTAACGTGCAGTCGACCTATGGCCTTACGCGCGACGATCTTGCGGCTATCCAAGAGGTCGACGGCGTCGAGACGGCCGAGGGTATCTACACCGAGACCGCCTACACCGCCGTGGGCACAGCGCGCGAGCGCGTGGTCGTGCAAAGTCTCTCCAAGGAGAACATCGATCAGCCGGTGCTCGTGAACGGCGATTTGCCCGAGAGCGCCGATGAGGTCGCGGTGACTTCGAAGTTCCTGAAGGCTTCGGGCAAAAAGCTCGGCGATACGGTGAGTTTTGCCGCCAATGACGCGAGCTCGTCGAACCAAAGTGCCAAGGACCAGTTTGCCGCGGGCGATTACACCATTACGGCCGAGGTCCTCGATCCCACCGACGTGAGCTCCGACTCGACAGTCAACGCCTTTCGCGCTGCTTCGGCTGCGGACTATAAGTTCTATGTGAACGAGGACGCCGCGACATCTTCTTCCTACTCCTCGGTCCACGTGATCGTCGAGGGAGCCAAGAGCCTCAGCTCCTATTCGGACGCCTACACGACAAAGATCAACGAGGTCAAGGGCAATATCGAGAAGATCCGCGAGGAGCGTGAGAAGGCACGTGCTCAGGAGTTGACGGTTGACACGCCGGCAAGCTTAGATGCGGCCGAACGCCAGGCGAATATGCTCTTTGGGATTGAACAGGGCAACATCGACCGTATGGCCGAGGGCAGCGAGGAGCGCGTCCAAGCTCAGGCCGAGTTGGACCAGCGCCGCGCCGCCGCCAACCAACAATTCGCCGATGCCCGCGCCGAGCTTTCCGATCTAGGCGAATGTACGTGGTACATCCAGGACCGCGGCAATATCGCAAGCTACTCGAGCGTGGAAAGCGATAGCTCGTCAATTGAGGCCATCGCCACGGTGTTCCCGTTTATCTTCTTTATCGTCGCCGTGCTCATCAGCCTTACCACCGCTACGCGCATGGTCGAGGAGGAGCGCACGCTTATTGGCCTGTACAAGGCGCTCGGCTATTCACGTGGGCGTATTCTGTCCAAATACGTGGACTACTCGCTGTGGGCGTGTCTGATCGGCGGCGTGCTCGGCAACATCATCGGATTTGTGGGCCTGCCGCTGTTCCTGTTTACGGTGTTCGACGACATGTACTCGCTGCCCCAGATGCTGCTTTCGTACGATATCGTGTCTTCACTCGTGTCGGTGGCGCTGTTTGCCGTGGGCGTGGTGGGCGCTACGATTATCGCCTGCCGCCACGAGATGGCCGAGACCCCAGCCTCGCTCATGCGTCCCAAGGCCCCGCGCGCCGGCTCGCGCATTCTGCTCGAGCATATCGGCTTTATCTGGCGCCGCATGGGCTTCTTAAACAAGGTCGCTGCACGCAACCTATTCCGCTACAAAAAGCGCGCCTTTATGACCATCTTTGGCATCGCGGGCTGCACAGCGCTTGTAATTTGCGGCATGGGCATTCGTGATACGTCGGTCGCGCTGTCGCCCAAGCAGTACGGCCACGTCACGCGCTACGATCTGCTGGCGGTCGCCAATCCCGACGATTTTTCACAGACGTGCGCGGCATTGGATGGGCGCAGCGCGTCCAATGATTCCAACGTGACCGTGACTTCGACGCTGCCGATTATGACCGACAACGTCACCTTTACATTTGGCGGCAAGAGCGAGACTGTGCAGCTGATCGTGGTGCCCGATGACCGCACGAGTGACTTGGGCGATTACGTGCGTCTGGAGGATGAGTCCAAAGAACCGCTGCCTTTGCGTGACGGAGACGTGTATCTGAGCAAAAGTTCACAGCTGGTGCTGGGGATTCAGCCGGGCGATACGGCTCACGTCCAGGATTCGTCGCTCAATGTTGCCAAGGTCAAAGTCAGCGACATTTCGCTTAACTATCTGGGCAACACGCTTTACATGACGCAGGGCACCTATGAGCGCACGTTCGGCCGAAGCGCGCGTCTTAACGGCATCTTTGTACTGCTCAAGGGTTCGTCGGCCGACCAGATTGCGTTTAGCAAGAATCTTAAGAGTGACGGTTGGCTTACGATTTCGAGTACGGCCGAGCATTGGGAAAACTATGAGGCGAACTTTACGATTATCAATTCGGTCGTGGTGCTCGTGACCTTTATGGCGGCGTGCCTGTCGTTTGTGGTGGTGTTTACGCTGTCCAACACGAATATCTCCGAGCGCGAGCGCGAGCTGGCGACCATTAAGGTGTTGGGCTTCCGTCGCGGCGAGGTGCACCACTACGTCAACAAGGAGACGTTGATCCTCACGGCGATTGGCGCCGCACTGGGCGTACCGCTAGGCGGCTTGCTGGCCGAGAGTTTTACGTACATCCTGCAGATGCCGTCGCTGTACTTTGACGTCGAAGTCGAGCCGCTGAGCTACGTGCTTGCCGTGGTGCTTTCCTTCGGCTTTACGATCATCGTCAACCTCGCCACCAACCGAACTCTCAATAAGATCGACATGGTCGGCGCCCTCAAGAGCGCCGAGTAACCTGTCCTGGGATTCAAGTTCTAGCGAGCTGCCGACGCGCCCGCAGCAGTATTTTTGCATAAACCGCTCCGCCAAATGCATACTTTGACGGGGCGGTTGCTTTTTGCCCACAGGTACCCCAGGGGGCGCCGTGCAAATTCCGGAGTATTCAGCATCCCGGGGTCCGCGGGCGCGGGGGCGGGTGCACAAAACCGCGCTGAAAGCCCCGATTCTGAGTCCCAACGCCTCTAGAGCCGCTCGTTTTTTACAGGATGCGGCCCATGGTGCCTGCCTTTCGCCCAAAATCCAGTATGCAGGCATCCTCGGCTGCTGAATACTCCCAAAAATGCACGCCACACCCCACCCTAGGCGCCCGCAGCAAGAAGACGAATAGCCTCAGCCTCCCCAGTTGCCGCAGGAGACCCCAGGGCATACCTCCCAAATCGTCCTCGGACATGTCAGGACCCCGCCGTGCGCTTCGCGCGGCGGGGTCCTTCCGTCCTGCGGAAAGATTTGGGAAGTAAGCCCTGGGGCCTCCGATGGGGGCAGTTCCAGCCGAGGCTATTCGTCGCCGAAGCTGATGCCCAACGCCTTGGCCTCGCGCACCAGATCGCTCTGGGGGTCGACATACTTGAGCTTGCCGGCAACATCCTCGAGCGGCATGTGACACATCTTGCCGTCACGCAGGGCAATCATGTAGCCAAACTCGCCGCGCAGGCAGCCAAGCGCGGCCTCGACGCCGCACTGGGTCGCAAAGATGCGGTCCTGAGCGTCGGGCTGGCCGCCGCGCTGCGTGTGACCGGGGATAGCGACACGGGTCTCGCGACCGGTCTTGGCCTCGATCTCCTTGGCGATGTCGTAGACGATCGACGGGCTCGTGCGCTCGGCGAGCTTCTTCTTGTACTCCTTCTTGGACAGCGCCGCGTCCTCCTTAGAGATGGCGCCCTCGGCGACGGCCACGATGGTAAAGCGGCTGCCGGTCTCCATGCGATGCTCGATGGTCTTGATAACCTGGTCCATGTCGTAGGGGATCTCGGGGATCAGGATGACGTCCGCACCGCCCGCGACGCCGGCGTACAGCGGGATCCAGCCAACCTTGTGGCCCATGATCTCGATGACGAACACGCGGCCGTGGCTCGAAGCGGTGGTGTGGATGTCGTCGATGCACTTGGTGGCGACGTCGATGGCGCTCGTAAAGCCAAACGTCATCTCGGTGCCCCAGGTGTCGTTATCGATGGTCTTGGGCAGAGCGATAACGTTGAGGCCCTCTTCGCGCAGGCGGTTGGCGGTCTTGGTGGAGCCGTTGCCGCCCAGCATAAACAGGCAGTCGAGCTGCAGCTTGTGATAGGTGTGGACCATCGCCGGCACCTTCTCGACGCCGTCGGCCTCGGGAGTGTCCAGACGCTTGAACGGCGTGCGGCTCGTGCCAAGGATGGTGCCGCCGCGGGTGAGGATGCCGCTATAATCGGCGGGCGTCATGACGCGGAACCTGCTGTAGATAAGGCCTTGGTAGCCGTCCTCAAAACCGTAGATCTCGATAGGTTCTTCGCTATTGGTCATGAGCGTTTTGACGATGCCGCGCATGGTGGCGTTGAGCGCTTGGCAGTCGCCGCCACTAGTAAGAAGACCAATCCTAAGCATGATGAATCCTTCCGGGCAAGTTATAACATGCGCATAAGTTTACCCCCGCACACTGTTGATGCGGAGGTAAAACGTGTTAGCTCAGATGTATAGAAATGTAAGTAACGTCAGGCGAGCGTAAGGTCGATGGGCCTGGCTCCTTAAAGCGCGAAGGCGTCGACGTCGCCCCAGTGACGGCGCAGCGTGATGGCAGCAGCGGGCTCGGTATTGTCAAAGACGACCGACCATTGCGTGTTGCTGGTGATGTCTTCCGGATTGGGCTCTTGCGCCGCAGCGCGTAGGGCTTTCCAAGCGACTGCCTCGTCTTGGGCGCCGGCATGGGCGTCGAGGACATCGGCGATGGCGACGGCGCGCTCTTTACCATGGCCCAGCTCGCCATTCTTTTGGTTGGGCAGCACTTCGTCACCATAGCAGGCGTAGAAGTTCGTAACCTGGCGTACGGGAGTCGCTTTGAAAGCGCGGTCCGGATCGTGCGGATCCCACTCTACTACGCGCGCGTCACCGGCGGCGTCGTTGATAAAGAAGTGATAATCGCGTCCGGCCATGGCGTGCATGTCGTAGGCGGAAAGCAGGTCTACGGCCTCCTGCGTGGTAGCCGCGCGGTCGAGCACAAGGCGGATGGCGAGCGAAGTGTTGATGACGGGGCGTTGCGTGTCCTGGTCACAGGGCTTGGAATCCAGGGTGAGTACGGCAATGGACACGCCGCATTCGTTAACACCGTCGAGCTGGGCAAACGGGCCCATGAGCGCGGCGGCGCGTCCGGCGACGGAGTCAAGCGGAGTGTTATCGCCCAGGTTGTTAAGGGCCGCAAAGCCGATGGAGGCATAGCCGTCGCGCGGGTGATTGCGCACCAGCAGCGCCGAGGTGTCGTCCTTAAAGTCGTAATTGCGACCGGTGCGCACGCGGCCTTCGGCATCTACGGCGGCAAAGGCGCTGCAGGCAAACTGGGGCGCCTGGACATGTGCCGGCACGCCGGGCAACACCTGCGCCACCACAGCATCGATGTAGGCCTGATCGTCGCGCACGCCAGCGGCGATGATGCGGTCGAGGTCGTAGTCGTAGGCGACGTCGATTGCATACAGGTCATAGCCATCCGCATAGTCGGTCAAGCGCTTGAGCGACGCGGCGGACTTGATTTGCTTGCGGTAAACGATGCCGGCGGCAGCGGCAAGGCCGACGGCGGTTCCTGCAACACCGCAGGCGATGGCAATGTTACGTGGCTTCATGACGGCTCCTCTCGTCCTGTTAACGTAATTGTCGCAAAAGGTGCACGGGCATGATGGCTCAACTTGGCGAGCGGCGCGGGATTAAACATGGAATGAAAGGCGCGGCGCTGGCGCGGCGGGGTATGCTGGAGGGGACCATCAACCCAGCGAAAGGGGAGAGCATGACGGATCAGGAAACGCCCGAGCGCGTGCACGTGACTGCCGACGATATCGAGGCCGCCAACGACCTTATCGACTTTATCGAGGCATGCCCCAGCATGTTCCATACGGCGGCGACCATTATGGCCGAGCTCGACGAGGCGGGCTTTACCTACCTGCCCGAGAACGCGGCGTGGGACATCGAGCCGGGCGGTCGCTATTACACGCAGCGCAACACCTCGAGCGTTGTTGCCTTTAAGGTGGGCGAGGACCTTGCCGCGACGTGGGGCGAGGACGGCGTTGCCGGCGACTATCATTTCCAGCTCACGGCGTCGCACAGCGATTCTCCGACGTTTAAGGTTAAGGCCGTGCCCGAGCTCGACGGCGCAGGCGAGACGCTGCGCCTGAACACCGAGGCCTACGGCGGCATGATCGACTACACCTGGTTCGATCGCCCGCTGGCGCTGGCCGGTCGCGTGCTGGTGCGCGAGGGCGACCGTATTGAGAGCCGCCTGCTTGCCACCGAGCGCGAGGTCGCTATTATCCCGAGCCTCGCCATCCACATGAACCGCGGCGTTAACGAGGGCTTTGCGCCCAACCGAGCCGTTGACCTGTGTCCGCTCATCAGCGCCGGCGAGCTTAAGCCGGGTGACTTCGATGCCCTGATCGCCGAAGAGCTGGATGTTGAGCCCGAGCAGATCCTGGGTCGCGACCTGTTCCTGGTCAATCGTCAGGATGCACGCATCTGGGGCTGGGCCGACGAGTTTATCTCGACGCCCAAGCTTGACGACCTGGCCTGCGCCTATACCTCGCTACAGGCATTTTTGGGCGCCGAGAACGCGCACGACGTTTCGGTCTTCTGTTGCTTTGATAACGAGGAGGTTGGCTCCGAGACCAAGCAGGGCGCCATGTCGACGTTCTTAGCCGACGCGCTGCGCCGCATTAACGGATCGCTGGGCTTTGACGACGAGTCGTACCATCGCGCCCTTGCCGCATCGATGCTCGTGAGCTGCGACAACGCGCATGCCGTGCACCCCAACCACGCCGAGAAGTGCGATGCGCGCAACCAGGTTGTGCTCAACGGCGGCATCGTCATCAAGGAAGCCGCCAACCAGCACTACTGCACCGATGCCTTTAGCCGCGCGGTGTTCCAGGCTATTTGCGACGACGCCGACGTGCCCACGCAGGCCTTCGCCAACAAGAGCGATATGGCGGGTGGCTCCACCCTGGGCAATCTGTCCAATATGCAGGCGAGCATGCATGCCGTAGACGTGGGCCTGCCGCAGCTGGCCATGCATTCGAGCTACGAGACCGGCGGCGTACGCGACGTGATGTACGCCATCCGCGCCCTCACGGCCTTCTACGAGCGCAACCTAACCATCAACGGAGCCGAAAGCGTGGGGCTGTAAATGCAGGCCGAAGACATGAAGGCCGAGCGCAAGATTGAGCTTATCGATCAGGGTTCGCAGCTGTTCGCCACTGCTTGCCGCGATTCAGGGGTCGACGTGTCCAAGGCGCGACCAACGAGCGATGAAGAACTCAAGCGTAACGCCTATTCGGACCGCTACGACGAGGAGACGGACTGGCTCTAATAAGCGGAGCGTCGAAAACACTAGGTGTATGTCTGAGATCACTTTGGCGAGAGTGTCGCAGACAGAACTACCGGTATGGCGCAAGCCAACTTGACCCCATTGCACCAAAAAGGAAACGCCGCAGGTTGAGCAAAAGTCAGCGAGAGCCCGCCGTTTGAGCCAATGTGCCGTGAAATGAAAAGGCGCTGACCTTCTGGTCGCGCCTTTGAAATTGAACGGCAGATTGGCCAAACGGCGGGCTCGCAGCGTCGACCGGTCCGACGTTCGTTAGAACGGCGGAACCCTAATGTTCGATCCAGCAGCGCAGGGTCTCGCCGGCCTGCAGGTGACGCAGATTCTCCGCGGCGATGTCGATGACGTTGTTGAGCGTGGCGGCCAGGTGGAACCAGCCAGAGACGTGCGGCGTGATGAGCATGTTAGGCGCATCCCACAGAGGGCTTGTCTCAGGCAGCGGCTCGGGGTCGGTGACGTCGACCGCGGCGCCGGCGAGATGTCCCGACTCCAGGGCGGCAACCAAGTCGTCGGCGACCACAAGGTCGCCGCGGCCGCCGTTGGCAAAGAAAGCGCCCGGCTTCATCGTGGCGAAGAACTCGGCGTTCGCCAGGCCGCGGGTCTCGGGCGTGCTCGGCATGAAGGATGCGACGACGTCTGCCTCGGCCAGGCGCTCGGGCAGAGCGTCCATGCCGTCCATGTCCTCAAACACAATGGGGTAGACGAGCGGATGGCGCTTTATGCCGCGGACGTGCGCACCCATGCTGCGGCAGAGCGTGGCAAAGTGGCCGCCGATATCGCCCGCGCCCAGCACCAGCACGTTGGCGTTATTGAGCGAGGTAACCGGGCCCAAATCCTCCCAGCGATGCTCGCGCTGCAAGTCCTGGTAGCCGGGCAGGCGCTTCATCATGGAAAGGACCATGGCAAACATGTGCTCGCTTACGGCCTGGCCGTAGGCGCCCACCGAGCAAGACAATTTGGCGTCGACCGGCACGGTGCCGGCGGCCAAGTAATCGTCATAGCCAGCGGTCTGCAATTGCAACAGCTGGAGATGTTCGCATGCCGTGAGCATGTCAGGGTCGATGTTGCCCAAGATCACGTCGGCATCGGCGACCTGCTCGCGCGTGGCGGCGTCGGAGCTCGTGTAGATAAAGTCCTCGCCCGGAGCGCTCGACTCAAGAATTGCGCGATGGCGGTCATTGACGGGCAGCAAAACCAGGATGTTCACAAGCAGTCCTCTCCGCTCGACCTGCCAAAAGGGGACAGGTTTATTTTGGCAGGTTTTATCAGGCAAAACGTTCAAATAAAAACGCCGGATGCAAGACGAGCGTGCCCGTCAGCATCCGGCGCATCCACGGCTACCAGCTCAGCAGCTCGTAGCCGTCCTCGGTCACCACGAGCTGTACCTCGCACTGGGCCGAATCGCTGCCGTCCTTGGTGCGCACGCACCAGCCGTCACCCTTGCTAATCTTGATGTCGGGCGATCCGGCATTGACCATGGGCTCGATGGTAAAGACCATGCCCGGAGCCATGATGGTGTCCACATCGGGTGCCTCGGTGGTAAAGCCCACAAACGGGTCCTCGTGGAACTCCTTACCGATGCCGTGTCCGCCGTACTCGCGCACCACGCTAAAGCCGGCGTCCTCGACCGTCTTTTGTACGGCCTCGGCCATAACGGACAGCGGCAGCCATGGCTTGACGGCCGCCAGGCCCGCCTCCACGCTGGCGCGGGTGACGTCGACCAGGCGCTGGCGCTCGGCCGAGACCTCGCCGATGCAGAACATGCGGCTCGAGTCGCTAAAGTAGCCGTCTAGGATCGTGGAGCAGTCCACGTTGATGATGTCGCCCTCGTGCAGCACGTCCGTATCGCAGGGGATGCCGTGGCAGACCACGTCATTGATCGAGGTGCACACGCTCTTGGGGTAGCCCTCGTAGTTGAGGTCGGCCGGCGTGCCACCGTGCTCGACGGTGTAGTCGTAGATCATCTGGTCGATCTGGTTGGTGGTCATGCCCGCGGCGATGTGCTCGCCTACGTAGTCGAGCACGCCCACGTTGATGGCGGCGGAGCGCTTGATGCCCTCGATGTCGGCGGGCGTCTTGTAGAGCGTGCGGGGCAGAACCTCCCAGCCCTCCTCCCACAGGCGCTCGAGGCGCTCGTCGAAGCTGCTGTGACATTTCTTATATTTTTTGCCGCTGCCGCACCAGCAAGCGTCGTTGCGGCCGGGTACGGGTCCTTTGTCATACATGGCTAACTTCCTTTCATCCGCAGCTAGTATAGCCCACCCATGCGTCCATAAAAGTTGCGGTGATATAGTTCCGATTAAAGCGGTTTAACAGCACAAATAGGAACTATATCACCGCAACTGATGGGGCGGGATGGCGGGTGCTAGCTGCTGCGTGGTTTTGCTAGTAGCTCACCTGGCAGGGGATGCCGAGGGCGCGCACGCGCGCGGCAATGGCGTCGAGCACCTCGGGCGCTGCTTTGGCAAGGCCGGCGACCGGTGTCTCGCGCGCCACCGTGTAGATGGTCGCCTCCTGCGGGCGAATACGCTCGAGCGCCGCGAGCCAAGGGCCGACGTATTCCTCGCCGGTGTTGTCGATGAGCTTGCCCTGATACTCGCCGGTCAAAAAGATCGTCTGGATAATGACATGACTGTCAAAGCTCGTGAACGTCTCGATCTGGTGCTCCACATCGTAGGGGCCAACGGGTTGATCGAGCAGCTGGATAAATGCCAAGTCGACCGTATCGAGCTTGAGGATATTGTCATCAACCATCATGAGCGCATCGTGTACATGGGGACGGTCGGCGCGTGTGCCGTTGGAAAGCACGGTAATCTTGGTGTTTGGGGCAAGCTCGTCGCGCAGCGCGACGGCGCCGGCGATGGCCTGCGGAAACTCCGGTGCGGCGGTGGGCTCGCCGTTGCCTGCGAAGGTGATCACATCGGGGAGCTCGCCCTCGGCTGCCATCTCGCACAGCTTTGCCTCGAGCGCGTCGAGTACCACGGTAGCTGTGTTGTACGGCTCGTGGCAGGGGCGCTCGGCGTTGAGGCCGTTTTCGCAGTAAATGCAGTCGAACGTGCAGATCTTGCCGCTGGCCGGCATCATGTTGACGCCGAGCGAGAGACCAAGGCGACGGCTGCGAACGGGCCCAAAGATGGGGCTGGCATTCAAAAACGTAGACATAGGCATATGCTCCTCAAGACAATTGTGCCTAAGCATAGCATCGGCTCCAAAGCAAGGTGCGGGCTCTTGCTTTACAAGTTTCGTTTTTTCACGTCGCTCATTATGCCGTGCCATGAAAAGCCTTGGGTCGGGTACAGTTAATCTGTTAACAAGCTGTAAGGCAATGCGGGTCCATCTAGCCGTACTGACGTGCAACTGGATGGGCGTTGACGATGGGAACACAGTATGGATTTTACGGTCGAGAATGCGGGCACTACGATCGCCTGCCGCGAGTATGCCGGCCCGGTTGTATCGTCCGATGCACCCGCCTTGGTGTGCGTGCACGGTGCCTGCGTCGACGGTGTCTTTTTTGACGGTATCGCCCGCGAGCTCGCCTGCGACTATCGCGTCATTGCCTACGACCGCCGCGGTTGCGGCGAGAGTGGCGACGCTGCAGACGGACGCTACGACCTCGCCGCCCAAGCCGCCGACCTGCAAGCTGTTATCGAGCATATTGGCGCTCCGGTAAACGTGCTCGCGCACAGTGCCGGTACGCTGGTGGCCCTGGAGCTTCTCCGTGCAAACCCCGCCATAATCTCGCGTGCGATTCTGCATGAACCCGCCGTGACGGATGAGGGTGCCGGTCTGGGCGCGGCCCCGGTTTTGCTCGAGATGATCGCCGCAGGAAAGGTCTCCAGGGCATTACGGGCCTTCCTGGGCGCCATCGGCGATTCGGACCCTGAGGCCCCCAAGTTAACCGAGGCAGAAGCCAAGCATGCCCTGCGCAACGGCCGCAGTTTCATGGCGAACGAATACGGGATTACTATGACCTGCGTTCCCGATTGGGATAGCGTTCGCGCGTCGAAAACGGTGGCCGCCGTGCTTTTGGGCGAGCTTTCGATTGGCACGCCCCGCGAGGCGGGTACGAGGATGGCGGCTGAGCTTTTGGATTGCCCCCTCGTAACGATTCCCGGCGCGCACAACGGCCTGCGCGATCGCCCGGCAGCGGCTGCCCAGACTGTCCGTGGCATCCTGGGGTTCTAGCAGCTGCAAAAAAACAAAACAGGCTTCATCCGCAAACGTTTCGGCCGTGTTAACAAACGTGCTCAAAACCTCACGCCTGCGGCTTCAATCGCGCCGTCTGCCAACTCATAAAAATGTAACAGCATTCACGTGCCTACCTGCATCGACAAGGTGTTACCCTTGTAACATTTGGAACCCACCGCTCCATGCGAAACTATCGAAAGGGCCCCGTATGCTCAATAATCACGAGGTCAATCTAACCGACGAGGAGGCTGCCGCCGAGGTCGCCCGTGTCGCAAGGACCTACCCCGTGGTACGTTTGCTGTCGGCCGATCAGATTAAGAGCGAGCCTAACTGCCTGCTCGCCGGCGATCGCTGCCCTTGTCTGCGTCAGTCGAGTCTTGAGGCCTTAACAGATTCCGATGAGGTGTCGGAGCAACTGCTCAACGATGGTGTTGAGTACCGCGCCCGTCTGCGCCCTCTAAAGGTCGAGGGCGAGCCTCATGTCTTGCTGATGGTGCGTCCGATCGATGGGCAAGAGGCTGCAGAAGAGGACCTTGTCTACACCGACGTGCTGACGAATGTGCGCAATCGCCGATATTACGAAGAAAAGCTCCGTAGCGCCCGCATGAAGGCCGGTGTTGCGATGATCGACCTTGATGATTTTAGGGTCTTCAACGATACGTGTGGCCGTCATGCCGGCGACCTTGCACTCGGTGCTGTGGCGACAGCCATACGCAGCGGAATTCGTTCGACTGACGAGCTTGTGCGCTATGGCTGCGACAAGTTTGTGGTTGTCATGCCCAATATTCCCTCCGATGACTTCACCCGTCGCCTGCATCAGGTATCCGAAGCCGTTCATTCCACGATTATTCCGGGCCATGAGTACGTGAGCTTGACGGCATGTGTTGGTGGCGTTCGCATTCATGGCGAGACGGTCGATGAGGGCGTTGGCCGCGCTGTCCAGTTATTGAGCCGCGCTAAGGCAAAAGCCGGTACGGTCGTGACCGATGCCGATTCCATCGAGGCCTTCCAAAGCGAAAAGCCTTTGGTGCTTATTGTCGATGACTCCGAGATGAACCGAGCCATTCTCAGCGAGATGCTCAAGGACGAGTATTGCATCCTCGAGGCTGATAACGGTCGTACGGCGCTCGATATGGTCGACCGCTATGGCGATGAGTTGTCGCTCGTGCTACTGGACATTGTCATGCCGGACGTGAGCGGCTTTGAGGTGCTGGCCGATCTGTCGCGCCGATCGGTTGTTGACAAACTACCTGTCATCATGATCTCGAGCGAAGATTCCGACGATGTGGTTCTGCGCGCGTACGAGCTGGGCGCCTCGGACTATATCAGCCGCCCGTTTGACTCCCGTGTCGTGCGCCGCCGTGTAAGCAACACCATCCGTCTGTACGCCAAACAGCGCCGCCTGACGAGCCTGCTGTCCCAGCAGTACAACGAGCGCGTCAAGAACAGTCGCATGCTCATCGACATCATGGCCGGTGTCATGGAACTTCGCAATGGCGAGAGCGGCAGGCACGTTACGAATATCGAAAAGCTGACCGAGCTGCTGCTTGGCTGTCTGGTCCAGCGTAGCGACACCATTTCCCTCGACAACGAGGAACGCTCCACGATTGCCCTGGCTTCGGCGCTGCACGATATCGGCAAGATGGCGATTGACGATGCGATTCTCAACAAACCCGGACGCCTTACGTCCGAGGAGTTCGAGATTATGAAGACGCATACCACGATGGGCGCCGACATGTTGCTTGAGCTGGGCCGCCATCACGTCGGCAATGCGCTTATGGAATATGCGTACCAGATTGCGCGTTGGCATCACGAGCGCTGGGACGGCAAGGGCTATCCCGATGGCCTTAAGGGCAACCAGATTCCCATCGCCGCACAGGTGGTTTCGGTGGCCGACGTGTACGATGCGCTGACGAGTGTGCGTGTGTACAAGGATGCTATCCCGCACAAGGAGGCTATCCAGATGATCTTGGACGGTAAGTGCGGTGAGTTTAACCCGCTGTTGCTCGACTGCCTGCTCGAGGTGCAAGACCGTATTGCCGAGACGTTGGCACGCCCCGCCGACGTTGTCGCGTTTCCCACGATTTAGTTTGACCAAAGGAGTTTTAATCCATGATTTCCATGCGTGAGGCGTATGAGAAGATCGGCGCTAATTATGATGACGCGTGCGCTCGGCTGATGGGCGAGGAAATGCTTGCCCGCTTTGCCCTCAAGTTTTTGGATGACGAGAGCATGGACAAGCTGGAGGCCGCCATGGCGGCAGGAGACGCCGAAGGTGCGTTTATGGCAGCGCACACGCTCAAGGGCGTGAGCCAGAACCTGGGATTCGATAATCTGTACGAGCCGGCGGTCGTGGTGACCGAGGCGCTGCGCGGCGCCGATGCCGTTGACGGCGCTCGCGAGGGGATGCATGCGCTGCAGCAGCAATATGCGGCTACGATGTCGGCCCTGCGCGAAGCGGCTGAATAAGAGCTTGCGAGCCTTGGGCTGCGTGCCGGCAGCAAATAGGTAAAAGGGTGCCCCGTCGGACCATGTGGCCGGCGGGGCACCCTTATCTGTTGTGCTGTCCGTGAACTAGCGAGCCTGCTTAACCTTTGCCGCTGCCTCGACAAACGACTTCCACAGGTTAAAGTCGGTCTCGAGCGTCTTCCACGTGTACTCAGGGTGCCATTGCACGCCCAGGCAGAACGGCTGGCCTTCGACCTCGATGCACTCAGGAACGCCGTCGGTTGCCTTGGCGACCAAGCGCGTGCTTTTACCCAGACAATCGACGCAGCAGTGGTGTGCGGAGTTGGTCTGGATAAGCTTGGCGCCACCAACCGCGCGGTCGAGCAACGAGCCCGGCACGACCTCGACGGGATGCACGGGGTCGTTGAGCACGTGGGTGTGGCGCCACTGCGTGCGGCCCTCGCGAGCGCCCAGGCTCGGCACGTCCATGCACAGGGTGCCGCCAGTGGCGACGTTGAGCAGCTGCGTGCCGCGGCAGGTGGTAAAGAGCGGCTTCTTGGCGCGAAGCACCTCGCCGACCAGCTTAAACTCAAAGCTATCGCGGATCTCGCAGCAGAGGGTGGGGTCGTAGGGTCGATCATCGCCCCAACGTTTGGGATTGACGTCGGGGCCGCCGGGGATGGCGATGCCGTCGGCGATATCAACGTAATGACGGATGACCTCAATGTCCTCGGTGATGGACATCTGCAGCGGCAGGCCGCCAGCGGCAAGGATGGCATCGACAAAGACACTTGCGATTTCCTCGTTGGGGGAGAGCATCTCGGTTAAAAACGGCTCTGCCTCTTCCCAGCGCGGTGCGACGAGGATGAGTGGGCGGTCGGCGGGGGCGACGTCGACGTGCGGGGTGTATGACGATGAAGTGCGAGTTCCGATCATAGGTGTAACTTTCGAGTTTGGATGGGCATGGCTGGCGGGTGGGCGGTCTGGTTAGTGGCCCTTGATGGAGTTGAGGAAGTCCTGGGCGCGCTTGGTCTGGGGGTGGTCGAAGAACTCGTCGGGCGTGCCGGTTTCCACGATCTGGCCGTCGGCCATAAAGACGACGCGGTCGGCCACACGGCGGGCAAAGTTCATCTCGTGCGTGATGACGATCATCGTCATGCCCTGCTGCGCCAAGCGCACCATGACCTCGAGCACCTCGTTGATCATCTCGGGATCAAGGGCGCTCGTGGGCTCGTCAAAAAGCATGGCCTTGGGCTGCATGGCAAGCGAGCGGGCGATGGCTACGCGCTGCTGCTGGCCGCCCGAGAGCTGTGCGGGCACCTTATCGGCCTGCTCGGCCACACCCACGCGGCCCAGCAGGTCCATGGCGCGCTCGCGGGCCTCGTCTTTGGAGACACCCAGCACATCGACCGGTCCCAGCATGACGTTCTGCAGCACCGTCATATGTGCAAACAGGTTGAACTGTTGGAACACCATGCCCAGTTCGGCGCGCATGCGGGCAAGGTCCTTGCCTTCTTGCGGCAGGGGCTCGCCTTCGATGAGGATCTCGCCCGAGTCGATGGTTTCCAGGCGGTTGATGGTGCGGCACATGGTCGACTTGCCCGAGCCCGAGGGGCCAATTACAACGACGACCTCGCCGCGGTCGACCGAGAGATTGATGTCGTTGAGGACGTGCAGGTCGCCATAGTGCTTATCGACGTGTTTGAGCTCGATCAGCGGCTGATTGCCGGTGGAAGAGGTGCTCTGTGCCATGGTGCTCGGCTCCTTATGACTCGAAATGGTAAAGCGTTAGCGGATGATGGTCGCGCCGGTCTTGTGCGAAACGTAGACGGCGGCCTTGTTGATCGCGACGTTGATGAGGATGTAGATGACCGCGATTACCAGGTAGACCGATACGAGTGCATCGTAGTTGGTAATGAGCACGCGGGCATTTTGCATGAGGTCGGGGTAGCTCACCACATAGGCGACGGTGGTGTCCTTGACCACGACTACAAGTTGTGAGATTAACGACGGAATAATAAACCGAATAGCCTGAGGCAACACGATTTTAAAGGTGATTTTAGCCTTGGAGAGACCGAGCGCCTGGGCGGCTTCGACCTGGCCGCGCGGCACGGCGTTGACGCCGGCACGGAAGATCTCGGCAAGTACGCCGGCTGCAGCGAGCGCGACAGGAAGCGTGAGCATCCAAAACGACGGCAGCGCGATCTTATACTGGGGCAGCACCAAAAAGAAGAAGTAGATGAACAGCAGACTCGGCACGCCGCGGAAGAAATCGGTGAGCACGCGGCAGACCAGCTGCAGCGGCTTAATGTCGCTGGTGCGGCCGAGCATAAGGCCTAGGCCCAGCACCAGTGCGATGGCGCCAGCGGTGAGTGCGACTTTAACGGTGCCCTCAAAGCCGGCAAGCAGGAACTTCCAGGTGGTGAGGTGCGTAAAGAAATACCAATAGTGGACCGAAAGCTGGCCGGTCACATAAAAGCGCTGCAGTACCAGGACGACGAGTGCGGCCACGGCAACAAGCGAGATGGCGGTGCCGATGCGAATCTTGGCGCGCATCTTGGGGCCGGGAGCCTCGTAGAGCGCATCGCGCATGGTAAGCGCAGGGGAGGAGTGCTTGCTCATCGGAGGATCCTCACCTTCTTATCGATGTGGTTGCCAATGTGGCTCACCACAAAGGCTGTGCCCAGGTAGCCGAGCGCCGAGATAAAGAACGCGGCGACGCCGCCGAGCGAGCGCGTGTTGATGTAGCTCACCACGCCGGTGAGCTCCTGCGGTTTAAGCGGCACCTGGCTGCCGAGTGCGGTGGTGAGCATGACGGCGATAAAGAGGTTGGTCATGGGCAACACGCTCGAGCGCAGCGCCTGCGGAATCACGATCTTGGCGAGGATACGGCTGAAACTCATGCCGAGCGAACGTGCGGCTTCTACCTGGCCGACGCCAACGGTGTTGATGCCGCTCATGAAGTTCTCGGAGCCAAAGGCCGAGCCCAAAAGGACCGTGGCGACGATAACGCAGGTGCGGTAGGGCAGGACGACCTTGAGCGGCGGCAGCGCGTAGACGACGATGATGAGCAGCGCGATGCCGGGGATGTTACGAAAGACCTGGACATACAGGTCGCCAAAGACGCGCAGCGGCTTGAGCGGCGACACGCGCATCACAGTGACGGCGACGGCCAGCACCATGGCGATGGCAAACGACTCAAGCGTCATGCCCCAGGTTGCTAGCAGCGCGTCGATATAGTTCTGGCCATAGAGCGACCAGAGCTCGGAGAGACTCATGCGGACCTCCTGCCGGTAAGGAAAGGGGCTCCCGTGTGTACGGAAGCCCCGACAACTCAGTGAGGAAACAGTTTACCGCAATAAAGCACATCGTGCGTTTCCGTATGGTTTCGTTGCGGCCGTTACCAGGCTCGCTGCCTAGGCGCCGATCTCGGGCAGCTCGGGAACATTGGTGTCGCCCGTACGGTCGCCGATGCAGATCTGCCACAGCTCGGTCCAGGTGCCATCGTCCTCGATCTTCTTAAGGAAGTCGTTAACGAAGGCGACGCCGTCGGAATCGAGCGGCAGGCCGATGCCATAGGGCTCCTTGCTGCCGAAGGGCTTGCCGGCGATCTTGTACTTACCGGGCTCGCGGACCAGGGCGCTCTGCTGCATGTTGTTATCGATGACGTAGGCGTCAACGCGGCCCTGCTGGAGTGCCTGGCGGGCCTCCTCGTCGGTCTTGAACTCCTGCTGGCTGGCCTTGGGGGCGAACTCCTCCAGGATGGCGGGGCCGTTGGAGCCGGACTGGACGGCGACGTTCTTGTCGGCCAGGTCGTCAACGCTCTTGATGTCGTCGTTATCGGCGAGCACCAGGATGGCCTGCTGCGTGTAGTAGTAGGGACCGGCAAAGGAGACGAGCTTCTTGCGCTCATCGGTAATGGTGTAGGTGGCGAAGACGGCGTCGACCTGGCCGTTCTGCAGGACGGACTCACGCGTGTCCGAGGTTACCTGGGTGATCTCGACCTTGTTCTCGCCCAGAATGTAGTTGGACAGGAGCTGTGCGATACCGGCATCGAAGCCGCGGGTCTGACCGTCTTTCTCGTTGAGGAGGGAGAAGAGCGTGGAGGTCTGAACGCCACCGATCTTAAAGACGCCGGCGTCCTTAACGGCCGTGGCCCAGGTGCTGGCAGCGATGGCGTCGTCATCGGCCTTGGGGCCGTTGTCGACGAGCTTGTCGAATGCCTTGGCGTCGAGCGTGGTGGAAGCCTCGGTATCTTCGGAGCTCTTGGAGGAGCCGGCGGCGGAACCCTTGTCGGCCTCGGCGCTGGTGTCGGAGCAGCCGGCAAGACCAAGGCCGGCGACGGTTGCGAAGGTGGCGGCAACGAAGCCGCGGCGGTCGAGAACGACCTGCTGGGAGAGGTTCTTGCTCATGGTAGAACACCTTTCTCAATAAAATCCCTAGCGGTTGAGTAGAGTTATACCCTATCGCGCTCAAATGGGTCAACACGAAATAACTCAGAAACATACTTACCTTATGGGTTATTGTACCTACTAAAAAGGGACAGGTTTATTTTGGCAGGTTTTATCTGGGAAAACTCCGAATATTGCAGCTGAGATAGCGCTTTGCAGACGGCACGGTCGCTCGCAGCGGTCGCTATAATGGCGGCAACGAAAACCACCACAAAGGTGCCTGTCCCCTTTGTGGTGGTTTTCTCTAGTGCTGATTGAGTAGTCTTACGGCTTCGGCGGCCATGTTCTCGACCGTCATGCCGTTCTGTGCGAGCAATTCGTTGGGGTCGTAGCGGTCGGGGAAGCCCTTGGCGATGCCGAAGGTGCGGGTACGCACGGGCGTGCAGGCCAGGTAGCACGCCACGCGCTCGCCCCAGCCGCCGTCCAAGATGCCGTCCTCGAGGGTGACGACAACACGATGCTCGGCAGCATGGCTATCGAGGAACTCGCGGTCGAGTTCGGTTGCAAAGCGCGGGTTGACGAGCGTGGCCTCGATGCCGTACTCGGCGGCCAAGCGGTTTGCCACGTGCTCGCCCAGCTCAAAGAAATCGCCGAGTGCGAGCACGGCAACGTCGCGGCCCTGACGCACCACGTTGTAGCGAACGGCACTGTACTCGGTGTCTTCGGCGGGCGCCAGATCGGGACGGCTCACCAGGCCAATACCAGGTACACGAATCGCCACGGGATGCTCGCGGTGGTCGAGCGACCAGCTCAGCATGGACAGATATTCCTCCATGCAGGCCGGCGCTAGGTAGCGCATGTTGGGAAGAGCGCCCAGCATGGAAATATCAAAGAACGAGAGGTGCGTCTCGGACGTGGTGCCAAAGATCGATGCGCCAAACACCAGGATGGTTGCAGGGGCGTCGTTGAGGCACAGGTCGTGCCAGAGCTCGTCGTAGGCGCGCTGCAAAAACGTGCCGTACACACCAAAGACTGGCTTGGCGCCCGAGCGTGCAAGCGCGGTGGCAAAGGTCACAGCGTGCTCCTCGGCAATGCCCACGTCGACAAACTGCTTGCCGGCGGCAGCGCGAAGCTCGGGCGTAAAACCCATGATGTAGGGCGTGGCGGCCGTGATGCCCACGACCTGCGGATCGCGCTCGATGGCGGCGCTGAGCGCCTCGCCCGTAATGTCGGCATAGGTGCGCGGCGCAGGCTCGCTCGGATGGCCCGGGCAGAGCTTGCGGCCGGTCGCCATGTCAAAGGGGCCTACGTGATGCCAGCGCTCGGGGTCGTTTTGGGCTGGCTCAAAGCCCTTGCCCTTGGCGGTCGAGGCGTGCAGCACGATGGGGTGGTCGATGTCGCGCAGCTCCTGCAGCGCGTCGACGAGGGCCAACACATCGTTACCGGCGTCCAGATAGCGGTAGTCGAGCCCCATCGCGCGGAAAACGTTGCGCTCACAGGTACCGTTACTGGCGCGCAGCTCGGCCAAATTGCGATACAGGCCACCGTGGTTTTCGGCGATGGACTGGTCGTTGTCATTGACGATGATGATTAGGTTGCTATCGAGTTCGGCGGCATTGTTAAAGCCCTCAAACGCCAGGCCGCCCGAAAGCGAGCCGTCGCCAATAACGGTAATGACGTTGTACGCATCGCCCGCCAGGTCGCGCGCGTGGGCAAGGCCGCAGCCCAAGCTCACCGAGGTCGAGGTGTGACCCATGGCGAACAGGTCGTGCTCGGACTCGTCGGGATTGGCAAAGCCAGAAGCCTCACCATAACGCTCCGGATCGATATAAGTGTACGCGCGCCCCGTCAGCGCCTTGTGGGCGTAGGTCTGGTGCGAAACGTCAAAGACAATCTTGTCGATGGGGGAGTTAAACACGCGATGAAGCGCAACCGTAAGCTCAACGACGCCCAAGTTGGGGGCAACGTGCCCGCCGACGGCGGCGGAGCTTTCGAGGATTGCCTGACGGATCTCGCCGCAGAGCAGCGGAAGCTCGGCGCGGTCGAGAGCCTTGACGTCCTCGGGCGTTGTCGTTTGCGTAAGCAGCATCGTTGTGGGTTACTCCATGCGAATCGAGCGCCGGCGCTCCCTCGGCCGGCACAATTGCACAAAACAGTCTCGCACATTTTGGCGTTTGATATGTGACGGCGGCGCGGTAATTCGCCAACTGGCGGGGCAAAACGTTTTGTCCGATGCCATACTGATGTGTTCCATGATGTTTTTATCGATTGCGCACAGGCCGTGGCTTGTCGCCGTGAGTCGCTGGAAGGAGGCAGCATGTCCGATGTCGTTCGTGCCGAGAAAATCGCGTGCGAAGTGGACCATGCTGCCCGTCAACTGGCACAGGCGGGCCGTCTGGACCTGACGCGCGAGTTTATTCAGCATGGCGATGTGACGGTGTATGCGCATGTGACCTCGGTGGCGCGGGCAAGTCTGTCCTTTGCCGAGCGCCTGGGCCGCGTCGGTGTCTCGGTCGACCGCGCCTCGTTGCTACGCGGGGCCCTGCTGCACGATTACTTTCTCTATGACTGGCACGATCCCGACCCAAGCCATCGGCTGCATGGCTTTCGCCACCCGTTTTTTGCCCTGGCACGTGCGGAGGAAGATTTTGAGCTGACGTCGCGCGAGCGGAATATCATCGTGCGGCATATGTTTCCGCTGGTGCCAGTGCCGCCGACGTGTCGTGAGGCTTGGATTGTATGCCTGGCAGATAAATGGTGCGCGCTGCGCGAGACGGTCGCCGGCCGTCTACCGCGCAAAGGCGGCGCGAACGATTCGAACGAGGGCTCGAACGAAAAGAGGAGAGGGTAGACGGTGGGAACCGCGATTGATATGGCATTTGACGGCGCGACGCTCGCCGCCTGTCCGCTCTCGGCGCTGGTGCTCTCGTTTGCCTTCTACGGTTTTTGCGGCTGGGCATGGGAATCGACAGTCTGCGCCATGCTCAACCACGGACGATTTGCCAACAGTGGCTTTTTGCTGGGGCCGTGCTGCCCTATCTATGGCGCGGGCGGCATTGCCTGCTGGCTGCTGTTGCGTGGGATTCCGGATGCCTCGAGCCAGTTTGTCGCTGCAGCGCTCGTATGCAGCGTGATTGAGTACAGCGTGGGCGTGCTGCTGGAAAAAACAACGGGCGCTCGCTTTTGGGACTATTCGCACCTACCGTTTAACCTGCACGGACGTATCTGCCTGTACTGGGCTTGCGCGTTTGGCCTGGGTGCGCTGTGCATTTGCCGTTTAGTGGAGCCGGCATTGCTGGGGCTGCTTGGCCATCTGCCGGTGCTGATTGTGCGGCTGTCCGCCTTTATCGTCGCGGTCGCGATGATGGTCGACGCGGCGTGCTCGTTGGCGAGCTGGCGGCGTCTGTCCGATCAGCTGGAGCGCGTGCGCGCCGACCTTGCCGACCGCATCAATGAGTCGCTTGCCGATGCCTCGGACTCAATGCTCGAGCGCATTCCCGAATCGACGATTGACTCGGTGACACAGACGCACATCCGTAGCCGTGCCGTTAACGCGTGGCTGGCCGAGCTGGGTGACGCGACGCTCGATGCCCTGCGAGAGAAGGCTTCGATGCCGACGTTTATCGCGGACGGTGCCCGCGGTCTGGCACTTGCTGCCCGCCGCGTGGCCGATGCCGCGCCGAGCATGCCTCGTCCGTCGCTCAGTCGTCGCCTTGCCGGCAAGCGCATGAGCCGTCCGGTGCCGAGCGTGTCACTCAGCCGCCGCGACCTACGCTTCTTTAACGCCTTCCCGCGTCTGCGCATCAACCGCTACGAGGGCGTCATCCGAGCTACCGACCTCCGCGACCGAGCCCGCGAGCTGTTCCGACGCTAGCCGGGATGGGAGCGCTCGCGGCTTCCTTGCTCGCGTATTTCCCGTTCGTTTCGCGCCCGTTGCCGCGCCGTTTCCAAGATTGCGGCGCCGTTTCCATTCGACAACGCAGCGTTTAACAACGCCGTATCTGGTCTACACCAGTTGCTCCTCGGTCGCATTATGGGCGCCGACAACGTTCATGCGATCAAGGGGGAGCGAATGTACGATACGGGATCGACAACGTTTATGCTCATCTGCACCATGCTCGTGTTTTTAATGACACCGGGTCTGGCGTTTTTCTATGGCGGCCTCTCGAGGCGCAAAAATGTCATCAACACCATGCTCATGTGCTTTGGCGCCATTGGCCTGGTCGGCGTGCTGTGGATTGTTGCCGGCTGGTCGCTGGCCTACGGCGGCGACGGTTCCAGCCCGTTTATTGGAGGCCTTGACCAGCTGCTGTGCTTGCCGGTGCTCAACCAGGTGCTGCAGGCGGCTGAGGGCACCGCGTCGGACGGTGCCGTCTACCCTCAGATCATCAACATCGCCTTCCAGATGGCATTTGCTATGATCACGGCTGCTATCGTCACGGGCAGCCTGGCCGGCCGCGTTAAGTTTGGTGCCATGGCGGCCTTCCTAGGTATTTGGCTGCTCGTGGTCTATGCGCCGCTTGCCCACATGGTGTGGGGCGGCGAGGGCTCCTTTATCGGCGACATCATCGGTGCGCTCGACTTTGCCGGCGGCGACGTGGTGCACATCTCGTCCGGTCTGACGGGCCTGATTCTCTGCCTGATGCTCGGCCGTCGTCGCGGCTTTGGCATGGTGAGCTACCGTCCGCATAACGTGCCGTTTGTGGCGCTGGGCGCCGGCCTGCTTTGGTTTGGCTGGTTTGGCTTTAACGGCGGCAGCGAGTTTAAGGCCGACGCCGTGGCGGCGCTCGCCATCCTCAACACCGTGACGGCCAGCGCGGCGGGCATGGTCTCGTGGCTTGCCGTCGAGCGCGTGCACACCGGTCGCCCCACGCTGGTGGGTGCCAGCACCGGTCTGGTTGCGGGCCTCGTGGTGGTCACGCCGGGCGCGGGCTTTGTCGAGCCGTGGGCGGCGCTGGTCATGGGCCTGATTGTATCGCCCGTCTGCTACCTGGCCATCAGCCATCTTAAGACCAAGTTCGGCTACGACGATGCGCTCGACGCGTTCGGCTGCCACGGCATCGGTGGCATCTTGGGCGGCGTGCTCACGGGCCTGTTCTGCGTGCCGGAGCTTTCGTGGACCGGCAAGGGTGGCTTGTTTTACACGGGCGACATGTCGCTGCTCATCTCGCAGATTTTGGGCATTGTGGTGACGGTCGCTATTGTACTGGTGCTCGATTTGGTGATTGCCGCGGTGGTCAAGATGCTGTTCCACGGCAGCCTGCGTGTGGACGAGGCCGACGAGGCGCTGGGCCTGGATGTGAGTCAACACGGCGAGAGCGCATATCCCTCGTTCTCCGGACTCGATTAGCAGCACGGCTTTCCCAGGCACCCGACCTTGCCCCTCAAACCGTCGCTTGCGTACCGAAGTACGCGGCGCTCCTCTTTCGGGGCAATCTCGGGCACCTGGAAAACCCGTGCCATGTGAATGAGCGGTTCATTTCTATATTAAAGAGAGGAATTCACTATGAAGAAGATTACGGCGGTCGTTCGTGCCGAGAAGCTTGAGGTTCTCAAAGATGCGTTGTTTGCTGCCGATGTTCGTGGCATGACTATCAATCAGGTGCAGGGCTGCGGCGCGCAGCATGGCTGGAAGGAATACGTGCGCGGCAACGAGTTGCTTGTCAACACGATCCCTAAGGTGCAGTTCACGCTCATTTGTGCCGACGAGCACGTCGACGGAATTGTCGACATCATCTGCAACGCCGCTCGCACCGGTGCCGTTGGAGACGGCAAGATTTGGGTCGAGCCGGTCGAGGAGGTTATCCGCATCCGTACCTGCGAACACGGCCCCGCCGCGGTGTAGGGCCGACCGTTTGCCATCCGCAACGTTAAAATATCGCAATAAGGAATAAGACTTGCGTTGCGGATGGGCGGATTATGGGTCGCAATAAATATCCCGAAGAGACGGTCGCGAAGATTCTCGACGCGGCGCTGGAGCTATTCTGCGCACAGGGTTATGAGGGAACGAGCATCCAGGATATCGTTGACCGTCTCGATGGCATGACCAAGGGCGCTATCTATCATCACTTCAAGAGCAAAGAAGAGATTTTCAACGCCGCGTTTGATCGAGCGATGGCTCCGATTGTTGAACGCCGCCGCGCGACGCTCGGTGCTGGCAATATGACGGGCGCCCAAAAGCTCAAGCGACTTTATGCGCCTGAGTCTGTCGTACCACAAATTGAGCTTTGGGCGCGCATACATCCTGCGGCGGATCCGGTAAAGAGTTCGCGTCTGCTGGCGATGCAGTATCAGAGTTCGTTTGACGAGTCGGCCGATGGATATCTCTTGCCGGTAATCGAGGAAGGCGTCGCCGACGGCTCCATTGCGTGCGAATGCCCGCGCGAAGCAGCAGAGGCCGTATCGTTGCTAGCGAATCTTTGGCTGCTGCCATTGTTCCGTCCGCTCGAGCCCAAGGAGCGAATGGTCGCTCGCGCGCAATGTTTGACGCAGATGGCGGCCGCAGTGGGTCTCGATTTGGGGGAAGAAGTGCTTCAAACAACGTGCCAAATTTGGGACGTTTGGAACCGTGTCGGGTGGTAATATACATACTAACGGTATATATATTGATGTAAGAGGGTGGCTACGGTCGCCCTTTTCGAGCCGTTAAATACATACCAATAGTATGTATAGGAGGCAAAGCTCTATGGACGGGATGAGAGACTTCGATGCCGTATCAGCATCAAAGACAGCGCTGCCTATAAGACTCGTCGGTCTTCTCGTTGCGCAGCTGTGCGTGTATTCGACGTTGTCGGCGCTGTGCTTTGCGTGCCCGCTTTACTTGCTCGACCGCAGTGGTTCGTCAACGCTATATGGTGCCGTCGCGGCTATAGCGTTTATACCGGGCGTGCTTGCGACTCCGGCTGGCGGAGTATTAGCTGATCGAGAGGGGCATCGCGGCGTTCTAGCAGCTCTCGGTATTGCTTTAATGGTTGCAGCGATGCTATTTGTTCCCATGAAGTGCTCGTTGCCCCTTGCGGCTGTTGTGGCGGTGATGCTGTGCGTCCAATACGCCGTTCAATCTATTCTGAAGCCGATACTTCAAATTGAGACGCTGCACATGGTCGGCAAGGAAAAGGTCGAGCGGGCCACCGCGTTAGTGTCGCAGACGACCATGGCGAGCAATATTCTAGGTCCCGTGGTTGGAACAGCCGTCTACGGATGCTTTGGAATCGACGTCCTTTGCGCGATCGCGGCGGTGGCGTTTGCAATGTCGACGCTGCTGTTTTGGGCCACACTCAAACAAAATGTCCCCTCTGAAATGACGGGGGATAGCTCGACTCGTATGGCATGTCAAAGCGATTTTATGTCAGCGATTCGGTGCCTGCTCCAAAACACCTCGTTGCTCGCCGTGATTTTGCTTGCGGCTGTTTTGAATCTTGCGTTGGTTGGGTTAACGATTGGTGCACCCGTTATTGTTACCAGGCATCTCGGCATGCAATCTTCCTGCATTGGGATTATTGAGGCAGCTATGGGGCTGGGCGGTCTTGCAGGCGGCGGTTTGGTCGGTATTAGGCCGAATCGTTTTTCCTTCAATGACATATGTCGATACGTTGCGATGATCTGTTTTGGAGTCGTGCCGATTACTGTCACGCTGCTGAGCGGCGCTGGCCAAATTGTGTTTGCTGCGCTTGCGGTCGGTTCGGCATGGGTCATGGTGTGGGCGAGTATTGCGTCGGTCGAAATCGTTGCATTCGTTCAGCGGGCGGCGCGGCGGAACTCTGCGGAAAGGTGCTTTCGGTCGTATATATGGCTCTTTCCTGCGCAACGCCTATTGGCCAATTGACATACGGATTTGCATATGATCGATGGGCGCCGGCGGCTGTGTTCGCAGCTATGCTGGTGGTACTGGTGCTGACGACGGTGCTGTTTTATCGCTTGAAAAGTCGCTCACCACAAACAATGTGACGTTCGCAGTGCAGCGGTTTAACAGAAACGATTGCTGCGGCGTGGAACGCCCATACGAGAACGAGCCTCTCCTTCGCCTACAATATCGTGCAGACGAAGGAAAGGCATGCCCATGATCAAGATGTTTGCGAGCGACTTAGACGGAACGCTGCTCAACGCCCTGCACGAGGCAGATGGGACCATCCGCCATGCCATTCGCGAGCTGACCGAGGCTGGCTTGCATGTGGTTCCCGCGACCGGGCGCTCGACGCTGCCGATTGGTGAGCATGGCTTTACGGGCCTGGCGCTTGACGCCTGCTGCTCCAATGGATCAATCGTGCGCGACAGTCATGGCGAGGTGCTCAAAACCTGGACCATCGATCCGCAGGTTACCGAGGATCTGCTCAAGGAGTTTCCGGATATCTGTTTTGATTGCTCCACGCCCGATGGCATGTTTTCGAGCGGTTCGTTCGAGATGCACCAAGCGGGCTTTAAAAAGGACAGCCCTATCAAGCGTATCGTGATGCGTGGCATGCGTGCACGTGGCGGGTATCACGAGGAACAATATTTCGACCAATCGATCGGTGACATTCTGCGCCACGATGTGTGCAAGATCAACTGCCGCGTGACCTCGCCCGAGCTGGAGCGCGACCTTAAGGCGTATTTGGTCGAGCGCTCGGACCGCGTGGTCAACGCGCCGTTTGACCCGGTGATGTTTGAGATTACGGACGTAGCGTGCAACAAGGGCGAGAGCGTGGCCTGGCTGGCGGGTTACTACGGTATTGCCGAGGACGAGGTCGCGGTCTACGGCGACGGCGGCAACGACATTGCCATGCTCAAGCGTTTCCGCCACAGCTACGCGACCAAAAACGCAAGCGATGCAGCCAAGGCCGCCGCGAGCGCGACCATCGGCAGCTGCATGGTCCACACCGTCCCCAAACACATGCTCGCCACCATGCGCAAGCAAAACTCCCACACCGTCATCGAATGATGTGACAAAAGGACTGTCCTTTTGCCACGAGGGCCCTGCACCCTTGGCATGCGAACATATATTCGTATATATAACTAAGTTTTGATAGAATCGGTATCGTTGGCGGCAGTTCCATGTGCCGGGCAACGCCCTCCATCTGATGGGAGGTGATGCCCATGACCGATTTGATTGATTTCGTGAGACTTCTGACCGCGTTGGTCTCGTTCTTCACGGCGCTTGTCGGCCTTTCCGAGGCACTCAAGCAGCGTTCGAAGCGCAACAGAAGGGGTCGCCGCCGCTAAGGCGTTGACCCCCTAATGCAAACAACGGCGCTGCCCAGCTTTCCAGAACTTGGGCTGCCGTCGACATTATTCTACCCACGAATGACATTTTGGACAATCGGTAATGCCGCTCCAAAAGCCAGGTGGGTTGTGACAAAGGGACTGTCCCTTTGTCACATCCAAAATATTGCCTTTACGTGTTGATGCACACGGTGTGCAATAATACTCGCACTGTGCAATAGCGCACAGGTTGAGTAACAAGGAGGACGCTTGTCCCAGCTCGAGAAATGCGATCGCCGGTCCCTTCGCTCGCAGCGTGCCCTTCGCCAGGCACTTGCCAGCGAGCTTGCCGAAAGCGGCGACCTTTCGCGCATTAATGTCGCGTCGCTCACCGAGCGCGCCGGCCTTACGCGCCGCACGTTCTATTCGCACTACCGCGATATTCCCGACTTTATCAATCAAATCGAGGATGGCTTGCTGGCCGAGATCCGTGAGCGCATTGAGCTCATCACCGCAGCTCAGCTGCCCGACCTCTATCACAACATCGATGAGCTCGAGCCGGCGCCCGGTTCGGTTGAGCTGCTGCGTTATCTTGCGGCCAACCGCGACTTAATCGGTGCGCTGCTGGGTCCGGGCGGCGACCAGGCCTTCATTAAAAGGATCATCGACACCGCTCGTGAGGCCGTGGTGCCGCGTGCGCAGACGGGCATTTTGGGCCTGGCGCTGGGCACGTTCTTTGACTACTACGTCACCTACGTCGTGAGCGCCGAGGTCGGCATGATTCAGTGCTGGTTTGAGCGTGGGCTCACCGAATCGCCCGAGGCCATGGCGCGCATTATGACGGTGCTCGCTTTTGTGCGCCCTGGTGACCTGTATGGCCAACCCATCGATATCAACGTGCCGGAATACGGCATGAAGCTATTGAACCTGCAGCTCGAGGACGCGGCCGACACCGCCGCAACCGTCGAGTCCAACAACTAAGAGGAGAGACAATGAGCAAACTCGTCGAGGGCATCAAGGACCGCATGGTCGCTGCCGCACGCGAGGCCGCGCCCACCGTGGTGGACGCCGCGCAGAAGGCCGCGACCGCGGCTGCCGAGAAAGTTGCCGAGGCAGTTGCCGATGCCAAGAACGCGGCAGGGGAGACGTCCGTCGCTAGCGAGCCCGCCACCGCCACCGAGCCCGTAGCCGCCGGCCAGGCCCCCGAAGGCGCGATCTTCAACCCCGAGAACGCCCGCGGCAACCTGCACCTGGGCATCGACGTGGGCTCCACCACCGTTAAACTTGCCGTCCTCAACGACGACAACCAGATCGTCTACGCCAAGTACCAGCGCCACCACACCGACGTCCGCGCCTGCGCCCGCGACCTGTTCGAGGGCGCTGCGACCGTGCTGCCGACGGCCCAGATGACCTGCGCCATTACCGGCTCGGGCGGCCTGCTGCTGTCCCAGTGGCTCGACCTGGAGTTTGTCCAGGAGGTCATCGCCAGCAAGCGCGCTGTCGAGACCCTCATCCCGGCCACCGATGTCGCCATCGAGCTGGGCGGCGAGGACGCCAAGATCATCTACTTCGACAACGGCATCGAGCAGCGCATGAACGGCACCTGTGCCGGCGGTACGGGCGCGTTCATCGACCAGATGGCAACCCTGCTGCACACCGACGCCAGCGGCCTTAACGAACTCGCGGCCAACGCCACCACCATCTATCCCATCGCCAGCCGCTGCGGCGTTTTTGCCAAGACCGACGTCCAGCCGCTGCTCAACGAGGGCGCCCGCCCCGAGGACGTGGCGGCCTCCATCTTCCAAGCCGTCGTGACCCAGACCATCTCGGGCCTGGCGTGCGGCCGTCCCATCCGCGGCAACGTCGCCTTCCTGGGCGGCCCGCTGCAGTATCTCTCCGAGCTGCGCCATCGCTTCTACCTCACGCTCAACCTGGACGAGGAGCACCGTATTGTGCCCCAAAACGCCCACCTGTTTGTGGCGAGCGGCGCCGCCATGGCGCATGAGTCCAACAAGCTCAGCACGTTCCCGCAGCTCATCGAGGCTATCGATGCCCTGGGTGACACACAGGGTGCCGAGGTCGAGCGCCTGGATCCGCTCTTTGCCACCGACGAGGACTTCGCCGAGTTCAAAACCCGCCACGACCAGGAAGTCGTCCCCAAGGGTAAGCTCGACGGCTACACCGGCCGCGTGTTCATCGGTATCGACGCCGGTTCCACCACCATGAAGGCCGCGCTCGTGGGCGAGGACGGCCAGCTGTTGCACACCTGGTACGGCAACAACAACGGTGACATCCTGGGCACGGCCAAGGTCATCATGGCCGATTTCTACAACCACATCCCCGCCGGCTGCACCATCGGCCACGTGACCACCACGGGCTACGGCGAGGCACTGCTCATCGAGGCCCTCAAGGCCGATTCCGGCGAGATCGAGACCGTCGCGCACCTGCGCGGCGCCAAGGCATTCCTGCCCGGCGTCGAGTTTATCCTGGACATTGGCGGCCAGGACATGAAGTGTCTGCGCGTCAAGGACGGCGTCATCGAGCACATCATGCTCAACGAGGCTTGCTCGTCGGGCTGCGGCAGCTTTATCGAGAGTTTCGCCGTGTCTATGAACATGGACGTGCGCGCGTTCGCCGATGCCGCCATCCATGCTAAGGCTCCCGTCGACCTGGGCAGCCGCTGCACGGTCTTTATGAACTCGCGCGTCAAGCAGGCGCAAAAGGAAGGCGCCACGGTGGGCGACATCGCGGCCGGCCTGTCCTATTCCGTCATCAAGAACGCCCTGTTCAAGGTCATTAAGCTGCGCGACCCCAAGGAGATCGGCAGCCAGGTGATCGTCCAGGGCGGCACCTTTATGTCCGATGCCACGCTGCGCGCATTTGAGCAGCTCACCGGCGTTCATGCCGTGCGTCCCGACATCGCCGGCTGCATGGGCGCCTACGGTGCGGCCCTGCTCGCCCGCGATCGCGCCGGCGCCGACGGCACCTCGACCATTCTTTCTGCCGAGGACATCGCGCACCTTACCGTGACGCAAAAGCATGTCCGCTGCGGCCGTTGCTCTAACAACTGCCAGCTTACCGTCAACGACTTTGGCGGCGGCAGGCGCTTCATTACCGGCAACCGCTGCGAGAAGGGCGCCGGCCACAAAAAGCAGAAGACTGAGGCCCCCAACCTTTTCAAAAAGAAAAACGAGCTGCTCTTTAACCGCGAGATCCTGAGTCCCGACGAGGCCCCGCGCGGCACCGTGGGTATCCCGCGCGCACTCAACATGTACGAGAACTACCCCTTCTGGCACGCGTTCTTTACGCGCCTGGGCTTTAGCGTGCAGCTGTCCGACCAGTCGAGCAAAAAGACCTACCAGGCGGGCATCGAGTCCATGCCGTCCGAGAGCGTGTGCTACCCGGCAAAGATGAGCCACGGCCATGTGATGAACCTCATCGACCGCGATGTCGACTTCATCTGGATGCCGTGCGTGCGCTGGGAGCGCAAGGAGGATCCGACGGCTGGCAACTGTTACAACTGCCCCATCGTCATGAGCTACCCCACAGCGCTGGCGCTCAACATCGACGAGATTCGCGAACAGAACATCGAGTTCCTGTATCCGTTTGTGCCGTATCACGATAAGACCGAGCTTAAGCGCCGTCTGTACCAGGTGCTCGCCGTCGACCGTGTGGCCGATGCGCAAGCCGGTCGCGGTCGCGTGCGCGGTCCCAAGATCACGCGCTCCGAGGTCGATGCCGCCGTCAACGCTGCTTTTGAGGCCGATGCGCGTTTCCACGAGGATATCCAGACCATGGGCGAGGAGGCTCTTAAGTGGGTCGAGGACCATGGCGGTCACGGCATCGTGCTCGCCGGTCGTCCCTACCATAACGACCCCGAGATCAACCACGCCCTGCCCGAACTTATCTCGAGCTTTGGCTTTGCGGTCTTTACCGAGGATTCGCTTGCGCATCTGGTAAAGCCCGAGCGTCCGATTCGCGTCGTCGACCAGTGGATGTACCACAGCCGCCTGTACGCCGTCGCCCGTTTTGTGACGATGCGCAACGACCTGGACCTGATCCAGCTCAATTCCTTCGGCTGCGGCCTGGACGCTCTGACCACCGATCAGGTGCAGGAGATTCTGGAAGCCAGCGGCAAGATCTACACCGTGCTTAAGATCGACGAGGTGTCTAACCTGGGTGCCGCGCGCATCCGCATCCGCTCGCTCATGGCAGCGCTCAAGGACCAGGAGGCCGAGCGCCTGGCCGATGCCACGGCCGCGGGCGAGGCCTACGAGCAAGGCGATGCCGCGCCGGTGGCGGCCTCCACGGATGCCCCCGCGTTCGCGAGCCGCAAGTACACGTTTGAGGCGCAGCGTGAGAGTGCTTCGACCGCGTGGCCCAAGGTGCCCTTTACCGAGCAGATGCGCGAGGAGGGCTACACCATCCTGTGCCCGCAGATGGCGCCGATTCACTTTGACCTGGTCAAAGAGGTGTTCCGCGGTGCCGGCTACAACTTGGAGCTGCTGCCCTCGACCGACCACGATGCCGTCGAGGCTGGCTTGCGCTACGTGAACAATGACATTTGCTATCCGTCGATCCTGGTGACGGGCCAGATTATGGAGGCCATCGAGAGCGGTCGGTACGACCTGTCCAAGACGGCCGTGGTTATCAGCCAGACCGGCGGCGGCTGCCGTGCCACCAACTACATCGCACTCATCCGCAAGGCCCTGCGCGAGAGCGGCCACCCCGAGATCCCGGTGATCTCGCTTTCGGCCGTGGCGCTCGGTGAGGACAACCCCGGCTTTAAGATTACGCCGGCACTGCTTAAGCAGGCAGTCTACGCAGTGCTCTTTGGTGACGTCATGATGCAGATGCTCTATCGTTGCCGCCCGTACGAGGCCACGCCCGGTGCCGCCAACGCACTCTACGAGGAGTACATGGCGCGCGCCCGCAAGCTGGCGCCTAAGTTCAACAGGCACAACTACACCAAGTTGTGCCGCGAGGCCATCCGCGCGTTCGACACCATGCCGCTTGTGGGCGAGGGTACCAAGCCGCGCGTGGGCGTGGTTGGCGAGATCCTGGTCAAGTTCCATCCCACGGCCAACAACCACGTGGTCGATGTCATTGAGCGCGAGGGCTGCGAGGCCGTGGTACCGGGCCTGCTCGACTTCTTCCTGTACTCCATGAGCAACGCCGAGCTGCAGAAGGACGAGCTGGGTAGCTCTGCTACCACGCGTGCGGGCATGCAGGCGCTCATCAAGCTCGTGGACTGGATGCGTACGCCGGTGGAGGAGATGCTCGAAAAGTCCCGCCGCTTTGAGGCACCCGAGCGCATCGGTACCATGGCTGACAAGGCCCGCACGGTGCTTTCGGTGTGCAACAACATGGGCGAGGGCTGGCTGCTCACGGCCGAGATGCTCGACCTGATTGACCACGGTGCGCCCAACATTATCTGCACGCAGCCCTTCGCGTGCCTGCCCAACCACGTGGTGGGTAAGGCCGTGATCAAGGAGCTGCGCCGCCAGCATCCCGAGAGCAACATTGTCGCGGTGGACTACGACCCCGGTGCGTCCGAGGTCAACCAGCTCAACCGCATTAAGCTCATGATCAGCGTGGCCAAGGAAAACATGCGCGCCGGCAAGGGCTTTAAGCTCGAGAAGGTGGCGCCGCTCGCGATGGACGAGGTCACTGGCCAGATGCGTGCCCACGATGGCTGCGTGAGCTGCGGCTCGGTCGACGAGAGTGCCGTGGCGTCGGTCGCTGAGCGCCTGGGACGCGGCATTAAGAAGTAGTTGGCCTGCTATGTGCTAGATATGAGACAAACGGGTGGTAGCCGTACCGGCTACCACCCGTTTTTGCTGGACATATGTTGCGCAAATCGTTTTGTCGCAGCCTTCTGTGCACTCGAATTTCGGAAGTGCGGGGAAAAACGCGAACCTCCCGAGCACACCGCCTTTTTAGACTCTCGCGACCTGCGGTTTTGTTGTAAAAAAGCCGGTCTGGTCGGCGAAACCCTATTTTTCCCCGCACTTCCGAAAACAGCGGTTCAGCAGCGCCAAAAAATGCCCTCAAAATCGAGAGTTAATGAACAGGTGTAGCCGTTCGCCGCAAATTACCGTCCGTTTATAGAACCCACCCCCAGCGTGCTGTCCCCTTACGGTTGAATAAATACACATCTATGGAATTACGTAAGAGAGGACTGTTCCTATGAGCTACAAGACCGTTTGCGTTGTCGGCGGCGGCGTGCTGGGAAGCCAGATTGCCTTTCAGGCAGCCTACTGCGGCTTTGATGTAACGATTTGGCTGCGCAGCGAGGACAGCATCGGCCGTACCCAGCCCAAGATCGATCATGTGCGCGAGGAGTACATCGCGGCAATCGAGGGTATGGCGGACGGTACGGGCGAGTGGTGTGCCGGTATCGCCGATAGCGACCAGACCTTCGACAGGGAGGCGGCGCTCGCCGCCGTTGAGCGTGCCTACTCCACACTCAAGCTGGAGCTCGACCTCGCCAAGGCCGTTGCCGACGCCGACTTGGTCATCGAGTCTATGGCCGAGGACACACAGGCAAAGATCGACTTCTACAAGAAGCTCGCCCCGGTTCTGCCGCAAAAGACCGTCATCGTCACCAACTCCTCCACGCTGCTGCCGAGCACCTTTGCCAAGTACACCGGCCGCCCCGAGAAGTACCTGTCGCTGCACTTTGCCAACTCCATCTGGAAGAACAACATGACCGAGGTCATGGCCCAGGACCAGACCGATAAGCGCTACTTCGACGAGCTCGTCGACTTCGCCAACGACATCCGCATGCTGGCGCTTCCCGTCAACAAGGAAAAGAACGGCTACCTGCTCAACTCCATGTTGGTGCCGTGGTTGCTTTCGGGCCTGGACCTGTACGTCTCGGGCGTCAGCGACCCCAAGAGTATCGACCTCGCATGGACGCGCGGCACTGGCGCTCCCAAGGGCCCATTCCGCGTATTCGACACCGTGGGTATCCAGACGGCCTACAACATCGTTATGCAGTATCAGAAGGTCCCGGGCCTGGTGAGCCCGTTGCTCAAAAAGATGATGATGCCCTACAACTTTAAGGCTATGGCGTCCGTCCTCAAGAAGATGCTCGACGAAGGCAAGCTGGGCGAAAGCTCGGGCGAGGGCTTCTTCAAGTACTAAAAAATGACCTCTCGGGGACGGAGGAAAACGGATCATTTTCGTCCGCCAACAGTGAGAAGATGGATCCAGAAATAGAAAGGAGTGGCAATGGGCCGGCTCGGGCTTTGAGGACAAGTTGCTGCAGGCCCAGGGCGATTTTTCGCTCAACGCGGGCCAGCACAGCGTGACGTATCTGCCGAGTTCTGACACGGCAACGACCGGTCGCTATCAGGTGCTGCTATACGACAACAACTTTGGTGCGGCCGAAAGCTATCCCAAGTTCGACTGGGGCCAGCTGGGCTCCGCGGTGGTGACCGACTACAACAAGGGCACGCATTCGTTTGGGCGCATCTTTACAGTGGACGAGACGGCGCGCACCTACGAACTTGAGGACCAGATCGCCGTGCCGTTTTCGGGCTATGTGAGCAGTGCGCAGCGCGTTGGCGATTCAAATAGCATGCTCGTGGCATCGGGCCAGGCCAAGACCTTTACCGAGTACGATCGGTATGGTCTACCCATCGCTACCTTTGAGATGGAAGCCGAAAAGTACATCTATCGCGTGTACAAGTACGATCTGTAGGGCCGCGCTTAGGTTTGACCAATGGAGTATGAAAACACGCCGTTCGCCGATGCCCCCTCCGCGAGTGGCAGCCATATGGTTTGATGTTAGAAACATATAGTTGTCGTCAGCCTGCTGGCGACGTTCCCCCTGATATCGGAGGTTCCAGGTATGTTTCGCGCTCCGTTAAACAACTATCGGTTGGGCTAACATGGGTCGCCGTGCTATTTCGATAACCCTTGCAGTGGTCTGCCTGGCTGTGCTCCTGGGCGCTACAGGGCTGTTTGCTATAAGCCGGGAAACGTCCTATATGCAGGAATGCGCTTCCGAAGGGTTTGCCATTGACGGTTACTATCGGGACGACAAGACGAGTCTGGAAACCCTGGCCTTTCTTGAAGAGGATAACCATCGGTGGCAACTGGTCGACAAAGACGGCAGCTGCGTTGACGGGCAGTTTAAGCGTACGGATGACCCCAACATCCTGATATTAAAGAAGGAAAACGGCGAAGAATTCGGCACGATTCACGTTGCGTATATATCGCGCCGACGCAATCAGGGGCAGATTTACCTAATTAGAAATACTAAGGTGACCCGATTTTATCTGGTGAGCACCGATCCGGCGTTTACAGTGGAATCTGACGATGTCGATGCGGACGTCTGATTCACGGCAATAAAACAGACACTATGACCCAATCCGAGGGCACTGAAAAGATAGGAGCCCCCGCTCGT